>NZ_JBDGJH010000034.1:0-44596 GCF_057656995.1 Mycobacterium sp. Soil_C_30 | reverse complement strand
GGTCGGTTGGTCGACGGCCGGCAGGCCGCCTGCGCGGTCGCCGAGGCGGTGGCCGCGGCGATGCGGGCCGGCAGCGCGGGTTGTTCGGTGCAGGGACTCGACGTCACGGTGCGCGTGACGGTGCCGGTGCGGTTGGGGCGCTGGGGTACCGGCCACGCCCACGCCGGTGCCAGGGCGGGCCCGGGCTAGACGGCCACCTCGGTGGCGGTGGGCTGGCGCAGCGTGATCATGCCCGCGAACGTGCCGGGTTCGAGCTCCACCCGGTGCACGGTCACGTGGATGTGCACCCAGCCGCCGTCGTGGCCGGGGAGCCGGAGCACCTGTTCGGTCAAGCCGCCATCGAGCTCGGCCGTCATGATGTCGATCAGCGGGGTGTCCTCGGGGTGCACCCACGGGGCGCCGGTGTGCCCGCGCCAGTCGTAGAGCGGGCACGGTTCGTCCAGCCACTTCAGCAGCGTCCAGGTGTTGATGTCCACCAGCGCCCGGTAGCTGCCCGGCCGGGCCAGGCCGTCGAGGATGCG
The DNA here is from genome assembly GCF_057656995.1 of Mycobacterium sp. Soil_C_30. Classification (NCBI taxonomy): domain Bacteria; kingdom Bacillati; phylum Actinomycetota; class Actinomycetes; order Mycobacteriales; family Mycobacteriaceae; genus Mycobacterium; species Mycobacterium sp. Soil_C_30. The sequence goes on along the minus strand of NZ_JBDGJH010000034.1, from coordinate 44,075 downwards.
CTGGGCCAGATTGTCCTGCGCCACAGGCGGTGTGGCGCGGTGGCTGCGCCAGTTCATCGCCCGCACCAGCAGATGCGAGGTGCCGTCGGGGGCGGGCTCGAGGCCCGAGCGGGCCACAAAACCCACAGTGATCAAACGGCCCTCGCGGTCGGTGACATCCCAGGTGTTGCAGTACGTCGTTCCGGGCGTGTTCCGGACTGCCAGCGACAGCACTTCGGTCTCGCTGGCATTGAGATCCCGCGTCGGCAGGTCCTCGGCGAAGGCTCTGCCGTGGGTCCGCTCGTGGTCGGGGTTCATCCCGCTGTTGGCCAGCGACTGCGCGGTATCGGTTGCCACGCCGGTGGTCAGGTTCCACACCAGCGGGCCCGGCACCGAGCGCGGTGGCGGCACGGCATCGGGCGGGCCGAGCCAGATGTGCACCCCGTGGACCCGGCCGTCGGACATGACCACCGGTTCGGTGCGCACCACCCGGTGGTCTCTCGGGGTGCGGCGGTGCAGGCTCTCGGCGGCTGCCGCGGTGTCCGCCACGGCTTGCCGGAAGCTGTCGAGGTAGGGATTGCGGCGCAGGAACACCGTGATGGGCACGAGGTTTTTCAGTTGGTCACCCTGGGCGACCACCACTGGCTCGTCGCCGAGCGTCTCGACGAGTAGCCAGTCGTGGGCCATGGCGAGACTTTACTGCGGTTTTCACAGCCGCCACAGAGGTTATGGCAACGAAATCCGTAGCTGATCCCCTGATTTTCTGCGGTGACCTCCGGTAACGTCTCACGTCGGATTTGCACCCCACTATCGCTGCGGGTAATTTTCCGGTTGTGCCCGACCTGTCGGGGATGGGGAACGGATCGTGTTGTCCGACCGTTCGACCGCACCAGCCACGGTGGAGTGGCGCCCGAAGGGGCGGCCGTCGAGGGGTCGGTCGTTACTCATTGGGCCCGAGCCACTTTTGTCGAGGTTGGTCTCACAGTCGTCGTGCCAGTTCGTTCAGCACCGAGCGCAGCACGACGACGGCTCCCGCTTTGTCGAGCGGATCGTTGCCGTTGCCGCATTTCGGCGATTGCACACACGACGGGCAGCCCTGAGGGCATTCGCAGGCCTCGATGGCGGCCGCGGTGGCACTCAACCACGTCTCGATCTGCTGATAGCCCCGTTCGGAGAAGCCGGCGCCGCCGGGATAGCCGTCGTAGACGAACACCGTCGGCAATCCGCTCGGGCCGATCGCGGTGGACAGGCCGCCGATGTCACCGCGGTCGCAGCTGGCGACCAGGGGCAGCAACCCGATGGCCGCATGCTCGGCCGCGTGCAGCGCGCCGGGGATGCGCAGCGGTTCGATCCCGTTGCGCTCCAACAGTTCCGGTGTCAGCGTGTACATCGCGGCCACCGTCGGCAGGGTGCTCGTCGGCATGTCGAGTTCGACGAAATCGATCACCTCACCGGCCAACGTCCGGCGTAGGTAGCCGATCACGGTGTGGGTCACCGCCACCGGGACGAACCCCAGGGTGACGTCGCCGAGATCGATCTGCTCGCCGGCCCCGGTGACCGTGATGTCGGTGAGTTCGCGGGCGTGGGTGGTGTAGCCGGGGTCCTCGGCGTGGACGAACGCCACGGCGGCCTCGAAATCGAGGTCGTCCACCACATAGGTCTCACCCTGGTGCAGGTAGACCGCACCCGGGTGCACCGTGGCAGGCGCCTGCCCGGCGCCGGTGCCGCCGAGCAGCCGGCCGGTGCCGTACTCGACGATCGCGATCTGCCCGCCGATCGAACCCCGGATGTCGACCGCGGCGTGCGGGTCCACCCCAGGCGCGGGGTAGAAGCGGTCTCCGCGATGCCGCAGCAGGCCGTCGTCGACCAGCTCGCCGATCACCGTCTCGGCGTCCAAGGTCCGTACCTCGGCTTCGCTCAGTGGCAGTTCGGTTGCCGCGCACAGCAATTGCGGCCCCAGGACATATGGATTGCGGGGATCGATGACCACCCGCTCGATGGGCTTGTCCAGCAGAGCGGCCGGGTGGTGCACCAGGTAGGTGTCCAGAGGGTCATCGCGGGCGATCAGCACGATCAGGGCGCCTTGGCCTCGTCGACCGGATCGGCCCGCTTGCTGCCAGAAGGAGGTGACCGTTCCGGGAAACCCCGCCAGCACCACCGCGTCCAGACCGGAGATGTCGACCCCCAGTTCGAGCGCGTTGGTGGTGGCCATCCCGCGCAGCCGGCCGTCGGCCAGGGCCTGCTCGAGTTCACGCCGGTCCTCGGCGAGGTAGCCGGCCCGGTACGACGCCACCTTGTCGACGAGATCGGGTGCGGTGTCCTCCAACCTGGCCCGGGCTCCGAGCGCGGTGAGCTCCGCGCCGCGGCGTGACCGCACGAAGGTCAGGGTGCGCGCGCCTTCGGTCATCAGATCGGCCATCACACGGGACGCCTCCGCGCCCGCCGACCGGCGTACCGGGGCGCCGTGTTCGCCGGTGACGTCGGTGCGCAGCGCCGGTTCCCACAGCGCCACCGTCCTGGCGCCGTGCGGGGAGCCGTCGGCGGTCACCTCGGTGACGGTCTGGCCGATCAACTCGGCGGCCGTCTCACCGGGAGACGCCGTGGTGGCGCTGGCGAAGATCACCGTCGGCGCCCCCGAATACCGTTCGGCCAGCCGCAGCAGCCGTCGCAACACCATTGCCACGTTGGACCCGAAAATACCCCGGTAGTAATGGCATTCATCGACGACGATGTATCGCAATCCGCGCAGGAAGACCGCCCATCTGGCGTGGTTGCGCAACATCGACAAATGGATCATGTCAGGATTGGAGAACAGCCAGCGCGAGCGTTCTCTGGCGAACCGGCGCACCTCGGAGGCACTGTCCCCGTCATACGCCGTGGGTGCCACATCGGCCAGCCTGGGGACGGCGGCCGTCAACTCGTGAGCGGTGCGGAGCTGGTCGTGGCCCAGCGCCTTCGTCGGCGAGAGGTACAGCGCCCTGGCCCGCCGGTCGGAGAGCAGCGCCTGCAGGATGGGCAGCTGGTAGGCCAGCGATTTCCCGGACGCGGTACCGGTGCTGATCACCACGTGACGTCCGGAATGAGCCAGGTCGGCGGCGGCCACCTGGTGCGACCACGGAGCCTGCATCCCACGGTCGGTGAACAAGGTGACCAGCTCAGGGTCGGCCCATGCCGGCCACTGCTTCGGCATGCCTTGGCGAGCGGGCAGTTCGGCCACGTGACGGATTGGATTCTCGGTGCCGTCGGTACCGGAAATGGCCTTGGAAACAGCCGCAGAAAGGAGCTCGCTGCCGAAATTCGCCGTCACATCCGAAATTGTTCACCAGTCTGTAGCAACGAGACTGTCGCGGCGGCCCCGAACGTGCTTGGATAAGGGTGGTCGCAGCTTCTGTGTGGTGTCAAAGCTTTCGCAGGATCGACGTTGCGGTCGCGGTTCCTGCGAAGGATGTGCGGTCGGAACGGGCCCGGCTCACCGGACGTCGGTGCGCCGCACCCGGTAGTTACAAGTTAAGGAAAGATCGAAAGATGCCACAGGGAACTGTGAAGTGGTTCAACGCGGAAAAGGGCTTCGGCTTCATCGCACCCGAGGACGGCTCCGCTGACGTGTTCGTCCACTACACGGAAATCCAGGGGTCGGGCTTCCGCACCCTCGAGGAGAACCAGCGAGTTGAGTTCGAGGTCGGCCAGAGCCCCAAGGGCCCCCAGGCCACCGGCGTCCGCGCCGTCTGAGCGACGACACTGACGACACACCCCCGTACGGATGATCCGGCGGGGGTGTTCCCTTTCCGGGCTGCCTTACTGTCAGTGGCGTGGCGCAGCTGTCCTTCTTCTCCGCGGAGTCGGTGCCGCCTGCCGTCACGGATCTGACGGGATTGCTCGCCACGGGTGGGCAGCTGGTCCTGCTCGATGCCGGTGCGCGACTGTCGGTGGTCGTCGAGCACGAGTGGCGGGCGGTGGCGCTGGCCGAGATGATCTCCGACGCCGGACTGACGCCGGAGATCAGCCGGACCGACGAGAACACCCCCCTGGTGCGCACAGCGGTCGATGCGCGGCTGGTCGGGATCGCCCGGGAATGGACTCGTGGGGCGGTCAAGACGGTGCCGCCGCAGTGGCTGCCCGGGCCGCGGGAGCTGCGGGCGTGGACTTTGGCGGCCGGCGCACCGGAGTCGGACCGTTACCTGTTGGGTCTGGACCCGCACGCACCGGACACGCACTCGCCGCTGGCGTCGGCCTTGATGCGGGTTGGGATCGCACCGACTCTGATCGGTACTCGCGGCAGTCGTCCGGCCCTGCGTATCAGTGGCCGAAGAAGGCTATCGCGCCTGGTAGAGAACGTGGGGGAACCACCGGCCGATGTTGAAGCGTTCACTCATTGGCCCCGTGTTTGACAGGTGTGACGCCTGTTACCGGTTTGCGTCACGGGGCCCACAATGCAAAATTGGCAGTTGCCCGCAGGGTCGGGGGCCTGTAGGAGCGAACAACTGTAGGAGCGGAGCGTAGGCGCACGTGGCTGGCGATGGCCGTAAGAACGGCGGCAGTACTGGCGGGGTTCGACGTCTGGTGATCGTCGAATCGCCCACCAAGGCGCGCAAGATCGCCGGATATCTGGGTTCGAACTACATCGTCGAATCCTCTCGCGGACACATCCGGGACCTGCCGCGCGCGGCTGCCGACGTGCCCGCGAAGTACAAATCGGAGCCGTGGGCCCGGCTCGGGGTCAACGTCGACGCCGACTTCGAACCTCTCTACATCGTCAGCCCGGAGAAGAAGAGCACTGTCACCGAGCTCAAGGGCCTGCTCAAGGACGTCGACGAGCTCTATCTGGCCACAGACGGTGACCGCGAGGGTGAAGCCATCGCCTGGCACCTGCTGGAAACCCTCAAGCCCCGCATCCCGGTCAAGCGGATGGTGTTCCACGAGATCACCGAACCTGCCATCCGCGCCGCCGCCGAATCGCCCCGTGACCTGGACAACGATCTGGTGGACGCGCAGGAGACCCGGCGCATCCTGGACCGGCTGTACGGCTATGAAGTGTCGCCGGTGCTGTGGAAAAAGGTGGCGCCGAAACTGTCCGCGGGCCGGGTGCAGTCGGTGGCGACGCGGATCATCGTGCAGCGCGAACGCGAGCGGATGGCGTTCCGCAGCGCCGAGTACTGGGACATCGCGGCCGAGCTGGACGCCAGCGTGTCCGATCCGACGGCGCAGCCGCCGGTGTTCAACGCGCGCCTGGTGTCCGTCGACGGCCAACGTGTCGCGACCGGCCGGGACTTCGACTCCCTGGGCGCCGTGCGCAAGCCCGACGAAGTGGTGGTGCTCACCGAATCCAGCGCGGGCGCCCTGGTCAGCGGGCTGCAAGGGGCGACGCTGGCGGTGTCGTCGGTGGAGGAGAAGCCCTACACCCGTAAGCCGTACCCACCGTTCATGACCTCGACGCTGCAGCAGGAAGCCGGCCGCAAACTGCGGTTCTCGTCCGAGCGCACCATGAGCATCGCGCAGCGGCTCTACGAGAACGGCTACATCACCTACATGCGTACCGACTCGACCACGTTGTCGCAGTCGGCCATCAACGCCGCCAGAACGCAGGCTGCACAGCTCTACGGCGAGCAGTACGTGCACCCCTCACCCCGCCAGTACACCCGCAAGGTCAAGAACGCCCAGGAGGCCCACGAGGCCATCCGGCCGGCCGGTGACACCTTCGCCACCCCGGACGGCGTGCGGCGGGAGCTGGAGAACGACGAGTTCCGGCTCTACGAGCTGATCTGGCAGCGCACCGTCGCCTCCCAGATGGCCGACGCCCGCGGCACCACCTTGAGTCTGCGGATCTCCGGGCAGGCGGCCACGGGTGAGAACGTCGTGTTCTCGGCCAGCGGTCGCACCATCACCTTCGCCGGCTTCCTCAAGGCGTACGTCGAGAGCCTCGACGAGCAGGCCGGTGGTGAGGCCGACGACGCCGAGCGCCGCCTCCCGAACCTGACCCAGGGTCAGCGGGTGCAGGCCAACCAGCTCACGCCGGACGGCCACTCCACCAATCCGCCGGCCCGCTACACCGAGGCGTCGCTGATCAAGGCGCTCGAAGAACTCGGCATCGGCCGGCCCTCGACGTACTCGTCGATCATCAAGACCATCCAGGACCGCGGCTACGTGCACAAGAAGGGCAGCGCGCTGGTGCCCAGCTGGGTGGCGTTCGCCGTGATCGGTCTGCTGGAACATCACTTCGGCCGCCTGGTCGATTACGACTTCACCGCCGCGATGGAAGACGAGTTGGACTCGATCGCCTCCGGCACCGAGCAGCGCACCAACTGGCTGTCGAACTTCTACTTCGGCGGCGAGCACGGCGTCGACGGCTCGATCGCCCGCGCCGGCGGCCTCAAGAAGCTCGTCGGCGGCAATCTCGAAGACATCGACGCGCGAGAAGTCAACTCCATCAAGCTGTTCGACGACGCCGAAGGCCGCGCGATCAATGTCCGGGTGGGTCGCAACGGCCCGTATCTGGAGCGGATGGTCACCGGTGACGACGGTGAGCTCACACCGCAGCGGGCCAACCTGAACGACGAGCTCACGCCCGACGAGCTGACGCTGGAACTGGCCGAGAAGCTGTTCTCGACGCCGCAGGAGGGCCGCTCGCTGGGTATCGACCCGGAGACCGGTCACGAGATCGTCGCCAAGGACGGCCGTTACGGCCCGTACGTCACCGAGGTGCTGCCCCCGCCGGATGAGCCGGAAGACGGTGTCACGGCCAAGAAGGGCAAGAAGCCGACGGGCCCGAAACCGCGCACCGGATCGCTGTTGCGCACCATGGATCTCGAGACGGTGACCCTCGAGGATGCGCTCAAGCTGCTGTCGCTGCCGCGGGTGGTCGGCGTGGATCCGGCCAACGGTGAGGAGATCACCGCGCAGAACGGCCGCTACGGGCCATACCTCAAGCGCGGCACCGACTCTCGTTCGCTGGCCACCGAAGAGCAGATGTTCACCATCACCTTGGACGAGGCGCTGAAGATCTACGCCGAGCCCAAACGGCGCGGGCGGCAAGCCGCGGCGACACCCCCGCTGCGCGAACTCGGCAACGACGCTGCCTCCGGCAAGCCGATGGTGATCAAGGACGGCCGCTTCGGCCCCTATGTCACCGACGGTGAAACCAACGCCAGCCTGCGCAAGGGTGACGACGTCATGTCGATCACCGACGAACGGGCCTCGGAATTGCTCGCCGACCGGCGGGCGCGTGGACCGGTGAAGAAGAAGGCAGCCGCGAAGAAGACGGCCGCGAAGAAGGCGCCCGCCAAGAAAGCGGCCAAGAAAGCGCCTGCCAAGAAAGCCTGAGCTCAGCCGGTGCCGCGCTAACGCGAGATCTCGCTGGGCACAGCGAGATTGACCGGTCGCGCCAGCTGTGTGGGGGCGATGCGGCCGCGCAGTTCAACGATCTCGCCGACGTCCCAGGCCAGGGCTTCGGCGTCGACGGCGTTGCTGACGGCGGTGGCCGAGGCCAGCACGTGGCCGGGTTCGAGCTTGGCGAGCTCGGTGAGGCGGGCGGCTTCGTTCACCGGGTCGCCGATGACGGTGTACTCGAACCGGGCCTGCGCGCCGATGTGACCGGCGATGGCGCGACCGGCCGAGACACCGATCCCGAATTCGGCGGTGCCCAGCACGGGCAGCAGTTCGTCGTGCAACTCACGGGCGGCGGCCAGGCAGGCGCCGGAGGAGTCCGGATGCTCGATGGGCGCACCGAAGATGCACAGCGCGGCGTCGCCCTGGAACTTGTTGACGAACCCGCCGTGGCGGGCCACGGTGTCGACGACGACGCGGAAGAACTCGTTGAGCAGGATCACCACGTCCGCGGGCGCCCGGGTGGCGGCCAGATGGGTGGATCCCACCAGGTCGACGAACAGCACCGCGACGTCACGTTCCTGTCCGCCGAGCTCGGTGCCGCGTTCCAGCGCGCGGCGGGCGACGTCCTCGCCGACATACCGGCCGAACAGGTCACGCAACCGCTGCCGCTCGGCCAGGTCGCGCACCATGTCGTTGAAACCGGCCTGCAGCAGGCCGAGTTCGCTGGCGTCGTAGATCTGCATGTGGGCGTTGTAGTTGCCGCGCTGCACCTCGCCGAGCGCCCAGCGCAGCTGCCGCAGGGGGTCGGCGATCGACATGGCGACCAGAACGGTGCCGGCCAGTCCGATGATCAGCGCCGCCAGCGCCATCAGCAGGATGGGGATCAGCGTGCTGTCAGCGGTCGCACGGAACAGTGACAGCTTGCTCGCGCCGACGCTCAGGATGATCGCCAGCAACGGCACCCCGGTGGACAGCACCCAGGTCAGCACCTGCCGCAGGATCACACCGGGGGCGTGGAAGTTCTCGGGCACACCCCCGCGCAGTGCGGCCACCGCGACGGGACGCAGCACGCGTTCGGACTGCAGGTAGCCGATGATGGCGGTGGCGGTGGCCCCCAGGCCGGTGGCCACCCCGAGCACCGGCAGGGAGTGCTTGGCCGTCGACCAGGCCGCCAGGGCGAAGACGATGCCGCCGAGGCACCAGTTCGCCAGGCTGATCAGGGTGCGGTAGATCGGCATGCGCAGGGCCCGGGTGCGGGCCAGCGCGGTGGTCTCGGGGTCCGCGTCCCTCAGCAGCCCGTCGCGCCGTTGCCAGCGGAACACCGGCATGAGCAGCCGCAGGCTGACGTAGGCGCCGACGGCGAACGACACCAGCAGCACCGACAGGAAGATCATCAGGTTCATCGCGGGCAGGTCCTGCAGTTGCACCCGATCCTCCGGCGGCAGGCCGAAACGGAGGAAGCCGAGCACGAACAGCGCACCGATGATGTCGGCCTGCAGCATGCCGAGGGTGAACACCGGCCAGGGCGTACGCACCACCCAGCGGACGAATGCGCTGATTCGCCCGGGAGGTGCTGCCTCGGTGGTCACCCGATTACCGTATCGGTCGGCACTGCCATGTCGCTGCCAGCCGTTAGGGTTGGCAGCAATGTCCGGGGTTTTTGCGCGTTTGGTCGGCCAGCATGCGGTGGAGACGGAGCTGGTGGCGGCTGCCACCGCCGCCCGTGGTGGTGCAACTCACAGTGCCCTGACCACCGGCAGCATGACGCACGCCTGGTTGCTCACCGGTCCGCCCGGGTCCGGGCGCTCCATCGCCGCGTTGTGTTTCGCCGCCGCCCTGCAGTGCACGTCCGACGGTGTGCCCGGCTGCGGTGAATGCCGGTCCTGCACCACCACCATGGCCGGCACCCATGGCGACGTGCGGCGCATCATCCCCGAGGGGCTGTCCATCGGTGTGAGCGAGATGCGCACCATCGTGCAGATCGCGTCGCGGCGGCCCAGCACCGGGCGCTGGCAGATCGTGGTGGTCGAAGACGCCGACCGACTCACCGAGGGTGCGGCCAACGCGCTGCTCAAGGTGGTGGAGGAGCCGCCGCCGTCGACGGTGTTCCTGCTGTGCGCGCCGTCGGTGGATCCCGAGGACATCGCGATCACCCTGCGCTCGCGGTGCCGGCACGTCGCGCTGGTGACGCCGACCTCGGAATCCATCGCCCAGGTGCTGATCGATTCCGACGGACTCAGTGCCGACGACGCCGCCTGGGCGGCCTCGGTCAGCGGTGGCCACGTGGGCCGGGCCCGCAGGCTGGCCACCGATCCGGACGCCCGGGACCGGCGCAAGCGTGCCCTGGCGATGGCTCGTGACGCCGCCACCCCCACCCGTACCTATGCCGCCGCCGAGGAACTGGTGGCCGCCGCGGAAGCCGAAGCCAAGGCGCTCACCGAGGGCCGCAACGAGATCGAAACCGAGGAGCTGCGCACCGCGCTGGGTGCAGGCGGCACCGGAAAAGGAGCGGCCGGAGCCATGCGCGGCGCGGCCGGGGCGATCAAAGACCTGGAGAAGCGGCAGAAATCCCGGCAGACGCGCGCCTCGCGGGATGCCCTGGACCGGGCGCTCATCGATCTGGCCACCTACTTCCGGGACGCGCTGTTGCAGTCGTCCGGGGTCAAGGGCGTGGCGCTCAATCACCCCGATATGACCGAGCAGGTATCGGCGATGGCGGGCCATGCGTCACCGGAGAAGCTGCTGCGGTGCATCGAGGCGGTGCTCGACTGCCGGGAGGCCCTGGCCGCCAACGTCAAGCCGAAGTTCGCGGTCGACGCCATGGTCGCCACCGTGGGGCAGGCGCTGCGCAACTAGACGGGTCGACGAGGCGGCGACGAAGGAGCCGGGGAGAGAGGGCCCGTCTACGTGGGGAACCGAACGGATCGGGATTGAGTTTGGGCGCTGCCCGGGCCCTACCGTAGACTCATCCCGCCCGGTTCGCCGGGCGCGCCACCCTAGCTCAGTCGGTAGAGCAATTCACTCGTAATGAATAGGTCAGGGGTTCGATTCCCCTGGGTGGCTCCATCATTTGCCGAGCGCGCGTTTCGCGGCGGCCTTGGCCGCGTTGGCGGCGGGGAAGCCGGCGTAGCCGGAGGCGTGATAGATCACTTCGGCCAGTTCCTCCTCCGTGAGGCCGTTGGTCTTGGCGATCTTGAAGTGTGACTCCATCTCCTCGTCAGCGCCGAGTGCGATCAGGATGCCGAGGGTGACCAGGCTGCGGTCGCGCCGGGCCAGGCCCTCACGCGTCCACAGCTTGCCGAAGATGCTCTCCAGCCCGATGTCCATCAGCTCGCCGGCGAAACCGGCGCGGCCGAAGTCCACTTGAGAGTTGGGCACGTTGTCCGGGAGTAGCCCGGGCAGCAGTTCCCGCAAAACCTGGACGCCTTCGTCGCGCAAGTTAGTCATGCTAGCCACTTTCCCACACGAGCCGACTTCGCACAGAGTCGCGCCGACGGTCACACAGGTGCGACGAAGCCCACAGGTCCAGAGGCCAGGCAGACCGACAGCGCGGCGGTCTGGGCCTCCACCGTGATGGCGTCTCCAGCGCCCGGCAGGCGGACGAACACGCGGTTGAGCCCGGGGCGCACCGGCACCTTGGCCTGCTCGCCCTCGTTCAGGGACACCAGCAGGGTGCCGTCACTGTTGGCCAGGTAGTTGAGCTCCACGGTCCAGTCGGCGGGCAGGAGTGGCCCGTCGAGAGGCATCAGCACCGGCTGCTCGGGCTGGGCCAGGTAACCGCATCCCGGGACCGGTCCCTGCCGGATGGAGCGCACCCAGGTCACCAGGCCCTTCTTCAGCTGTCCGGTCATGTCCAGCAGGCGTAAATCGGTTGTGCTGGAGGCGAATTCGGGACGGTCGGGCAGCAGCGCGAACATGTGGCTGACCAAATTCTCCGGCCATGCCACCCGCTGCAGGATCAGCGGGTCCACCTCCTGGTCGAGCATCGGCGCACCGGACTGCGCCGCCTGCGACAACGCGGCCTGGGCGTTCTGCAGATACGCCTTGGTCGGATTGTCCCGCCAGCTGGTCAGGAATGTCGACGTCGAATACAGGCTGCTGGCCAGGAAGGCGGCCACCACGACGGTCAGCGCCGCGGTCCGACGAGGCGAACTGTCCAACAGCGGGCTCGGTCTGTTGCGCGCGGTGAACCCGATCGCCGTCAGCAGAGCGAGCACCACCACCAGATCGGGCAGGTACCGCAGGGTCTGGGCCAGCTCCAAGGCGGTGAATCGCGAGGACCGCATCAGATAGATCGGTATCTGACAGGCCACCGCGTACCCCAGGGCCGCCGCCAGCACCAGCCCGATCCGCTGTTTACGCGCGACGGCCAGCGCCACTGTCACAGCCAGCATCACCCAGCCCAGCACCATCACCGGCACCGGCGGCAGCGCCCATGGTGAAGCCGGCGCCCAACGCTGCCACTCCCATGGGCCGCCGGCCAGACCCGGGACGATGCCGTGGGTGAAACTGCGGCGCAGCAGATCCCACGTCATGCCCAGATCGGTACTCCACCGCTGCTGGTCCACCACCACGATGTACAGACCGATCCAGGCCGCCGTCACCGCCAGGGCCGGCAGCCACATCCGCGCACCGCGTCGCCACGCGGAGCGCAACCAATCCTGTTCGCCGGCAACATAACCGAGCAATGCGATCACAGCGAAGGCGACGAACGGGATCACCGCGGCTTTCTCGAAGAACAGCAATCCGCCGAGGAACACGCACGTGCCCGTCACCGCGTAGCGTCGCTCGCCGGTGCGGCTCAACAGGATTGCGTCACCGCACACCCACGCCAACGCGGCCAGCATCGGCAGTGAGTTCAGTCCAGCGGCCCACCACGCAAACCCGGGCACACCCAGCGGAGTGAACAGGGCAAAGGTCAAGGGCAGCAGCAACACCGGCCGCCAACCGAGGATCAGGTGCAGTGCCCGCAGCAGTGACAGTGACGCCAGCAGCTGCAGTACCACCAGGCTGATCGCCGGGCCCGCCCACACCAGCGGTGCCAGCCGAGTGATCAGGCCGCCCAGCAGAAAGCCCGCAGGCATCACATGGCCGTCGTGGTCGTCGAACAGGTACGCCGGCGACCACAGGTCCTGGGTGCCGGCGCGGCCGACGAGAATCAGGTCATCCCAGTAGAAGTAGCCGCCGAAGGCCAGCACCCCACGGACCAACACGGACAGTGCCACCAACCCGAAGGCGGCATTCCTAACGCGGATACGCGTCTCCGGCCTTCTGACGGGCCCGCCACGCCGAGGCCACCATGTCCTGTAGCGAGTGCCGCATCGCCCAGTCCAGATCGCGTGCGGCCAGGTCGCCGGCCGCCACGATTCGCGCCGGATCTCCGGGCCGCCGCGGGGTGATCGTCGGCTCGAAGTCGATACCGGTGACGTCCCGGATCGCGGTCATGATCTGGCGCACCGAGGTGCCCGATCCGCTGCCGAGGTTGTACACCGCTTCCACCGGCAGGCCGTCGTCGAGCCGCCGGGCGGCCGCGACGTGTGCCAGGGCCAGGTCGGCGACGTGGATGTAGTCGCGTACGCAGGTGCCGTCCGGCGTCGGGTAGTCGTCGCCGTTGATCCGGGGGGTTTCCCCGCGGTACAGCATGTCGAAGACCAGGGGGAACAAGTTGTGCGGGCTGGCGTCGAACAACTCATCGGATCCTGAGCCGACGACGTTGAAGTACCGCAGGCTGGTGTGCTTGAGCCCGGTCGCCACGCCCAGGTCGCGCAGCAGCCACTCGCCGATCAGCTTGGTCTCGCCGTAGGGCGACTGCGGTGAGGTGACGGTGCCTTCGTCGACGATCTCGACGTCGACGGCACCGAAGGTGGCCGCACTCGACGAGAAGACGATCTTGTCGATGGCGGCGTGCTCCATCGCCTGGAGCAGGATGACCATCGCGGACACGTTCTGCTCATAGGTGTGCAGGGGTCGTTTCACCGATTCGCCGGCGTATTTGTACCCCGCGACGTGGATGACGCCCTGCACGTTGTGCCGGCGGAGGGTGTCGTCGACGAGCCGGCGGTCCAGCAGCGTGCCGCGCACGAACTGCGCCGCCTCGGGGACGAAGTGCTCGAATCCGCTGGACAGGTCGTCGATCACCACCACCGGGATATCCGCGTCCAGCAGAGCCTTCACCACATGCGAACCGATGTACCCGGCGCCGCCGGTCACCAGCCAGCTCATGTCATCCCCACCTTTCTCCTGACGAGTTCTCTCCAAGCGACGTCGACCGTGCCCTCGCAGCGTAGGTGAGGGCCGCGACGTGCACGGCGATGCCCACCAGCGGCCCGCACAACAAGGCCACCACAGTGCGCGTCTCGAGCGCCAACGGCAGCGTCAGCAGCAGGGCCGAGGCCACCGTCGCGCTCACCCACCCCAGCGAGTAGGCCCGGTGCAGTGCCGCGGCCACCGTGGCCGCACCGGTGACCGTGAGCAGGGCGATCGCCACCGCTGCGGCCGTCAACCATGCCAGCAGTGCGCCCTCGGTGACGTAGTCCGGTCCGAACCCGACCCGCAGCAGCCACGGCCCGGCGGTACCCGCCAGCACCACGCCCACCGCGCCGAGAGCCGCCACCAGGGCGACGGGTTTGGCCAGCGCCCGCACCCGGTGGGTGCGCTGGTCGACGAAGTGGGCGATCAGGTTGCCCTGCATCGCCGTGAGCGGCACCAGCAGGGGAGCGCGGGTCAGCGTGACGGCCAGGATCACCACACCGCCGGCGGCCCCCAGGTCGCCCGAGGTGGCTTTCAGCAGCACGGGAAATCCCATCACCAGCACCGCACTCGCGCCGGCGGCGGCCACGGCGTGCATCGTTCCACGCAGGAAGGACGCCGTGGTCTCATGCGCCACCAACTGCGCCGCCGCCCGGGTGGTCGGGGAGACGATCAGCAGCAACAACCAGGACGCGGCACCGGCCACCGTCGCCCACAGGAATCCGACCAGCCCCCAGCCCACCAGCACGGTCGCCACGGCCACCACCACCCGCAGCACGGCGTCGGTGACCATCAGCGCGCCGTACTGGCTCCACCGGTTGTCACCGGCCAGCACCCCGAGCAGGGCCGCGTGCAGGCAGAACCCCGCCAGGCCGACCGACAGCAGGGCCACCGAGAGCAGCGGCGATTCGGCGAAGACGTGCGGCGCCCACAGCAGCGCGCTGAGCGCCAGCACGGCGGCGGTGCACACCCCGACCACCGCAGCCACCCGCAGCGGCCGCGTGATGGGGCGACCATCGGGGGCGGCATGGGCGGCCACCCGGATCTCGCGGGTGCTTTCCTGCAGCAGGCCGAAGGCAGCGCCGGTCACCAGTCCGAACGCCCCCCAGAACACGGCGAACACCGAGAAACCCGCCGGATCGAGATCGCGGGCTGCCAGGTACAGCACCAGGTAGCCGCAGAGTGCGGTGACCGCGGTGGCAACCCCCACCTTCGCGACGCTGCTGCGGGTGACGGGTCCGGCCGGAGTGGGGGAGTCCGTCACAAGTCCGGGACTGCGGTGGAGTACAACCAGGCCGACCACAGCGGCCGCAGCGACTGATCGGCGTAATTGGCGGCCAATCCGGTGAAGTCATCGGTCACCACGGTGGAATGCCGGAACCGGGTGGTCCAATTCTGAAGCAGCGCAAAGAAATTCTTGTCGCCGATGGTCTTGCGCAGTGAATGCAGCAGCAGGGCGCCGCGTTTGTAGACCCGGTCGTCGAACATGTCCCGCGGGCCTGGGTCGGCCAGCAGCAGGTCCTGCGGTGAGGCGGCGAGCCGCTGGTGGTAGCGGCGGGCCCATTCCGCGGCGGTGGGCCCGCCGGATTCCTCGGACCACAGCCACTCCGCGTAACAGGCGAACCCCTCGTGCAGCCAGATGTCACGCCAACGCCGCGCGGTCACGCTGTTGCCGAACCACTGGTGCGCCAACTCGTGTGCGATGAGGCGCTCCGCGCCCCGCTTGCCATCACAATGGTTGGCACCGAACACCGAAAGGCCTTGCGCCTCAAGGGGGATCTCGAGGTCATCCTCGGTCACCACCACGGTGTACCCGCTGGACAGCGGATACTTGCCGAACAGCTTGACGAACAGTTTCATCATCTGCGGCTGACGGCCGAAATCGTGATCGAAGTCCCGCTTGAGCTTCTCGGGCAGCACCGCGTGCATCGGTACCGGGGCCTTGGGCAGCTTGTGTGTGACATAGTCGCCGATCTGCAATGTCGTCAGATACGTCGACGTGGGCTCGGCGAGCTCGTAGGTCCAGGTGGTCAGCCCCGCGCGGACCCGCTTGGACAACAGTTCCCCGTTGGCGACAGCGAGGTACGGGCTGTCGGTGCTGATGGCGATCCGGAAGCTGGCCTTGGCGGCGGGGTGATCGTCACAGGGGAACCACGACGCCGCCCCATTGGGTTGGCCGGCCACCAGCACACCGTTGGTGAGCTCCTCGAAACCGACGTCGCCCCAATAGCTTCGGATGGGACGAGGCGAGCCGCTGTAGCGGATGTCGACGGTCAGTGCGGCCCCGGCGGGCAGCTTCGAGTCCAGGGTGATGTTCAGCTTGCCGTTGGCGGACTTGAACTGTTGCGGGCGGCGGCCGTTGACCGAGACCTTCGACACCGACAGCGCCGTCGACAGGTCGAAGGAGAAGGAACGGAGCTCGGCCAGGGTGACGGCGGTGATCGACGCCGTCCCCGAGAGCCGGTTGATCGCGACCTTGTACTCCAGGTCGAGCTCATACCGGGACACCCGGTAACCGAAGTTCCCGTTGCCGGGCAGGTAGGGGTCGATGACCGGGGCCGTGCCTTTCTTCTTCCTCACGAGCTGGACTTCTTCTTCTTCGAGATCACCCACGGGGCAATGGGATTGCCCTGCCAACGGGTGGACGGCGGCACCTCGTCACCGCGCATCACCAACGACGCCGGGCCGATGGTGGCCCCGGCGCCCAGCTTGGCCGCCGGCAGGGCCACGCAGTGGGTACCCAGCGTCGCGCCTTCTTCGAGGATCACCGTGTCCATCCGCATGATGCGGTCGTGGAACAGGTGGGTCTGCACCACGCAGCCCCGGTTGACGGTCGCCGCCCGGCCGAGGGTCACCAGATCGGCTTCCGGCAGCCAGTACGTCTCGCACCAGACGCCGCGGCCGATCGTGGCGCCCAGACCGCGCAGCCACAGGTTCATCACCGGGGTGCCGCTGGCGGCGCGGGCGAACCAGGGTGCGGCCACGGTCTCGACGAAGGTGTCCGCCACCTCGTTGCGCCACACGAACGACGACCACAGCGGATACTCCGCCGCCGGAATGCGGCCTACCACAAGCCATTTGGCCAACACCGCGATACCGCCCGCCACCGCGCCCGCGATCAGCAGCACCAGACCGCCGGCCAGCGCGGCCCACAGGTAGCCGAACTCGGTGATCAACAACTGGAGCGCGGACAACACCGCAACGCCGATGGCGAATGTCACCACCATCGGGATCAGCCGGCAGGTCTCCACCGCGCCGCGCATCGCCTTCAAGCGCCGCGACGGCTCGAAGGTGCGCAGAGCGTCGGCGGCGGTGGGCTGGCGGCGCAACCGGATCGGCGGGCTCCCCAGCCACGACGAGCCGCGTTTGGCCTTGTGCGGTGTCGCCGACAGGACCGCCACCAGGCCGTCGTCGGGAACCCGGCGGCCGGGCTGCGTGATGCCCGAGTTGCCCAGGAAGGCCCGCTTGCCGACGGTCGCCTTGGCCACGTGGATCCATCCGCCGCCCAACTCGTAGGAGGCGACCATGGTGTCGTCGGCCAGGAACGCGCCGTCCTCCACCACGGTGAACTTCGGCGTCAGCAGCGCCGTCGAGATCTCGGTGTCCTTGCCCACGGTCGCTCCGAGCAGGCGCAGCCACCATGGTGTGAGCAGGCTGGCGTACAGCGGGAAGAGGTAATTGCGTGCGGCGTCCATCAGGCGTTCGGTGGCCCACAGCTGCCAGCCGACCCGGCTGCGCACCGGGTGGTAGCCCTCGTCCAAGCCGATCGCCAGTGCCCGCACCCCGAGCACCGTGAGCCCCGCATAAACGACGATCGCGGCCAGCGTCGCCACCGGCACCCAGGGCAGCCCGGCCAGAATGGCCTCGCCCACGGTGGCGGTGTCGTGGACCGCCCACCCGATGACGGCCAGCCCGGCCGCCACCCCGGCCAGCGGCAGCGCGCCCAGCAGCACCGAGGTCACGCCGTACATCGCCACCCACACCGGGGCCCGCGGTGGGCGGTGATCCGGCCAGGGATGTTTGGCCTTGCCGGATTTCACGGCGGGCGAACCCTTCCAGTACTGGCCGTTCTTGACCTTGCCCACCACGCCGGAGCCGGGCGCGACGTCGGCGTTCTTGCCGATCACCGCACCGGGAAGCAGCGTGGTGCGCGCGCCGACGGTGGCGTCGTTGCCGATGGTGATCTCACCGACGTGGAACAGGTCGCCGTCGATCCAGTGTCCGGACAGGTCGACCTCCGGTTCGATGGAACTGCGGTGACCCAGCGTCATCATCCCGGTCACCGGAGGTGACGAATGCAGGTCGACACCCTTGCCGACCTTGTTACCCAGCGCGCGGGCGTAGTAGACCAGCCAGGGCGCGCCGGCCAGGTTCTCCGCGCCGCTGGCGTCGGCCAGGCGTTCGGCGAGCCAGACCCGCATGTGTTCGGAGCCGCCGCGCTTGTAGGTGCCGGGCTCCAGGCCCGACAGCATCATCTGCGCGCCCAGCACGGCGATCGCCATCCGGCCGACAGGGCTGATGAACAGCACGAACCCGGCGAGAACCCACCACCAGCTCACCGGGTTCAGCCAGGGCACTGGGGGGGAGGAGCCCCAGGAGAAGACGTTGTTCAGCAGCGCCAGCCAGGTCACCCACTGCAGCCCGGTCAGCGTCGCCAACGGCACCGACAGCATCACCTGGGCGGCCTGGGTGAACAGCGGCGTCGGCTTCACATGACGGGTCTCGACCTCGGCCGGCGGGTCCAGTTCGTCGAGATAACCGGCCAGCGACCCGAGCCGGGGATGGTCGTAGAGGTCGGCGACCGTCACCTGTGGATAGCGCTGGCGCAGCGCGGCCACCAACTGCGCCGCCGACAGTGACCCGCCGCCCTCGGCGAAGAAGTCGGCTTCCGGGCCCTCGATGTGGGCACCCAGGATGTCGCGCCACAGCCCGGCCAGCCAGCCCATGGTGCCGCCCAGATCGTCGGCTTCCTCGTGGATGTTCATTCCCGGCGGCGGCCAGGGCAGCGCGTTGCGGTCCACCTTGCCGGACGTGCGGGTGGGCAGTTCGTCGACCAGGATCAGCCGAGGCACCAGCGCGGCGGGCAGCGCCTCGGCCAACGCGGCGCGGGCGGCGTGGATGTCGAAGTTCGGGTCCGCGCTGGCGATATAACCCACCAGCAGCGGCGTGCCGCTGGCCGTCTTGCGCACCGCGGCGGCACCGCCCGAGACGCCCGGCAGGTTCACCAGGGCGGAATCCACCTCACCGAGTTCGATGCGCCGGCCCCCGACCTTCACCTGGTCGTCGGCGCGGCCCTGGAAGTAGAGGCCGTCGGCCTCCAGCCGAACCAGGTCTCCGCTGCGGTACGCGCGCGCCCAGCCCAGCGATTCCATGGGCGCGAATTTCTCGGCGTCCTTGGTGGGATCGAGATACCGGGCCAGGCCGACGCCGCCGATGACGAGTTCGCCGACCGCGCCGTAGCCCACCTGATTGCCGGCGGAGTCGACGACGGCCAGGTCCCAGCCCGGCAGCGGCAGCCCGATGCTGACCGGGCCCTTGCCGTCCAGCGGAGCGGCGCAGGCCACCACCGTGGCCTCGGTGGGTCCGTAGGTGTTCCAGACCTCGCGGCCGTCCACCGCCAGCCGTTCGGCCAGCTCCGGCGGGCAGGCCTCGCCCCCGAAGATCAGCAGCCGGACCGCTTCGAGCGCTTCGGCGGGCCACAGCGCCGCCAGCGTGGGCACCGTCGAGACCACCGTGATGTCCCGGGACACCAGCCAGGGACCCAGGTCCATCCCGCTGCGGACCAGCGAGCGCGGTGCCGGGACCAGGCAGGCGCCGTTACGCCACGCCAGCCACATCTCCTCGCAGGAAGCGTCGAATGCCACCGACAATCCGGCCAGCACGCGGTCGCCGGGGCCGATCGGGTTGTCCTTGAGAAAGATCTGGGCTTCGGCGTCGACGAACGCGGCGGCGCTGCGGTGGGTGACGGCCACGCCCTTGGGGGTGCCGGTCGAGCCGGAGGTGAAGATGATCCAGGCGTCGTCGCGGCCCAGCGGTGCGGCCGCACGCCAGCCGCGGGATGAGCCGGTGCGCCGCTGCAGGCCGGCCTCGGTGATCACCGCCACCACGTCGGCCTCGCCGAAGACGAGGTCGGCGCGCTCCGGAGGGTCGTCGGCGTCCACCGGAACGTAGGCCGCCCCGGCTGCCAGAGCCGACAGGATCGCGACGTAGAGGGCGTAGGTGCCCGACGGCATCCGGATCCCGATGCGGTCGCCGCGGCCGATGCCGCGGGCGGCCAGCCACGCCACACTGTCCTCGATATCGGCGATGAGCTCGCTGTAGGTGAGCTGGACGGTGCCGTCGTCGATGGCGGGTGAGTCGGGAAATCTCTCCGCGCTGTCGTAGAGGATGTCGATCAGCGTCCGGGGCTTGGGTGCCGACGTCGACAGCAGGTACTGCGACGGGATTCCGGGCGTGAGAGCGGCTGACACAGCTGTGGATCCTAGGCGTCGGATATGTCCGCGGAGTGCTGCGCGCGCCCCGGGTGGGTACTCCGTTTGGCGAAAGTTCGAGACCACCTGACAGAATGTGCGTCAGAGGGGAGTATTCCTTCGCTGCGGTGTCGTCATCACGTCGACCGTCCATACGGACGACCGGCGCCGTGGACCGCTAACTGCGTAACGCAGCGGTGGAAGAGACCTCTGGCGTTTTGCTGACGACCGGAGGCTTTTCTGTATGAATGTTTCGGGGCTCGAATGGGCCATCACCCTCGGCGTGACGATCGCGATCATCATCTTCGATGTCATCGTCATCGCCCGGAATCCGCACGAACCGACCATGAAAGAGTGCGGTAAAGCACTGTCGGTCTACGTCGGGTTGGCCATCGCCTTCGGCCTGTGGACCTGGTTCTATCACGGCGGTCAGTACGGCCTGGAGTTCTTCGCCGGCTGGCTCACCGAGTACAGCCTGTCCGTGGACAACCTGTTCATCTTCATCATCATCATGGCCAGCTTCAACGTGCCCAGGAAGTACCAGCAGGAAGCCCTGATGGTGGGCATCATCCTGGCGCTGATCTTCCGCGGCATCTTCATCGCCCTCGGTGCGGTGGCGATCAACCAGTTCTCGTGGGTGTTCTACATCTTCGGCCTGTTCCTCGTGTACACGGCGTGGAACCTGATCCGGGACACCGACCACGACGACGACGGCGACAACGCGGTGGTCAAGTTCGCCCGCAACCACCTGAACACCACCGACAAGTGGGACGGCCTGAAGCTCTGGATCCGCGAGGATGGCAAGAAGCTGATGACGCCGATGTTCCTGGTGATCGTCGCACTCGGTACCACCGACCTGATCTTCGCGCTGGACTCGATCCCGGCGATCTACGGGTTGACCCAGGAGCCGTACCTGGTCTTCGCGGCCAACGTCTTTGCGTTGATGGGTCTGCGCCAGCTGTACTTCCTGCTGGGTGGCCTGGTCAAGCGACTGGTGTACCTGTCCTACGGACTGGCGTTCATCCTTGCCTTCATCGGTGTGAAGCTGTTCCTGCACGCGCTGCACGAGAACGAGTTGCCGTTCATCAACGGCGGCGAGCACGTGCACGTGCCGGAGATCCCGACCCTGCTCAGCCTGGGCGTGATCATCGTGACGCTGCTCATCACCACGGTCGCGAGCCTGTACAAGACCCGCACCGATGCCAAGAAGGGCGCGCCCGAGACTTCGCCTCCCGCTGATCCCAACCACTGACAGGGTGCCGACGGTCGTTTAGCGTCGGTGGCGTGGGCCATCAACGTGCGTTGCGAGTGTTTGTTGCCGATGCGGACTGGACCGAACTGACGGCGGGCGGGCAGCCCGCCGTCAGGTTCAGCGCGGCGGATCTGCAACAGGCGCAGCGTGCCCGCCGTCGGTTGGCGGGGGCGGCGGTGGTTGATCTGACCGTGGTGGTGGACGACGACTTCCGCTCGGCGCAGCGTCGACTGGCCGACCTCGAGGACGATGCTGCCGACACGTTGGCCTACGCCGGCACCCTCGATGGTCTGGCCGGTCTGATCGCCGACATCTATCTCGCCGGTGTGGCCGACGGCGTCACGCTCATCTCGGCTGTACCGCAGCAGGACGCGCGCTCTCTTGGTGAGGCGGCTCTCCAACGAGTGGCCGCGCGCCTGCAGACCGCTGCCTGAACAGACGGCGGCCTGCTCACGCCTCGAGCTCGCCGATCACCCGCCGTTCGATGCCGGCCACCGTCGCGGCAGGTAACGCGATCAGCCCTGTGAGCTCGGTGCGCGCCCGCGCGTAGGCGTTCTGGCGTTCGGCGAACGTCGCACCACCATCGGTGGCCAGCCGCAGCAGGTTCTGCGCCCGGGCCAGCCGGTCCTGGTCGGTGGAGGAGAAATCGCTGCGCCTGCGCCGAATCGCCTCGGTCTCCGCGACGTCGAAGGCACCCACGTATTCGTGCACCGCGTCGCGGTACTCGAGCTGGGCCGCGCGGTCACCCATCAGGTCGTCAACGCTGTCCGGGCGCAGCAGATCCGCCCGTCGCTTGGCTCGATGGAAGTGCGCGGTCAGCGGGTCGCGCATGTCGGTCATCAACGGAAAGTCCAGCAGCTTGGCCACATCCATCTCGTAGGACAGCCAGCGGTTGTCCGTTTCGTCGTGCTGCGCGAGCAGCTTCTGGACTTCTCGCCGGTGCAGGGCATCGGTTTCGCGGCTGCGGCCTGCGGCCTCGGCCATCGCGACCTTGGTCTGCTGTTTGATGCGGTAACGCTCGAGCCGGCGCTCGGCGCGGCGTTCATTGGCGGCGGACACCGCCTTCCACGCACCACCGAGGACGCCGCTGAGCGGGAACACCAGCCACCAGAAGTTCTCCGCGAAATGAAGCAGAGGTTCCACCCAGCCCAGACTAGGCGCTGCTTGTCACCGATCCTGTAGCGTCCGCAGGCCGCTGCACGTGAGTGCGCCGAACAATCGCAGGCGGGCCACGGCGCCGTCCGATGGACGGGCGCACGTGTGTACAGCGACGAGATGGCATGGCCCCGAACGGGTTTCGGGTGTCACCGTGGCGCCGGAACCCTCGGCGAGGGTCTGGCTACCAGTTCTGATAACCGCCCTCGGGACCGAGCATGCGCTCGAGCCGGGTCCGGTTGATCTTGGCCAACTCGTTGCGCACCACTTTGCGCTCGGTCTCCAGATCGTTGTGCAACCGGTCGGCCAGCGCGACCGACACCGCGTCGCAGCCCATACCGCCCACATACATGACGAACTCGAATCCGAACTGCTGGCGGTACCGCGCGGCGCCGGCCCGCAGCTCGGCCATCACCGCGTCGTCGTCGTTCCACACCGCGCACTGCTCAGCCGCGGACTTGGTACTGCGGGGGCGGGCACCCATCTGCGGATACGCCTCGAGGATGCTGTCGATCGCGGTGTCCGGCAGCGAGAACAGCAGGGCGTCAGCGCGCCGGAACAAGGCGTCGTGGCAGTCGTACGCGCGTCCGCGGGCGAGCTCGCGGGCCAGTGCCACATCGTTGCAGCACTCAAACAGGGCGTGCATGGCGCGCCGCTCGGGCATCGCGTTGAACGTCGCGAGGCCGATTCCTTGATGCATCAGCACCAGCCCATGATCGGAGCCCGAGGACACACCCGAGTTACGGCATGTTAAGACCGTGCAAACTCAGTGACCGGAGTTCTTGAAGCGCTCGACCGAGCGCTGCACTTCGGCTTCGGCCTCTTCCCGGCCCACCCAGTCGGCGGCCTTGACGTACTTGCCGGGCTCGAGGTCCTTGTAGTGCACGAAGAAGTGCTTGATGGCGTCGAGCTCGAAGCTGGACACATCACCGATGTCCTGGATGTGGTCCCAGCGCTGGTCGCCGGCCGGAACGCACAGCACCTTGTCGTCGCCGCCGGCCTCGTCGACCATCTTGAACATGCCGACCGGTCGGGCCTCCACCAGCACACCGGGGAACACCGACTCCGGGAGCAGCACCAGCGCGTCCAGCGGGTCGCCGTCTTCGCCGAGGGTGTCTTCGATGAAGCCGTAGTCGGTCGGGTAGGCCATCGGCGTGTAGAGGTAGCGGTCCAGCTTGACCCGTCCGGTCTCGTGGTCCACCTCGTACTTGTTGCGCTGCCCTTTCGGGATCTCGATGGTCACGTCGAATTCCACGCCGCACGGCTCCTTCGGGTCTGTGGTCGTCCGGACAGACCTTATCGGAGGGATACTCTGCAGTGCATGCGTCCTGGTCGGTGGCGGCGGTCCACACACGTGGCGGTCGGTGCCGGCGTGCTGGTGATCGTCGCCATCATCGTCGCGGTGGCCGCACTGGTCACCGGGGGCAGCAAGCAGCCCGACCCGCGGATCACCGCGGAGCCCGCGCCCGTGACGGCGGATCCTGCCGTCATCCCCGTCGCCGACGGCGCCCCGACGCCCACCCAGACAGGGCTGGCCCGCGCCCTCACCGCGGCGCTGGCCGATCCGAACCTGGGCAACCTCACCGGGCGGATCACCGACGCCGAGACCGGCGAGGAGCTGTGGCAGCAGCGGGACAACATCCCGATGCAACCAGCGTCGACCAACAAGTCACTGACCGCGGCCGCCGCGCTGCTGGCGCTGGACCGCGACGCGCGGCTGACCACCAAGGTCGTCGCCGGACCCCGGCCCGGCGTGATCGTGCTGGTGGGCGGCGGCGATCCGGTGCTGTCGGCGGCGCCGGCCGACGAGGACACCTGGTACCGCGACGCCGCCCGGATCAGCGACCTGGTGGCCCAGGTGCGCAAGAGCGGGGTCAGGGCCACCTCGGTGCAGGTCGACACCTCCCTGTTCCGCGGCCCCGACATGGCTCCGGGCTGGGACCCGGCGGATATCGACGGCGGGGACATCGCCCCCATCCAGTCGGTGATGCTCGACGCCGGCCGCACCCAGCCCACCAGCTTCGACTCCCGGCGATCCCGCACCCCCGCGCTGGACGCCGGCCGGGCGCTGGCGACGGCGCTGCGCATCGACCCGGGGCAGGTCACACTCGTCAACGGTCCGCAGAACGGCAGAGAACTTGCCTCGGTGCAGTCCGCCCCGCTGATCGAACGGCTGCGCCAGATGATGAACGCCTCGGACAACGTGATGGCCGAGACCATCGGGCGGGAGGTGGCCGCGGCCACCGGTCATCCGCTCAGCTTCGCCGGAGCGGTGGACGCGGTGCTCGAACAGTTACGCGGGGTGGACATCGACCTCACCGGCGCGCGGCTGATGGATTCCAGCGGTCTGTCCATCGATGACCGGCTGACGGCCCGCACGCTCGACGAGGTGATCGGGGCGGCGGCCGGACCCGATCATCCCCGGTTGCGCCCGCTGCTCGACGTTCTGCCCATCGCGGGAGGCAGCGGGACTCTGTCGAACCGCTACCTCGACAACACCACCCGCACGGCGGCCGGTTGGCTGCGGGCCAAGACCGGCTCCTTGACGGGCACGAATACGCTGGCAGGTGTGATCACCGACGCCAGCGGCCGTGTGCTCACCTTCGCGTTCGTCTCCAACGACGCCGGCCCTACGGGGCGCGTGGCCCTCGACACCCTGGCGGCCACGCTACGGTCGTGTGGGTGCGACAAATGAGCGGAACGTCCGGAGCCGCCGCCATCGGGCAGGCCGTCGACTGGGGATTCGCCGCCACGGTCGGGGCGAAACTCGCGCGGTCTGCGCCACCTGTCACCGAATACACACGCAGGCAAGCGATCTCTCAGCTCGCGGAGTCTTCGCAGGCGGCTGAACCGCCGGTGCGCGACGTCACCCGGCTCGCCACACCGGGACCCGTTCCCGACGCGCTCATCGTCGACCGTCCGGAGTGGATCAAGGCGGCAACGGAGTCGATGCGCGTGATGACGGGCGGTGCGGCCAGCCCGAAGGGTTTTCTGACCGGCCGCGTCACCGGCGCGCAGACCGGAGCGGTGCTGGCGTTCGTGTCCTCGGGCATCCTCGGCCAGTACGACCCGTTCGTGTCATCGACGGACGGCGGCGGAGGTCGCCTACTGCTGGTGTACCCCAACATCATCGCCGTGGAACGTCAACTCCGCGTGTCGCCCAAGGACTTTCGACTGTGGGTCTGCCTGCATGAGGTGACGCACCGGGTCCAGTTCACCGCCAACCCCTGGCTGGCCGGCTACATGTCGTCCACGCTGGAAGTGCTGACCGCCGATGGTGGCGACGACGTGACGGCCGTGGTGGGCCGGCTCGCCGACTTCATCAAACAACGCCGCGAAGGTGTCGAAAATCCCGATTCGGCGGGCGTTCTGGGCTTCATGCGGGCGGTGCAGTCCGAGCCGCAACGCCAGGCGCTCGACCGGTTGCTGGTGCTCGGTACACTGCTGGAGGGCCATGCCGACCATGTGATGGATGCGGTGGGTCCGGCGGTGGTGCCGTCGGTGGCCTCCATCCGGCACCGCTTCGAGGAGCGCAGGAAGCGCAAACAGCCGCCGCTGCAACGGATTCTGCGCGCCCTGCTGGGAGTAGATGCCAAGCTCGCCCAGTACACCAGGGGTAAGGCGTTCGTCGACGACGTGGTGGGTCGCGTGGGCATGGACCGCTTCAACGCGGTGTGGACCAGCAGTGAGACGTTGCCGCTGCCCGACGAGATCGATCACCCCGAGAAATGGATCGACAGAGTCCTGTAGGTGAGATCGCCTTCGCGGTCGCCGATTTCGCGCAGCGGTACCTCACCGGAGCTGATCGGTGGTGCGTGGCACTGTCCGGGGGAGCGGACTCCCTGGCGCTCACGGCGGCGGCGGCCCGGGTGCGGCCCACCACCGCGCTCATCGTCGATCACGGTCTGCAGGCCGGCTCCGGCGCCGTCGCCGAAAAGGCCCGAGCACAGGCGATTTCATTGGGATGTATTGATGCGCAAGTCATTTCGGTGACCGTCGGCACCGAGGGCGGACTCGAGGCGGCGGCGCGCACCGCGCGTTATGCCGCACTGGAACAGGCCCGCGCAGGCGCGCCCGTGCTGATCGGGCACACCCTCGACGACCAGGCCGAGACGGTGCTCCTGGGGCTGGGCCGCGGCTCGGGCCCACGCTCCATCGCCGGCATAAGGCCCTATGACCCGCCGTGGTGTCGCCCGCTGTTGCAGCTGAGACGCCATACCACCGAAGCGGCGTGTGCTGCGCTGGAACTGACACCGTGGCACGACCCCCACAACACCGATGGCCGATTCACCCGCGCCCGGCTGCGCCACGAGGTGCTGCCGCTGCTGGAGGAGGTCCTCGGCGGTGGCGTGGCCGCGGCGCTGGCACGTACCGCCACCGCGCTGCAGGAGGACGGCGAAGTTCTCGATGCCCTGGCCCACGACGCCTGGCAACGAGCCCGCGACGGGGACGGACTGGCCGTGGCCGCCCTGGTCGACCTGCCCGCCGCGCTGCGCCGGCGGGTGCTGCGGCTCTGGTTGTTGGCCGGGGGAGCGGTCGGGCTGACCGCCAAGCAACTGCTGGCCGTCGACGCGCTGCTCACCGCATGGCGCGGGCAGGGTGGAGTGGCGGTGCCCAGTCCGCAGCGACAGCGGCGCCTGTTCGCGGGGCGCCGAAACGAACTGTTGGTGCTCTACGCAGAACCAGTCGGACGGCAGCGCTAGGCTGTGGGCGTGCCTGCGCATACTGCCGAGTTGTATCCCGGGGACATCAAATCGGTGTTGCTCTCCGAAGAAGACATACAAAGCAAGACTGCCGAACTGGCCGCGCAGATCGGCGCCGACTATCGCGACGCCTCCGCTGACCAGGATCTGCTGCTGATCACCGTGCTCAAGGGTGCGGTCATGTTCGTCACGGACCTGGCCCGCGCCATCCCGCTGCCGACGCAGCTGGAGTTCATGGCCGTCAGCTCCTACGGATCGTCCACCTCGTCGTCGGGCGTGGTCCGCATCCTCAAGGACCTCGACCGCGACATCAACGACCGCGACGTGCTGATCGTCGAGGACATCGTCGACTCCGGTCTCACGTTGTCCTGGTTGCTGCGCAACCTGGCCACCCGGCGTCCCCGGTCGCTGCGGGTGTGCACCTTGCTGCGCAAACCCGAAGCGGTGCGGGCGGACGTCGACATCACCTACATCGGTTTCGACATCCCCAACGAGTTCGTCGTCGGGTACGGCCTCGATTACGCGGAACGCTATCGGGATCTTCCCTACATCGGGACACTGGAGCCGAAGGTCTACACCCACTAACAGCCCGGGGGCACCGATGTCTCGCACAGCTCTGCGTATCTGTCCACTGTGTGAGGCCACCTGCGGCCTGGTCCTCACTGTCGATGGTCAGACGATCACCGGTGCGCGCGGTGATCGCGACGACGTGTTCAGTGCGGGTTTCATCTGCCCCAAGGGCGCGAGTTTCGCCGAACTCGACGGCGATCCGGACCGACTCACCGGCCCGTTGGTGCGCCGCGACGGCGAATTGGTGGAGGCCACGTGGGAGGAGGCGTTCCGCGCGGTGGCCGACGGTCTCGGCGCGGTGCCCGGCCGGCAGGTCGCCGTCTACCTCGGGAACCCGAACGCCCACACCATCGCAGGCGCGCTGTATGCACCGTTGGTGATCAAGGCGTTGGGCACCCGCTACGTGTTCAGCGCCAGCACGTTGGATCAGATGCCCAAACAGGTGGCGCAGGGCTACTTGTACGGCAACGCGTTTGCCTTCACGGTTCCTGATATCGACCGCACCGACCACCTGGTGATCATCGGTGCCAACCCGTTGGTGTCCAACGGCAGCGTGGCCACCGCCGCCGATTTCGGCGGCAAGCTCAAGGCGTTACGCCGACGCGGCGGCCGGCTCACCGTCATCGATCCCAGCCGCACCCGCACCGCAGAACTCGCCGACTGCCACCTGGCGCCCCGGCCCGGTACCGATGCCGCCTTGTTGTTCGCGGTGGTCAACGTGCTGTTCGCCGAGGGCCTGGTGTCCCCGGACCTGGGTGGGATCGCCGACCACGTCAGCGGCATCGAGCAGGTTCGCGCGTTGGCCGCCGATTTCCCGCCGCCTGCCGTGGCGCCGTACTGCGGCGTGACGGTCGACGACATCCGCGACCTGGCACGCTCCATCGCCGCTGCGCCCAGATGTGCGGTCTACGGCCGAATCGGTACGTCGACCGTCGAGTTCGGCACCCTGGGCAGTTGGCTGATCGATGTCATCAACGTCCTGACCGGAAACCTCGACCGCGCCGGCGGCGCGATGTTCCCGCTCGGGCCCACCGCACACGCTCCGCGGGCGCCGAAGCCGGGACGCGGTTTCTCCACCGGGCGCTGGCACAGCCGGGTCTCCGGTTTTCCGGAAGTCGCCTCGGAGTTCCCGGCCACCGCGCTGGCCGAGGAGATCGACACCCCGGGTGAAGGTCAGGTCCAGGCGTTGATCACGGTGGCGGGCAATCCGGTGCTGTCGGCACCCGACGGGCAGCGGTTGGCCGCGGCGCTGAAGGGAATCGGGTTCATGCTGAGCATCGACCCGTACCTCAACGAGACCACCCGGCACGCCGACGTCATCCTGCCACCGCCACCGCCGTCGCAGGCCGCACACTTCGACTTCGCACTCAACAACGTCGCCGTCCGCAACAACGCCCGGTACTCGCCGCCGGTGCTGCCGCTGCAGGACCGGCCCAGCGAGCCCGAAATCCTTTCGCGCGTGGCGCTACTCGTCATGGGCGCCGGGTTGGACGCCGACCCGGATCTGGCCGACCAGCAGGTCATCGCGATGACACTGGGCAAGGCGGTCGCCGACCCGCAGTCACCGGTTGCCGGCCGTGAGGTCGACGAGCTGACCGCGCTGCTGCCCGACGGGCCGGGGTACGAGCGCCGGCTGGACATGATGTTGCGGCTGGGCGCTTACGGTGACGGCTTCGGGGCCGATCCGGACGGTCTGAACTTGGCGAAGCTGAAGGCTGCCCCGCACGGCATCGACCTCGGACCGCTGCAGCCGCGGATCCCTGAGGTGCTCCGAACCGCCTCCGGCACAGTGGAACTCGCTCCCGAAGTATTGGTGGCCGACGCCGCGCGGTTGGCCGGCGTGCTGCACCACAGTCCGCACGGGTTCGTGCTGATCGGGCGCCGTCATCTGCGCTCGAACAACAGCTGGATGCACAACCTGCCTGCCTTGGCCGGCGGAACCAACCGGTGCACATTGCAGATCCATCCGGATGACGCGCACCGGCTCGGACTCGGTGAGGTGGCCGTGGTGAAGGGCCCCGGCGGCGAGCTGACCGTTCCGGTGGAGGTCACCGACACGATCCGGCCCGGCGTGGTGTCCATCCCGCACGGGTGGGGCCACGGTCAGGACGGGACGCGGCTGGAGGTCGCGGCTACTCAGCCCGGGGTGAACGTCAACCAACTCAACGACGGAACGTATCTGGACCCGCTGTCGGGTACCGCGGTGCTCAACGGATTGCCCGTGGAGATCTCCGCCGTCGGAAGCTAGCGCAACTAACCCAGCTCCCAGATCGCTGTGACGGAGAACGACACCGTCTGCTGACCGGGGGACAGCGGAACCGGGCTGGCCATCGCCCGCTCCATCGGCATCGGCGTCGGAGGTGGTGTACCACCGCCGGTTTCGGAGATCGAGATGATCTTGCCCAGTTCCAGACCGGACAGATCGGCGTACTGCTGGGCGCGCGCCTGGGCATCTTCGAAGGCGCGGGTGCGGGCGTCCTTCACCAACTGCGAGTCGTCGTCGATGGAGAAGTTCACCGAGTTGATCCGGGTGGCGTCGCCGCCGTTGGAGACGATCAGCGCCAGGACCCGCGAGGCGACGCTGACATCGCGGATGGTGACGTCCATCGAATTGCTGGCCTCGTAGCCGACGGGGGACGACACTCCGTCCGGTCCGTATTGCGGCTGGACGCTGACGTTGGTGGTGGCGATGTCCTCTGGGTCGATGCCGGCTTCGACCAGCCCGTCGAACACCGCCCGCTGCCGCTCGTTGGTCTGATTCATCGCGGTGGTGACGTCCTGGGCCAGGAAGCTGATCGCCGCGCTGGCGGTGAGTGTGTCCGGGGTGCCCTGTACTTCGCCCTCGCCGACCACCGTCACCTGGCGGGGCGCATCACCGGGCAGTGGCGGGGCAGGTGGGGCGGCGTCGCACGCGGTGAGCGCGGCGGCCGACAAACCGGCGAGCATGACGAGAGAGAAGCGCGAGTTCGCGGCGGGGCGCATGACTGAGAACCCTAGCGCGACGAGGATGCGCGGGCCGGGAGCACACCCGCTTGCGGGGGTGCAACGAGTCCGTGAGGAGAAGTTGCGTCGCCGCGATCTAGCGGTTTGGTGCTGCGTCCACCAGAATCTGTGCCGTGGCGCTGGTTCTGGACACCGCGGAGTTGCCCGCGGCCGACCGCGCCGAAGCCTTGCGCGAAGGTATGCGTGTCGCGGGGGTGCCCGCCAACGTGACACCGTTACCCGCCCACGACGTCTCGGCCCGCCTGCAGCTGTGGGAGCTCGATGACGCCGGGTCGACACTGATGCAACGGGACGGCACCGGAATCTGGCTGGAGCGCACCGCCCGTCACGTGCGCGTGGCCGATCCGGACCGGGTGGGGCTGACGTTGTTGCCGGCGGGACGGTGGACGTTCCATCAGTTCCGGTCCGACCACGCAGAACCGGCCACGCCGTCGCTGGTCCTGGTGCACCAGGGGTCTGCCTACGATCATCGGCGCTGGGATTCCGGCACCACGATCGCGATCAACATGGACCGGGCGGTGCTCGACGTCCCCGTCGACACGGTGATCGGGGCGAGCCGGAACCTGTCCCCGGACGCGCCGCTGCACGCCTTGGCGTGTGCGTACCTGACCAGTCTGGCGCGCACGGCGCGGGAGGCGCCGGAGGCCCTTCCCGGGCTTGCCGCCACCACCGTCACCCTGGTGCGGGCGGTCATCTGCGCAGCCGGCGGCGACGCCCGGCAGCGACAAGCGATGCAGGACAGTTTGTTCGACAGGATCAGGTTGTTCGTGCAGTCGCGTTTGACAGACCCTGCGCTGGGGCCCGAGATGATCGCCGCGGCTCACCACATCTCGGTCCGGCAGCTCTACAACGTCTGGGCACGCCACCGTACGGAAGCGATGAGCCTGGCCGACTGGATCCTGGTGAAACGGTTGGAGTCGGCACGCGACCAGCTGAGCGACCCCGGCTCTGATCATGTGACGGTGGCGAACATCGCCCGCCGCTCCGGCTTCAGCGATCCGACCCACTTCGGCCGTCGCTTCCGTGCTCGGTACGGGGTGACGCCGCGGGAGTACCGGATGCGCCGGCGCGCCAGTCCCGCGGGGTGACGCCGGTGGCGGCGCGAAACCTCCTGGCGAAATACGACGGATCGGTGAAACCGCACGCCGCCGCGATCGACGAGATACTGCGCGTGGCCGCACCGGGTGACCGCAGTAGCACCTTGGCGCGGTCCAACCGGGCGGTGATGATCCACTGCTCGAAACGCACCCCGTTGTCCTGGCAGAGGCGGTACAAGCGGCGCGGCGAGATGCCAACGGCAGCAGCGGCCGACGCCGCATCGAGCGCGGCATCGCTCAGGTGCGCCCGCACGTGGTGGCGCACCCTGGCAAAAGCCGTCTCCGCCAGCGCGCCGGCGCCGTAGCGCTCGTCGCCGGACGCGCTGGCCAGTACGGCCCTGGTCAATTCGAGCACCACTGCGCCGGCCGCGTCGGCCGACACCGGATCACCCAAAGTAGTTGCGATATGCGTCAATTCGACCAACTGATCGCGTATGACGGGATACACCGGGCTGGTGGGCAGCCGGGGTGCGCCGCGGCGGATGGTGTCAACGGGCAGGCCGATGCGGTCGAACGGTATCTGCAGCCCGATACCGGTACCACCGTCGGTGTTGGCGTAGTGAAACGGTGCGCTCAGGTCGGTGCAGTACAGATCGCCGGGATGCAGTGTCCTGGATACGCCGAATTGGTCCTGGAATGCAGTACCGTGACGGCGCAGGGCGATCGAGAGGGTCTCGGGGGCGCCGCGGCGGACATGGCCGGCCAGCCGCGTCATCGTCTGGGCCGCCGTGACTTCGGTCCGCAGCAGGCTCACCGGGCCCAGCGCGGTCCACTCGATGGAGCCTTCGACCGTCCCGAGGGGTGTCACATCGAACCGGCTGGGCACGGTGCGGTCGACGACGGTGGCGGCGAAGGCGTCCACGCGCTCATGCGGCGGTAGCGCATTGAGGTCCAGGATCGTGGCCACAACGGTGATTGTCGCGGACAGAACAGAAGCGTGCACGCACAGTCGACCAGCCGGGCCCGAGGATTCCTACGGTTCCACCATGCTGACAGGAGACCGATCATGACAACACCCGACACCGTCGTACTGGTACACGGACTGTGGATGACGCCCCGGTCGTGGGAAGGCTGGGTGGCGCATTTCGAGGCCAAGGGCTTCAAGGTGCTCACGCCGGCGTACCCGGGCTTCGAGATCGAAGTCGAAGCGCTGCGGGAGAATCCGGACATCATCGCCGATCTCACCGTGCCGGAGACCGTCGACCATCTCGCCTCGGTGATCACCGCCCTGGACACGCCGCCGATCATCATGGGTCACTCCTTCGGCGGGACGCTCACCC
This sequence comes from Mycobacterium sp. Soil_C_30, assembly GCF_057656995.1. Taxonomy (NCBI): domain Bacteria; kingdom Bacillati; phylum Actinomycetota; class Actinomycetes; order Mycobacteriales; family Mycobacteriaceae; genus Mycobacterium; species Mycobacterium sp. Soil_C_30. The sequence goes on along the minus strand of NZ_JBDGJH010000034.1, from coordinate 10,994 downwards.
AGTTGCTGGTGGACCGCAACCTCGGTGCGGCCGCCGTGGTGGTGGATTCGGCTCCCACCGAGGGGGTTCGGGTCAACCCGCTGTCACAGGTGAAGTCGTTGTTCCCGGCGTTGAAGAACCCGGCGAACTACCACCGGGCGGTCGGGTTCACACCCGAGGAGTTCCACTACGCGTTCACCAACACCCTGTCGGCCGAGGAGTCGAAGAAGGTGTGGGAACGGTATGCCATCGCGGCACCGGGCAACTGGGTGTGGGCCTACGGCCTGATCGCCAATTTCAAGCCGGGACACCAGGAGACGTGGGTGGATTACAGCCGTGACGAGCGGGCGCCGCTGCTGTTCATCGCCGGCGGTAAGGACCACATCATGCCGGCCTCGGTCAACCGGTCCAACGCCAAGCACTACCACAAGTCCAAGGCCATCACGGATTTCCATGAGTTCCCCGACCGCGACCACTGGACCTGCGCCGCGCCCGGGTGGGAGGAAGTCGCCGATTACGCGCTGGAGTGGGCGCTCAAGAACGCACGGTCTTGACGAAGTACACCCGGTCGAATCCGTTCTCGGTGCGCCGATCCACTTCGACGTACCCAAGTCGCGGGTAGAGCACCAGGTTCTCGGTCATCAACGCATTGGTGTACAGCCGTAGCTGGGGGAGCTCCCGTTGGCGTGCCTGCGCCTCGGCGTGGGCCAGCAGCGCGCGGCCGTGCCCGCGGCCCTGCGCCCAGGGAGCCACGGCCACGTTCTCGATGAGCAGGTGGTCGGGTTCGGTTACGGTGACGAGCACTCCCGCCACCGCCCCGTCGTCGACGAGGACGTCCACCTGGTCGGTGCCGGTGACCGCCGCGTGATAGTCGGCGGTCATCGGGGCCGGCGGCCGGCCGATGCGCTCGACATACGGGGCGTACGCGGCGTGCACCAGCTGCTCGATGCCGGCGACATCGGCGAGCGCGGCGGGGCGGATGGCCATGCACTGCACCCTAGTGACGGGTGTGTTCAGGTGCGTGGGCCGGGCGTCATGGCCTTCCAACGCAATTCGTGAACCGGGGCTTCTCGGAACAGTTGTGCTGGGGTGGTGAGGCTCAGTCGGAGGCGAGTTCGAGATCGTCGCGACGGATGCCGACACGCGAGATGGCCTCGGAGGCCTGCTCGGCGGTGATCTCACGGTTCTGCAACGCCAACCCGATCCGGGTCACCTCCACGATCTCGGAAATGTCGGTACGGATCTTTTGCAGTCGCTGGGTGAAAGTCACGCTTGCCTTCTTCGAATCTCGTGTAGTCGTTGTCTCCCATTCAACGGGGCGAAGAGCGCGAGTGCTTCCTCGACAAGGCGTTATTCTCATCACGTGACCTGCGACAATGGCGCGGCTCACAGATTTAGGGCGTCACCAGGATCTTGCAATGCCGTTCGGGGTCGGCCAGGCCCTCGAATGCCGCACCCACTTCGTCGAGCCCCACGGTGCCGGTGATCATCGGCGCCACATCGACCACGCCGTCCGCTATCGCTGTCAGTGCGTGCGCGAATTCCTGTGGGGTGTGGCCGAAGACGAACTGCACGCTGATGTTCTTCATCGCGGCGAACGCCGGTCGCACGGTATCCGGCTGCATCGACATCCCCACCGAGATCAACCGGCTGCTCACCGGAGCCATCCGCAACGCTTCATCGATGATGCCGGGTACGCCGACCGCCTCGAAGACGACGGCGGGGCGCACCACATCAAAAGGTGATCCCTGCGCGGGGTCCACGGTCTGGTGCGCTCCCATGGTCTCGGCGAGTGCGCGGCGCGTCGGAGAGAAGTCGGCGGCCACGATGTGCTCGACACCGGTCATCCGCAGCGCGGCGATGATCGAGATCCCCACCGGGCCCGCACCGATCACCAAGGCCGTCTCGCCGAGCCGCACCCGGGACTTGTTCACCGCGTGCACGCCGACGGCCAGCGGTTCGGTGAGCGCAGCTCGCTGCGCATCCAGGCCGTTCGGCACGGTGAGCAGCAGCGGCGCCGACAGCAGCATCCGTTCGGCGTAACCGCCCACCACGGAATTGCTGAAGACGATCCCGTCGATCTTGTTGCCCGTCAACAGAATCGGCTGTGAAGTGACCAGGGTCCCCGGTGGCGGCGCCGCGGTGTCCGGTCCCGCCTCCAGGATCTCGGCGCTGAACTCGTGTCCCAGGAACACATCGGCGGCGAGGTCGATATCGCGGGGCATGGGCACGTCGCGTACCTGCTCGGCCAGTTCGAGCATCTCGTGCCCGTGTTCGGCGAAGTGGAGATCGGAACCGCAGATACCGCACGCCCGGACTGTCACCAGCACCTGGCCGGGCCCGGGCACCGGTTCGGGCACGTCGTCGCGCAGAACCATGTGGCCATCGCGTAATACGCTGGCGCGCACTATTTCTCAACTCCCTGCGCATGTTCTTTGATGGCGTTCACCACCGCTTCGCCGGCGCGGCCCAACAGCTGGTCCCGCTTCCCCTTGGCCCATTCGTGTGAGGCGCGCGGTGCGGTGAGCTGACCCTTGAAATGTGGTATCACCTTGCGCGCGAACAGATCGTAGGAGTGGTAGGTGGCCTCGGGGTCGGCCCAGTCGTGTCCGAGCAGCAGAAGCGTGCCGAAGCCGCCGGACTGCTCCAGCAGGCCGGTGATGTAGGAGATCGCGTCGTCGGTGGTGCCGATACAGCAGTTGCCCTTGGCGGCGTAGTCGGCCACGAACTCGCGCGCGGTCTGAGGGGACCCGTCAACGGTATTGGACAGCGGAACGAAGCCGGCCGCGCCGAAGTAGTTCGCGAAGTCCTGCAAGCCGTAGGTGCAGTCGTCGATCGCCTGCTCTCGGGTGTCGGCCAGGTGCACGATGCCCAGCACCCGCCAGTTGGCCCGGTCGGGCTCGGCCCGACCGGCCGCTCGGGCCTGCTCGGTGACGATCTGCCAGGCGTTCTCCAGTGCGGCGAAACCACCGGGCACCGACATCGACAACGACAGCAGTGACGTTCCGAGCGCACCCGCCAGGCGTGGACCCGACGGTGACACCATCGCGGCGGTCGAGATCTCCGGGTACGGGAACGTATAGGGCCGGATGTGCAGGGCGGCGTCGCGCAGGGTGAACCAGTCCGTGTGCCGGTCGACCCGTTCGTCGGGGGCCGCGCGGAACAGCGCCAGGATGGCCTCCAGCGACTCCTGCATCATCCGCCGCTGCTCCACCGGGTCGATGCCCATCATGTAGGCATCCGACGGCAGCGCTCCGGGCCCGGTTCCGAACATCACCCGGCCGCGGGTCAGGTGATCGAGCAGCACCCACCGGTCGGCGACCATCAGTGGGTGGTGGTAGGGCAGCGACACCACACCGGTGCCGAGCCGGATGTGCTTGGTGCGCTCGGCGGCGGTGGCGATGAACACCTCGGGGCAGGCGATCAGTTCGTAGCCCCCGGAATGGTGCTCACCGAACCACGCCTCGTCGAAACCGAGGCGGTCCAGGGCGACCACCCGCTCCAGGTCGTACTCCAGCGCCACCGTCGGCGATTGCCCCACCGGGTGGAACGGGGTGATGAACACTCCGAAATTCAGTGGCCGGCTCATGACGCACCTTTCAGGAAGTCCAGCAGGATGCGGTTCACCTCGGCAGCGCGCTCCTGGTGCAGCCAGTGGCCGGCGCCGTCGAGCATGACCTCCCGGTACGGGCCCGTCGCCACCTCGGTGGCGCGGTCGGGTCGCATGAAACCCAGCACCGGGTCGGCGCTGCCGCCGACGAACAGGGCGGGCACCGTGATGCGGGCCGTCTCGAGCTCCCGCGTGGTCTCCCAGTTGCGGTCGTAGTTGCGGTACCAGTTCAGCCCGCCGGTGAATCCGGTGCGGCTGAACTCGCGCACATAGACATCGAGGTCCGCGACGCTCAGCCACCCGGGCAGTGCAGCCGCCGGATCACCGGCCAGCAGCCCGCGCATGGTCGCGGTCACATCGGCGGCGAGCATGGCATCGGCCGGGCCCTGCTCCTGGAACCGCAGCATGTAGAAGTCGTCACCGAACTTCTCCCGCCACTTCTCGGTGGGGCGGCTGCGGGGCCGGGGCACCGGCGGAACGCTCAATCCGGCCACGGCCGCCACCCGGTCCGGGTGCAGCAGAGCGGTGTGCCAGGCCACCATGGCACCCCAGTCGTGGCCGATGATCGTGGCCTGCTCGACGCCTGCCCAGTCCAGCAGTCCGGTCAGGTCGCCGGTGAGCGCGTGGATGTCGTAGGCCTCGACGTCAGGCGGGCGACTGGAGCCTCCGTAGCCCCGTTGATCCGGGGCCAGGACGTGGAATCCGGCCGCCGCCAGCGCGGCGACCTGATGGCGCCACGTGTACGCCAGATCCGGGAAACCATGGGCCAGCACCACCACCGGTGCACCCGGCTCACCGGCCTCGACCAGCGAAAGTCGTACCCCGTTGGTATCAACTAACCGTTCGGTTGAGGTGCGCACGGTCCCACCAAATCACACGTTGGGTGCTTTCAGAACCCCTTGAAGCCCGGCGGAATGTCGGGTTTTGCGGCCGCGGGAACTGCCGATCGTTGGGCTAGCGGTAACCTGGAAGCTCTCCCCGCGCGCATTGGAAGGACCTGACCGGCACACAGTGCATGCCGGCCGACGATATTGATGAACCGTAAAACCCTGATCCGCACGCTCACGGTGATCGCCGTAGTCCTGCTGCTCGGCTGGTCCTTTTTCTACTTCTCTGATGACACCCGCGGGTACAAGCCCGTGGACACCTCGGTGGCGATCGCGCAGATCTCCGACGACAACGTCAACAGTGCACAGATCGACGACCGCGAACAACAGGTACGACTCGAGCTCAAGAACGGCAACGGCGACACCGAGAACTCCGACAAGATCATCTCGAAGTACCCCACCGGGTACGGCGTCACCTTGTTCAACGATCTGAGCGAGAAGAACGTCAAGATCAACACGGTGGTGAACCAGGGCAGTGTCCTGGGATCGCTGTTGATCTACATGCTGCCGCTGCTGCTGCTCGTCGGCCTGTTCGTGATGTTCTCCCGCATGCAGTCCGGTGGCCGGATGGGCTTCGGCTTCGGTAAGTCCAAGGCCAAGCAGCTCACCAAGGACATGCCCAAGACCACCTTCGCCGACGTCGCGGGCGCCGATGAGGCGGTCGAGGAGCTCTACGAGATCAAGGACTTCCTGCAGAATCCGTCGCGGTACCAGGCGCTGGGCGCCAAGATCCCGCGCGGCGTGCTGCTCTACGGCCCGCCCGGCACCGGTAAGACGCTGCTGGCCCGCGCCGTCGCCGGCGAGGCCGGCGTGCCGTTCTTCACCATCTCCGGTTCGGACTTCGTCGAGATGTTCGTCGGCGTCGGCGCCTCCCGCGTGCGTGACCTGTTCGAGCAGGCCAAGCAGAACAACCCCTGCATCATCTTCGTCGACGAGATCGACGCCGTGGGACGCCAGCGTGGCGCCGGCCTGGGCGGCGGCCACGACGAACGCGAGCAGACACTCAACCAGCTGCTCGTCGAGATGGACGGCTTCGGCGAACGCCAGGGCGTCATCCTGATCGCCGCCACCAACCGCCCCGACATCCTCGACCCCGCGCTGCTGCGCCCGGGTCGTTTCGACCGGCAGATCCCGGTGACCAACCCCGACCTGGCCGGCCGCCGCGCGGTGCTGCGGGTGCATTCCGAGGGCAAGCCCATCGGCCCCGACGCCGACATCGACGGACTGGCCAAGCGCACCGTTGGCATGTCCGGCGCCGACCTGGCCAACGTGATCAACGAAGCGGCGCTGCTGACCGCCCGCGAGAACGGCACCATCATCACCGGTGCCGCCATGGAGGAAGCCGTCGACCGGGTGATCGGCGGCCCCCGCCGCAAGAGCCGGATCATCAGCGAGGGCGAAAAGAAGATCACGGCCTACCACGAAGGTGGCCACACCCTGGCGGCCTGGGCGATGCCTGACATCGAGCCCATCTACAAGGTCACCATCCTGGCCCGCGGTCGTACCGGCGGCCACGCCGTCGCCGTGCCCGAGGACGACAAGGGTCTGATGACCCGCTCGGAGATGATCTCCCGGCTGGTGTTCGCCATGGGCGGACGCGCCGCCGAGGAGCTGATCTTCCGCGAGCCCACCACCGGGGCGTCCTCCGATATCGACCAGGCCACCAAGATCGCCCGCGCCATGGTCACCGAGTACGGCATGAGCGCCAAGCTGGGTGCGGTGAAGTACGGCACCGAGCACGGTGACCCGTTCCTCGGGCGCTCGATGGGCACCCAGGCCGACTACAGCCACGAGGTCGCGCGCGAGATCGACGAAGAGGTGCGCAAGCTGATCGAGGCCGCGCACACCGAGGCGTGGGAGGTTCTCAGCGAGAACCGTGACGTCCTCGACGTGCTGGCCGGTGAGCTGCTGGAGAAGGAGACGCTGCACCGCGCCGAGCTCGAGGTGATCCTCGGCCAGGTCAAGAAGCGTCCGCGGATCACCGCGTTCGACGATTTCGGTGGTCGCGTCCCGTCGGACAAACCGCCCATCAAGACGCCCGGCGAGCTCGCCATCGAACGTGGTGAGGAGTGGCCGAAGCCGCTGCCCGAGCCCGCGTTCAAGCAAGCCATCCGCGAGGCCGAGCGCCAGAACGGGGGCGGGCCCAACGGTTCGAACGGCGCGCATGCCGCCCCCGGGCCGAAACAGCCCGATTACGGTGCCCCGGCCGGTTGGCACGCACCGGGTTGGCCGCCCCAGAACCCGGGCCAGCAGCAACCTCAGCCGCAGGGACCGTGGTACCCGCCGCCTCCTCCACCGCCGTCCGGAGGTTGGGCGCCGCAGGGCTACCCGGGTGGCCAGCAGTCCGGTAGCCACCAGCAGCCCTACCCGTACCAGCCGTACCCACCGCAGTACGGCCAGCCGCCGGCACCCGAGGGCGGTGACGGGCCGGACAACCGCGGTGGAGACACGGGCCGGCACCACAACCCGCCCGGACACGGCTGACCCTTACGAGCGGAGACTCACGTGGCTACTGGGGCTTCAGCGGCATCGACGCCGCAGCCCAACTCCCACGCGGCGACGGTGAATCGTCCCGCGTTCGATCACGCGCGCGCGGAGGCGGCGGTTCGTGAGCTGCTGTATGCAATTGGCGAGGACCCGGACCGCCACGGTCTGGCGGACACGCCGGGCCGCGTGGCGCGGGCCTACCAGGAGATGTTCGCCGGGCTCTACACGAACCCCGACGACGTTCTCAACACCACGTTCGACGAGCAGCACGACGAATTGGTGCTGGTCAAGGACATTCCGATGTACTCGACGTGCGAACACCACCTGGTGGCGTTCCACGGCGTGGCCCATGTCGGGTACATCCCCGGGGTGGACGGGCGGGTCACGGGGTTGTCCAAGCTCGCCCGCGTCGTAGACCTCTACGCCAAGCGGCCGCAGGTACAGGAACGGCTGACCGGTCAGGTGGCCGACGCATTGATGCGCAAACTCGATCCCCGCGGCGTCATCGTGGTGATGGAGGCCGAGCACCTCTGTATGGCGATGCGGGGAATCCGCAAGCCGGGCGCCGTCACCACCACTTCGGCCGTGCGCGGACAGTTCAAGACCGACAATGCATCTCGGGCCGAGGCGCTGGAACTCATCCTGCGAAAGTGAGTCGTCCACGCGTGCGGGTCATGGGGATCGTGAACGTCACAGACGACTCGTTCTCCGACGGCGGCCGGTATCTGGCGCCGCGCACCGCGATCGAGCACGGTTTGCGTCTGGTTGCCGACGGAGCGGCGATAGTCGATGTCGGCGGTGAGTCCACCCGGCCGGGTGCGGTCCGGATCGATGCCGAGGTCGAGATGTCCCGGGTGCTGCCCGTCGTCAAAGAGCTTGCCGCGCAAGGAGTCACCGTCAGCATCGACACCATGCACGCCGATGTCGCTGCGGCCGCGCTGGAGAGCGGGGCCGGCATCGTCAACGATGTGTCCGGCGGTCGCGCCGACCCGGGCATGGCCGCGGTGGTGTCGTCGGCCGGGGTGCCGTGGATCCTGATGCACTGGCGCTCGGTGGCAGCCGAGCAGCCGCACACCGTGCCGCCGTACGGCGATGTCGTGGCCGAGGTGCGCGACGAGCTGCTCCGCGCGGTCGATCATGCGGTCGGCGCCGGGGTGGACCCGGCCAACCTGGTGATCGATCCCGGTCTGGGCTTCGCCAAGACCGGCCGGCACAACTGGCAGCTGCTGCGGGCGTTGCCCGACTTCGTCAGCACGGGGATCCCCGTGTTGATCGGCGCCTCGCGCAAACGGTTCCTCGGCACACTGCTCGCCGACGGCGACGAGGTACGCCCGCCCGACGGACGCGAGACGGCCACCGCGGTCATCTCGGCCCTGGCTGCCACCCATGGAGCGTGGGGGGTGCGGGTCCACGACGTGCGAGCGTCCGCGGACGCCCTGAAGGTCGTCGAGGCGTGGAACGCCGGAGGGGAGGATCGTGGCTGACCGAATCGAATTGCGCGGCTTGACCGTTCGTGGCAACCACGGGGTGTTCGACCACGAGCGCCGCGACGGCCAGGACTTCGTCATCGACATCACGCTGTGGATCGACCTCGCCGCGGCCGCGGCCTCGGATCAATTGACGGACACCTACGACTACGGTGTGCTCGCGGCGCGCGCCGCCGATATCGTCGGCGGCACCCCGAGGAACCTCATCGAGACGGTGTCCGCCGAGATAGCCGAGGACGTGATGACCGACGAACGGGTGCACGCGGTCGAGGTCGTCGTGCACAAACCCAGCGCCCCGATCCCGCTCCAGTTCGCCGATGTCGCAGTGGTCGCGCGCAGGTCGCGGCGGGGCACCCGGGGTGGCTCATGAGCACGGTCGTGTTGTCCATCGGCTCGAACCTGGGGGACCGCCTGGCGCGGCTGCAGACCGTCGTCGACGCGCTCGGCAACCGGCTGCGGTCCGTTTCCCCGGTGTACGAGACCGATCCGTGGGGTGGGGTGGACCAGGGGGCCTTCCTGAACGCGGTCGTCATCGCCCAGGACCCGGGGCTGGACGGCCACGGCTGGCTCGCCTTCGCGCAGGGACTGGAGGAGGCCGCCGAGCGGATGCGCGGGCAGAAGTGGGGGCCGCGCACCCTCGACGTCGACCTCGTCACCTGCCATGACGGGGAGACCGAACAGATTTCCCGTGACGAGGGACTGACGCTGCCCCATCCGCTGGCGCACCTGCGTGCCTTCGTTCTGATCCCGTGGCTGGCGGTGGACCCGGACGCGACACTGACCGTCAACGGCAGTGTCCAGCCGGTTTCGCGCCTGCTGGCAGATCTGAGCGCCGCGGACCGCGACGGCGTGCGGCTGACTCCACTGGTGCTCGGTGTCGCCGACTGATGGGCCCGACACGCAAGCGTGACCTCGCCGCCGGTGTGGTGGGTGCGACGATCCTCGGTTATCTCCTGGTGCTCATGTCCTACCGGTACTTTCCGCCGCTGACGATCTGGACCGGCCTCTCGCTGGCGGCGGTGGGTGTTGCCGAGGCCGTGTGGGGTTGGCACATCAGGGGCAAAATCAGCGACGGTGAGATCGGAGTCGGCGGCGGCCGGCTGCATCCGCTGGCGGTGGCCCGCAGTGTGGTGATCGCCAAAGCCTCCGCGTGGATGGGCGCCGTGGTCCTCGGCTGGTGGATCGCGGTATTGGCATATCTCATTCCCCGCCGCTCCACCATGCGGGTCGCCGGTGAGGACACCGCGGGTGCCGTGGTGGCGGCGATCTGCGCAGTCGTGTTGATCGTCGCCGCGCTGTGGTTGCAGCACTGCTGCAAGTCGCCGCAAGACCTTTCCGAGGGCCCCGAAGGTGCCACGGACTAGACCGTCGGTGTGATCGGGCCAGAACAGACGCCGAATCGCCGTGCGCGACAATTCGCGTGGAGACCTCGCCCGGGTACAGTCGCCCCATGACCGTTCTGTCCCGCGGCGCCCGTGCCCGGCGCGGCGGCCGCAGGCCGGGGTGGGTACTGCTGACGGTGTTACTGGTCCTGGCGATCGGGGCCAGTTCAGCGCTCGTGTTCACCAACCGTGTCGAGCTGCTGAAGCTCGCGGTCATCCTCGCACTGTGGGCCGCGGTGGTCGCCGCCTTCGTCTCGGTGATCTACCGCAGACAAAGCGATGCCGACCAGGCCAAGGTGCGCGACCTCAAACTCGTCTACGACCTACAGCTGGACCGCGAGATCTCCGCGCGTCGTGAATACGAACTGTCCGTCGAGACCCATCTGCGGCGCGAACTGTCCTCTGAACTACGGGCGCAGGCCGCCGACGAGGTGGCCGCCCTGCGCGCCGAATTGGCCGCGCTGCGCACCAATCTCGAGATCCTCTTCGACACCGACCTGGCGCACCGTCCCGCTATCGAGACGGACCGGTCCTATCAGGCCAAGCCGGACCGAGTGGCCAGCAGCCGCATCACGTCGGTTCGCGACGAGCCGCAGGACCGCAGCTTCCCCGAGCCGCCCGACAACCCGATCATCGACGTGCCCGAAGAACCGCTGGCCCAGCAACCGCGCCGGCCCGAGGACATCTACCGCGGATCCCACCGCAGGCCCAGCGAAGAGACCACGGTGATGCCGCTGGTGCGTCCCGGGCCGCCTCCGCCGCCGGCCGTGCCCACACCTGCGCCTCAGCCCGCGCCCACCCCTGCGCCTCAACCCGCCCCAACGCCGCAGCCCACGCCGCCGCCGAGCGCACCGCCGAAGCAGGCAGCCACGCCGGCCTCCCAACCGCAAGCACAACCACAGCCGCAACCACCCGTGCAGGGGCCGCCTCCGCCACCGCCTGTACGGGAACGTCCCGCGGCTCAAACCGCACCGCCGCCGAAACCGTCAGGCCCGGCCGCTCCGGTCCCGCCGCCACCGGCTGCCCCGGAACCCGAACGGCGCGGGCGGCACTCGGGAGGGGCAGAAGCGGCAGGCCCCGAGACGCCCCGTGGCCGGCATTCGGTACCGGGGGCGCCGGAGGGCGGGCGTCGCCATGGCGCGCCGGGGCCGTCGGCGCCGCA
>NZ_JBDGJH010000033.1:0-49735 GCF_057656995.1 Mycobacterium sp. Soil_C_30 | reverse complement strand
CCGTGGGAAAACAACACCCCCACAACCGAACCCGAACCCGAGTCGGAGACTGAGGCCGAGGCCGAGGCCGAGGCCGAGGCCGAACCGACGGTCGGCGGTGAACCCGACTGGTCGCACTGGTGGACCACCTCACACCGTGACGACGACGAGGACGAGCCACCCTGGGCGCCTACCACCCCACCCCCGCTGGAAGCACCTGGCAAGACGGACAGCGCCGGCGACGAAACAGACGACGACATCGACGAGGGCGCTGACCGCATCAACGAGACGGACGAGGCCGACGGCGCCGCCGACGAAACCGAGGCCGGCGTCGCCGTCGACGAGAGCGACAACGGAGATGACCGCGCCGGCGACACCGGTACCGACGACCCCGGGGACGAGGGCGAGCCGCCGTGGGGCACCGGCAGTGCACCGCCACCCCCACCCGGACCCAACACCCCCGACACCGGCGGCGGAACCACCGCAGCCACCCCCGACGCTGCAGACGACCGGGTGAACGACACTGCCTCCGAGCAGGTCTGGACCCAGGATCTGCCGCAGACACCGGCCGCGCACACCCCACCACGACGGCCGCGCCCCGCAGTCACCCTCGGTGGCACCCTCATCCCACTCGACCAACTCGCCGCCATGCTCCGCGACGGCGCCACCGTCACCGCACTCCCGATCCCGCCCGCAGCACCTGCCCGCGGCTACAAGTTCACCGGCAAAGCCCGCGAGTTCATCCAATGCCGGGACATGCGATGTCGGTTCCCCGGCTGCACCCGTAAAGCCGAATACGCCGACATCGACCACACCGTCCCGCACGGCGACGGCGGACCCACCCACCCCTCCAACGGCAAGGCGTTGTGCCGAGAACACCACCTCGCCAAGACCTTCGGTCAAGGCTGGCGCGACGAGCAACTGCCCAACGGCGACGTCCGCTGGACCGCACCCACCGGCCACACCTACATCACGCAACCGACGAGCAGACTGCTGTTCCCCGACTGGAACTCCACCACCGCCACCCTGCCACCCCCGACACCCACAAGACGCCGCACAGCGCACCCGGGTATCACCATGCCCACCCGCAAACGCACCCGCGACCAAGACCGCCAACAACACATCAACGCCGAACGCGAACACAACGCCCTGCAACGCGCCCTCGGGAAACCCGCACGGAGAGGGCCATTTTAGCGAAGTTGCGGCAGTCGAGGCCGAGCCTGACTAGCTCAAGCCGCGGGAATAGTCGTGGACCACAACGTGGCGCCCGTGCTATCGCAGAGGTCGACCGTGAGCGCCCGGGTGTCCTTGTCGATCCGCACGTGGCCGAAGTGCTGGAAACCCTCGGCAGGGGAGACGTTCTCCTCCTCCGGCGCGTGGACGAACTCGTACACCGCGCCGAACGTGGAGTCGACCGGACTGACGGGGAAAGCGCCGGCATTGAGCGGACCCGAGACGAATTCGTAGAACGGGCTGAAATCCTGGAACGCCGCACGATCGGGGTGATAAGAGATCGCCGCGGTGTAGTGCACATCGGCAGTGAGGTAGACGATGTTGCGAACGTTCTTGGTGGAGCTCAGGATTCGGGCGGTCTCGAACTCGCGGCCCAGCGGAGCGCCGGCATCGCCCTGAGCTATGGCCTCCATGGCCTTCGGACCGTTCGGCGGGCTGGTGGCGGAATCGGCGACCACGATGCTCAGGGGCAGGTCGTTGGCGACGACCTTCCATGTGGCGGTCGACGCCTGCAGCGAATCGATGAGCCATTGCGCCTGTTCGGGGCCCAGGAGTCCGGTTCTGTCGTCGGTCGACCAACTCTCGGGGTTCGGATTCTTGTAGCTGCGCATGTCGAGCACGAAGACGTCGAGCAACGGCCCGTAAGCGATCTTGCGGTACAACCGTCCGTCGACGGCTTCCCGTGCGTCGATCGGTTGCCATTCGCGCCACGCCTGCGTGGCCATGGCCGCGAGCTGATCCACGCTGGTCTGCTGATACCCCTTGCGATTCTGACCGGCCAGGTTCTCGCCCGGGAACCAGTTGTTGACCACCTCATGGTCGTCCCACTGGATCAACTGCGGCACAGTGGAATTGAAGTACCGATAGTTGGTGTCCATCAAGTTGTACTGATAGTTGCCGCGGAACTGGTCGAGACTCTGGGCCACCTGGGCCTTGGCCGGTGACGTGACGTTGCGGTAGATCCGGCCGTCGTTCTGCTCTTGGGTTTCCTCGATGGGATTGTCGGCGTAGATCGCATCACCGGAGTGGATGAAAAAGTCGGGATTGCGTTGTGCCATCACCGTCCACACCGTCATCCCGCCGGTATCGGCGTTGATGCCCCAGCCCTGTCCGGCGACATCGCCCGACCAGACGAAGGTGATATCGGACGGCTCGACGGGCGCGGTGGTGAACACGCCGGTGGCAGGTTCACTGCGGGCACCGTCCTCGCCCTCCAAGGTCACCCGGTAGTGCACGCGCTGGCCGGGTTCCAGACCTTGCAGACGAAGCCGTCCGGTCCCGTCGGAGGCCGGTGTGAGCAGGGGACCACGCACCTGCGCCGCGTTCGTGAAGTCCTCGGTCGCCGACGTCTCCACGATCATGGCCGCCGGGACGTCGGAACGCGCCCACACCAGCGCGCCGTCGACACGCGGATCACCCGTGGCGATTCCGTGGGTCAGCTGGGGACGCGCTCGCACCAGGCCGGGCGACGCGACCGCCCAGGGCGTCGGCAGTGCGCCGGCCAGAGCGGCTCCGGCCGGAACGAGCAGGGCAGTACGCAGCAGGGTTCGGCGAGGCAGGCGGTTGGTCACCGGACCGAGTGTCGTGCGGTCGCCCGGCCTGGAGGTGACCGGAAGGTGAACTTCAGTCAGCCGTTTACTGCTAGCCCTTCAGTGCGATGTCTTCCAGCACCGCGAACATGGTCCGCGTCGGCACCCCGGTACCACCCTTGCCGGTGTAACCCCACGGCCCACTGGTGTTGTACGCCGGACCCGCGACGTCGAGGTGCGCCCACTGCACACCGTCGGCCACGAACTCGCGCAGGAACACCCCGGCCACCAGCATGCCGGCGAAGCGTTGCCCGCTGATGTTGGCCAGGTCGGCGACCTGCGACTTGAGGTCGTCCTTGAGCTCGTCGGGCAACGGCATCGGCCAGCCGTTCTCGCCGACTTCCTGGGAGATGGTGGCCACCCGGTCGCGGAACTCGTCGCTGCCCATCACGCCCGGATACCGGGCCCCGAGAGCGACCGTCTGCGCGCCGGTGAGCGTCGAGGTCTCGATCAAATAGTCGGGACCGTCCTCACAGGCCCGCACGATCGCGTCGGCCAGGATCAGCCGGCCCTCGGCGTCGGTGTTGAGCACCTCGACCGTCGTGCCGCCGTACTGGGTCAGCACGTCACCGGGGCGCTGCGCGGTGGCCGACGGCATGTTCTCGGCCATCGGCACGGTCGCGATGACGTCGACCGGCAGCTCGAGCTGCGCGGCCAGCACCGTGGTCGCGATCACGGCGGCGGCCCCGCCCATATCGGAGGTCATGTGGTGCATGGAGGCGGCCGGCTTGATCGAGATGCCGCCGGTGTCGAAGGTGATGCCCTTGCCGATCAGCGCCACCTTGGGAGCCTTGCGCTTGCCCGACTTGTACGTCAGGCGCACCAGCCGCGGGGGCCGCGACGAGCCCTGGCCGACGCCGATGATGCCGCCGTAGCCGCCCTTGGCCAGTGCCTTCTCGTCGAGGATCTCGACCGACAACCCCGCGGATTCACCCAAAGCCCTTGCCCGCTTGGCGAATTCATCGGGATAAAGATGGCTCGGCGGGGTGTTGACGAAATCGCGGGCGGTGGCCACCGCGGTGGCGACAGCGGTGGCGTGCGCGGCGGCCGACTTGACCGCCTTGGAGCCGTCGGTGGCCAGCGCCGTGATCTTCTGCAGTCCGGCGTCTTTCGGCGCGGTCTTGCCGCTGCGGAAGTCGCTGAACCGGTAGGCACCCAGGGTCAGGCCTTCGATGGCGGCTTCGAGGTCCAGGTCGGACAGCGCGGTGATCACCGACTCGGTGCCGTTGAGCGAGCGGGCGGCCACGCCGGAGGCCTTGCGGATCAGATCCGGCGGGTACTGGTCGCGCGGTTTGCCCAGTCCCACCGTCAGCACACTGGCGACCGGCAGCGACGGCACCACCAGGCGGGTGAGCGACTCGGCACCGCCCTTGGCGCTCAGTGCGGACAGGGCCACTTCGATCTCACCGACGGCCTCGGCGTCCAGGAACGGGTTCGTCACGACCTTCGGGCTGGAGTCGTCGGCGCTCGTCACGCCCACGATCAGCACAGCCGATCCGATGCCCCGTTTGGGCAGCGACGTGGCGACGGTGACGGCGGGGGACTGGTAACCGGGTGCGGTGCTCACGGCGTTGAGCCTAACCACCAGCCACTAATGTTGGTGATCGTGACCGATGTGAAGCAGGGCCCACTCGAAGACCGTCATCGCGCTCTCGGCGCGAGCTTCGCCGAGTTCGGCGGCTGGCTGATGCCGGTCTCGTACGCCGGCACCGTCACCGAGCACAACGCCACCCGCAACGCCGTCGGCCTGTTCGACGTCAGTCACCTCGGCAAGGCGCTGGTCCGCGGCCCCGGCGCGGCGGAGTTCGTCAACTCGGCGTTCACCAACGACCTGCGCCGCATCGGGCCCGGCAAGGCGCAGTACACCTTGTGCTGCACCGAGACCGGCGGCGTGATCGACGACCTGATCGCCTACTACGTGTCCGACGACGAGATCTTCCTGGTGCCGAATGCCGCCAACTCCGCCGCTGTGGTGGCAGCGTTGAAAGAGGTTGCGCCGCTTGGTCTCACGATCACCGATGAGCACCGCTCGTTCGCCGTGCTGGCCGTGCAGGGGCCCAAGGCCGCCGACGTGCTGACCACCCTCGGGCTGCCCACCGAGATGGACTACATGGGATACGCCGACGCCGACTACGCCGGTGTCCCCGTGCGGGTGTGCCGCACCGGCTACACCGGAGAGCACGGCTTCGAACTCCTGCCGCCGTGGGAGCAGGCCGGTGTGGTGTTCGACGCCCTGGTCGAACAGGTGCAGGCGGCCGGCGGCGAGCTGGCCGGCCTGGGCGCGCGCGACACCCTGCGCACCGAGATGGGCTACCCGCTGCACGGCCACGAACTGTCGCTCGACATCTCGCCGCTGCAGGCGCGCACCGGATGGGCTGTCGGCTGGAAGAAGGACGCGTTCTGGGGCCGCGAGGCGCTGCTCGCGGAGAAGGAAGCCGGCCCGACGCGATTGCTGCGCGGGCTGAAGGTGCTGGGCCGCGGGGTGCTGCGGCAGGACCTCACCGTGCTCGCCGGTGATCAGAGCGTGGGCGTCACCACCTCGGGAACGTTCTCGCCGACGTTGAAAGCCGGGATCGCGCTGGCGCTGATCGACACGGCAGCCGGCATCGAGGACGGGGCCCACGTCACCGTCGACGTCCGCGGCCGCGCCGTGGAATGCGAAGTGGTCAAACCGCCGTTCGTCGCGGTGAAAACCCGCTAGCGCGCGGTTATACAATCGCTGCATGACCAACGGCCACCTCGAATTCAGCCTTGCCCGCAACACTGCACCGGCAAGTGACGAGGTACGGGCCGCAATCCTGCAAGATCCGGGATTCGGGCGCTATCACACCGACCACATGGTCTCGATCAGCTACACCGAAGGCCGCGGCTGGCACGACGCCGAGGTGCTGCCCTACGGCCCCATCCAGCTCGATCCGTCAGCCGTCGTCCTGCACTACGCGCAGGAGGTTTTCGAAGGGCTCAAGGCCTACCGCTGGAGCAACGGCGCCATCGTCTCGTTCCGACCGGAAGCCAACGCCGCGCGGCTGCGCAGGTCGGCCCGCCGCATCGCCATTCCGGAACTGCCCGAAGACGTGTTCATCGAGTCGCTGCGGCAGCTGATCGCCGTCGACGAGGCCTGGGTGCCGGCCGCAGGCGGGGAAGCGTCGCTGTACCTGCGGCCGTTCATCATCGCCACCGAACCCGGCCTCGGTGTGCGCCCGGCCAACGAATACCGCTACCTGGTGATCGGCGGCCCGGCCGGCGCCTACTTCAAGGGCGGTATCAAGCCGGTCAGCGTGTGGCTGTCCACCGAGTACGTCCGGGCCAGCCCCGGCGGCACCGGCGCGGCCAAGTTCGGCGGCAACTACGCCGCCTCGCTGCTGGCGCAGGCCGAGGCGTCCGCCCACGGCTGCGATCAGGTGGTGTGGCTCGACGCGATCGAACGCCGCTACATCGAAGAGATGGGCGGGATGAACCTGTTCTTCGTGTTCGGCAGCGGCGGGTCGGCCCGCCTGGTCACCCCGGAGCTGTCGGGGTCCCTGCTGCCGGGTATCACCCGGGATTCGTTGCTGCAGTTGGCCACCGACGCCGGCTTCGCCATCGAGGAACGCAAGATCGATGTCGAGGAGTGGCGCAAGGGTGTGGCCGCCGGCGAGATCACCGAGGTGTTCGCCTGCGGTACCGCCGCCGTCATCACCCCGGTGTCACACGTCAAGTACGGAGACGGTGAGTTCACCATCGCCGACGGCGAGCCCGGCGAGGTCACCATGGCACTGCGCGACACCCTGACCGGGATCCAGCGCGGCACCTTCGCCGACACCCACGGCTGGATGGCCCGCCTCAACTAAGCGCCGGCCAGCAGTCCCAACGCCGTGACCGTCGTCGTCAGCTCGATGGCGGCGCCCAGCACGTCCCCGGTGATCCCGCCGAACCGGCGCACACAATGCGCCACCAGGGCCGCCGTCAACGCCAGTGCCACGAGCACCACCAGCGGGCCCTGCCACGGTCGCGGCGTCGCCCAGCCGGCGGCCCACGCGAGCAACGCCACCCACACCGCCACCACCCAGGCCGGTTGGGTGCCGGCCACCAGCGCGCCCAGCGCGCTACCGGCCGCGGCGGGCACCGACCGGCGGCACGTCAGCACCGCCGCCACCCGTCCCGCGGCCACCGCCACCACGATGGCCACCGGGTCGAGGGCGGAGAATGCCGCACCCTGGACGGTGATGCTCAGCACCACCGCCGCCACCCCGAACGGGCCCGCGGTACCGCCGCGCATCACCGTCAGGGCCCGCTCCGGCGGGCCGTAACACCCGAGGCCGTCGACCGTGTCCGACAGGCCGTCGATATGCAGACCACGGGTGGCCAGCAGCAGCGCCGCCACCGCGAGCAGGCCCGGCAACACACCGCCGAACAGCGTCGAGGTCCCGTAGGCCACCCCGGCCGCCAACACCCCCAGCACCACACCGACAACGGGCAGAGCCGTCAGGGCGCCCCGGCCGATGGGGGCCTGCGTGCGGATCGGCAGCACCGTCGCGAACGAGAACGCGCCCAACACCGAGGTCATCACGGGGCAGTGGAACCGCCGGCGATCCGGGCCGAGTCGAACGTCGCCATCTGCGCGCACGTGGCCACGGCCGCCCGCAGCACCGGCAGTGCCACGGCCGCGCCGGTACCTTCGCCGAGACGCATCTGCAGGTCGAGGATCGGTTCCAGTTCCAGCTGCGCCAACGCGTGGGTGTGCGCGGGTTCGGTGGACCGGTGCCCCGCCTGCCACCAGGCCCGCGCGCCCGGCGCCAACCGCTCGGCCACCAGCGCCGCGGCGGTGACCACCACGCCGTCGAGCAGTACCGGGGTGCGCCGGACGGCCGCCTGGGCCAGGAAACCGGCCATCGCGGCCAGGTCCGCGCCCGCGCCGATGCGCAGCAGGGCGAGCGTGTCGAAGCGGTCCCGGTAGGAGCGGTAGAGCGCGTCGCGCACCGCCGCGGTCTTGCGTTTCCAGCCCGCGTCATCGATACCGGTACCGCGGCCGACCGCGAGCACGGGTTCGGTGTTGGTCAGCGTGGCGATCAGAACCGTTGCCGCGGTGGTGTTTCCGATGCCCATGTCGCCTGCGATCAGCAGGTCGGCCCCGGCATCGACCTCCTCGTCGGCGATGCGGGCGCCGGCGGTGACGGCAGCGACCGTCTCGTCCTCGGTCATCGCATCCTCGACGGCGATGTTGCCGCTGGAGCGGCGTACCTTGTGCGCGCCGATCCGGTCCGTGGCGGGCTCGGCGTCCACGGCGATGTCGACGACGCGTACCGAGGCGCCGGACACGTCGGCGAGTACGTTGATCGCCGCCCCGCCCTCGGCGATATTGGCCACCATCTGCGCGGTCACCTCAGGGGGGAACGCCGACACCCCGGCCTGTGCGACACCGTGGTCACCGGCGAACACCACCACCCGGGCGCGTTCGAATTGCCTAGGCGGACAGGCGCTTTGGCAGGCGGACACCCAGATCGACAACGCCTCGAGCCGGCCGAGAGAGCCCGGCGGCTTGGTCAGTGTGGCCTGGCGCGCAGCGGCGGCCGCGGCTGCCTCGGCATCAGGTGCGACGACAGACGGAAACGACGGCAGCACCATCTCGTGGTCGGTCAGGCGACTTTGTCGCCGCGGTTGACGCGGGGGCGCGGCGCACGCATGCGGCGCAACTGTGAGGCGCGACTGGCGGCGTAGAAGCCGAGCTTGACGCGGCCTTCGGTGTTGTCGGGGAACTTCACGTCCACGGCGTTGTTGACCTTGCGGGCCAGGAAGATGCCGTCGATCGCCATGATCGCGATCAGGACCAGCATCGCGGGGGAGATGTAGTACTGCACCTGCGGCACGGCCAGCATGACGAAGATCAGGAACAGGGCCGCGGGCATGAACAGCCCGAGCAGGTTGCGACGGGAATCCACGATGTCGCGGGCATAACCCCGCACCGGGCCCTGGTCACGCGGCAGCAGGTAGGCCTCTTCGCCGGCCATCATCCGTTCGCGGCGCTCGTTTGTCACCGACCGCCGCTCGGCGCGCTCGGCCTTGCGCTCTTCCTTCGACAGCTTCGGCCCGGCCATCGCCTTGCGGCGGGCGCGGGCCTCTTTGGTGGTCATCGGAGCCGGGGCGACGGGGCCGCGGCGCTTGGCGCTGTCGCGTTTGGGAGTGGGCCGCCCTTTGGGTGCGGTACCCGCCGCCACCTCGTCGGTGGTCTCGACCACCGGGGTGGATTCGACGTCTTTCGACTCTCCGTCGTCGTTCTTGCGGCCCAACAATTTCACACCGCCAGGTTACTTGGGATACAGCCGTCCCCGGAAATGCACCTGCAATGGGCGCACCTTAATCTGCACTGATGACGGGCGCGCAGGAGTCGGGGTTGAGAGTGCTGATAGCGCCCGATTGTTTCGGTGACACGCTGACCGCGGTCGAGGCCGCCCAGGCCATCGCCGTCGGCTGGCAGCAGTCGCGGCCCGGCGACGAGTTGACCCTGGCTCCGCAGTCCGACGGCGGCCCCGGCTTCGTCGGCGTGCTGGCCAGCAGGCTCGGCGAACTGCGGCACAGCCGGGTCTGCGGCCCACTGGACCCGCCCGGCGACGGCTCGGTGGACGCCGAGTGGGTGTTCGATCCGGTCACCGATCCCGCACGTCCCACCGCCTACATCGAGTGCGCGCAGGCGTGCGGTCTGACGCTGCTGGGCGGGCCGCCGACGGTCCAGACGGCGCTGGCCGCCCACACCTACGGCGTGGGACAGCTGGTCGACGCGGCGCTCACAGCAGGCGCCGCCCGCATCGCCGTCGGCCTCGGCGGCAGCAGCACCACCGACGGCGGCCGCGGCATGATCGAGGCGCTCGGGGGATTGCAGGCCGCGCGTGACCGGCTGGCCGGCATCGAGCTGATCGTGGCCTCCGACGTGGAGCATCCGCTGCTGGGCCCGATGGGGGCCGCGCACGTCTTCGGGCCGCAGAAGGGCGCCGACCCGGCCACTGTCGAGTTGCTCGAGAAGCGGCTCACCGAATGGGGCGCCGAGCTGGACGCGGTGGCGGGCCGGCCGATCAGCGGCGATGCCGGGGCCGGGGCCGCGGGAGGGCTGGGCGCGGCACTGCTGGCCCTGGGCGGGCGGCGCGAATCCGGGGCCGCGATCATCGCCGAGCACACCCGGCTGGCCGACGATGTGGCCGTCGCCGAGTTGGTCATCACCGGGGAAGGCCGCTTCGACGACCAATCGCTGCACGGCAAGGTGGTCAGCGCGCTGGCCGGCGGGGCAGGTGCACACCGGATCCCGGTCCTGGTGCTGGCCGGGCAAGTGACCTTGGACACCGATACCCTGCGCGACGCCGGTATCGCCGCGGCGTTCGCCGTTGCCGAGTTCGCCGGATCTGTGCAGGTCGCCATCGACGACGCGGCCAATCAGCTGGCCGGGCTGGCGCGAAAGACGGCGGCAGAACTCGCCAGATAGGCGGTGGACACCGCTCGACCGGTAGGCGGCGGACATCGCCGCCAGGCCTCGGGAATGCGGGAAGAATCTGTACAGTTGCAGATACTGGGTTCAGGCCCACTACATGCTTGTCACGAGGGAGACGCAATGACTGTTCAACACGAGTCGGCGACCACCGATACCCACGGCGCAATCCTGACCGATGCCGCGGCGGCCAAGGCCAAGTCGCTGCTCGACCAGGAGGGTCGTGATGACCTGGCACTGCGGATCGCGGTACAGCCGGGCGGTTGCGCCGGCCTGCGGTACAACCTGTTCTTCGACGACCGCACACTCGACGGTGACCTGGTGGTCGAATTCGGTGGAGTGAACCTGACCGTCGACCGGATGAGTGCCCCCTACATCCAGGGCGCCACCATCGACTTCGTGGACACCATCGAGAAGCAGGGTTTCACCATCGACAACCCCAACGCCACGGGCTCCTGCGCCTGCGGCGACTCGTTCAACTGATCACCTGATCTCACCGGCGGGCACGTTCCGAGCACCAGCTCAGAACGTGCCCGCTGTGCGTAGTACGTACGAGCAGACCAGCACGTCGTCGCCGAAAGCGAGGAGCTGGGCGACGCCCTGACGGACGTCATCGCCGCCCCGGTTCCCCGCGGTGGGCACCACCTGCATGCTGAACAACACCTGTGCGCTGCTCGGCGAGGCGAACACCATCGTGTCGATACCGGTGACCTGCGCGCTGGAGAACTGCTTCTGGAAGGCATCGCTGCTCAGCCGCGCCAGCGCATCATCGGAGCGCCGGTCCCGCACCCCGTCGTAGAGGCCGCACAGGGCGTTGCGGGAAATGGTCTGCAGATCGCCGTCGGACAACGCATCCAGATATCCCTGGATGGCCTCCTGGGCGGTCGCCGTCGTCAGCACCGCGCCGCCCCGGCTGTCGTCGCCGCGGCCCAGCAGCACCACCGCGACCACCACAGCGATGATCACCGCGGCCGCGAGCGCGGCGGCGAGCAGCGGCTTCCACCGGCTGCGCTTCGGATACGGCACCGGCGCAGGCCCCGGACCGGGGTACGGCCCGGGTGCCGGTCCCGGGGGGAACGGTGCGCTCGGCGGCAGCGGTGGTTCCGGCGGGCGGTACGGGCCCCAGGCCTGACCGATGTTCGCGTTGTAAGCGGGCGGTTCGGGCTGGCGGTCGGACCCCGGCGCGCCGACACCCTGGTACGGCGGATATGGGCCGGACATGATTTCTCCCCGAGGGTTGCGCCTGTCGCCGGCGGCCGGCGGTGGCGTGGACGGCGGTCGCTTCGGCACGCCCGTGGCGGTTCTGCTGGTGAGGTTATCGCACCCGGGAGGAGATGATCGGATACGCGGGCACCGGTAGGGTCGAGTGCGCCCTTCCCCGAGGCACCCGAGAAAACTGGATGGAGCTGCACGTGACCATTGCCGTGACCGGATCGATCGCAACGGATCACCTGATGCGTTTTCCGGGCCGCTTCGCCGAGCAGCTGCTGGCCGAGCACCTGCAGAAGGTGTCCCTGAGCTTCCTCGTCGACGACCTGGTGATGCACCGCGGCGGCGTCGCCGGCAACATGGCATATGCCATCGGCATCCTGGGCGGAAGCCCCACTCTGGTGGGTGCCGTGGGCTCCGATTTCGACGAGTACCGCCAGTGGCTGGAGTCCAACGGGGTGGACTGCTCGCAGGTGCTGGTTTCCGAGAGCGCCTACACCGCCCGGTTCGTGTGCACCACCGATCAGGACATGGCGCAGCTGGCGTCGTTCTATCCCGGCGCGATGTCCGAGGCCCGCAACATCGCGCTCGCCGACGTCGTCGCAGGCGTCGGTACCCCCGAGCTGGTGATCATCGGCGCCAACGACCCCGAGGCGATGTTCCTGCACACCGAGGAATGCCGCGCTCTCGGACTGGCTTTCGCGGCCGACCCGTCGCAGCAGCTGGCGCGGCTGGACCGCGACGAGATCCGCCGCCTCATCGACGGCGCCACCTACTTGTTCACCAACGACTACGAGTGGGATCTGCTGCTGCAGAAGTCCGGCTGGTCGGAAGCCGAGGTGATGAGCCAGATCGGGCTGCGGGTCACCACCCTGGGGCCCAAGGGCGTCGATCTGGTCGGCTCCGACGGTACGTTCGTGCACGTCGGCGTGGTGCCGGAGCATCACAAGGATGACCCGACGGGCATCGGTGACGCATTCCGCGCCGGCTTCCTCACCGGCCGCAGCGCCGGGCTGAGCCTGGAGCGGTCGGCGCAGCTGGCCTCGCTGGTGGCCACCCTGGTGCTCGAGGCCCCGGGCCCGCAGGAGTGGACCTGGGACAAGGCCGCCGCGCTGCCACGCCTGGCCGACGCCTACGGCACCGAGGCCGAATCCGAGATCGCCGCCGCGCTGTTGTAAAACACCCGCCGAACCCGGCGAAATGCCGGGATCTACTCGCACAAAGCCGCCCAAACGTCGGTTTGGGCGGCTTTGGTGTCTACAGCTCGACGGGGTAGGTGGGTTCCTCGATGTGCGGGGTCACCGAGCCGTCGATGAAGATCGCGTGCCACAGCATGAAGATCAGCACCGTCCACAGCCGGCGGCTGTGATCGCTGGCGCCGGTGCGGTGTTCGTCGAGCATCCGGCGCACTCCGGCGATGTCCACCAGCCGGCCCGCCTGGGAGGTCTCGGTCATGGCTGTGATTTCGTAGGCCCATTCGAGCAGCTCACCGGCCCGCAGCCAGTGCCGGATCGGTACCGGGAAGCCCAATTTGGCGCGATGCAGGACATGTGCGGGCACGATCGGTTCCAGCGCCCGGCGCAGCGCGTACTTCGTCGTCGTCCGGGTGATCTTCTGATCCAGCGGCAACCGGGACGCGACCGCGAACACCTCGGGATCCAGGAACGGCACCCGCAGTTCCAGCGAGTTCGCCATCGTCATCTTGTCGGCCTTGACCAGGATGTCGCCGCGCAGCCAGGTGAACAGGTCCAGGTGCTGCATGCGCGCCACCGGATCCCAGCCGGCCGAGTGCCGGTAGACCTCGGCGGTGACGTCGGTGTGGGTCCAGTCGGTGCGGAAGCCCGGCAGTACGGTGCGCAGCTGGTCATCGGAGAAGCTGCGGGCGTTGCCGTAGTAGCGCTCCTCGAGGGTCAGTGAGCCGCGGTGCAGCAGGCTCTTGCCGCGCACCCCTTCGGGCAGGGGTTTCGACGCGCGGCCCAGCGAGCGCCGGACCGGGCGGGGGAGATAGTCGAAAGGCTTGAGCGACAACGGCTCCCGATAGATGGTGTAACCGCCGAACAGTTCGTCGGCGCCTTCGCCCGAAAGCACCACCTTGACGTGCTTGCGGGCTTCCTTGGCGATGAAGTACAGCGGCACCAGCGCCGGGTCGGCCACCGGCTCGTCGAGGTACCAGACGATCTCGGGCAGGGCGGCCACGAACTCGGCCGGGCTGACCACCTTGGCGACGTGCCGGGCGCCGATCGCCTCGGCCGAGGCCACCGCCACGTCGACTTCGGAGAAGCCTTCGCGTTCGAACCCGGTGGTGAAGGTGATCAGCTTCGGGTTGTGCCGGATCGCCAATGCGGCGATGGCGGTGGAGTCGATGCCGCCGGACAGGAACGCGCCCACAGTGACGTCGGCGCGCATGTGTTTGGCCACCGAGTCCTCGAGGACCCTGGTGATCTCGTCGTAGCGGGCCTGCTCACCACCGGCCACGAACGGGCTCACCGGGAACTTCGGCGTGAAGTACCGCGACACCTCGGGGGCCGCGCCCTGGCGGATCCGGGCATAACAGCCCGATTCCAGCCGGCGCACGTCGCGGTGCAGCGTTTCCGGTTCGGGCACGTACTGCAACACGGTGTAGTGCTGCACCGCGCGGTCGTCGATCCCGGTGGCGCCGACGTCGATCCCCAGGACACCCGCGAGGTCGGTGAGGCACTTCTTCTCGCTGCCGACGGCCGTCCCACCCGGGCCGGTCGCCATGAACAGCGGTTTGATGCCAAACGGGTCGCGGGCGCAGAACAGCTCGCCGGTGGCGGTGTCCCACAGGGCGAACGCGAACATGCCCCGGAGCCGGGGGAGCGCGTCGACCCCCCAGTGGTGGTAGGCCGCGATGATGGCCTCGCCGTCGCCTTCGGTGTGGAACTGTGCGCCGAACTCGGTCCGCAGTGCCTGGCGCAACTCCACGTAGTTGTAGATCTCGCCGTTGAACACCAGCACGTAGCGGTCCGGGGACTCCGGCGGTCCCCACCGCAGTGGCTGGTGCGAGTGGGCGATGTCGATGATCGACAGCCGGTTGAAGCCCAACACCACCCGATCGTCGGACCAGGTGCCCGGTTCATCGGGGCCGCGGTGTCGCATCAGATGCGACGCGCCCGCCACCGCGTCGACGATTTCGGGTGTGACGGGCCGAGCCGTTTCACACAGCAGAGCTACCAGTCCGCACATCGCCGCCAAGTATGCCAAGCGGCGGTGGACGACAAGCGGTGAGGTGCTTACGCCTCGGCTGGAGGGCGTGGTCTACGCTGCGTAGTATTCGACGGAAATCCGCCGTGTCATTGCTGCTTCTAGGGCGACTGCGACACGACTGAACACAGGAGGCGCCAGCGTGAAGACCCGCCGTTCTCGTCGGCTCAGGGCTTTGGCTTTGGCGGTCACGTTCGGTGTGCTGGCTGTCGTCCTCAGCGGCTGCAGTCTCACCGAGGCGCTGGCCCTGGGCTGGCCGAAAGGCATCACCCCCGAGGCTCACCTGAACCGTGAACTGTGGATCGGCTCGGTGGCGGCCTCGTTCGTCGTCGGCGGAATCGTCTACGTCCTGCTGTTCTGGACCTCGGTGTTCCACCGCAAGAAGGCCACCGACACCGAGCTGCCCCGGCAGTTCGGCTACAACATGCCGCTGGAACTGGTGCTGACCGTCGTGCCGTTCCTCATCATCTCGGTGCTGTTCTACTTCACCGTGGTGGTGCAGGAGACCATGCTGGCCAAGGAACCCAACCCCGAGGTCGTCATCGACGTCACCGCCTTCCAGTGGAACTGGAAGTTCGGCTATCAGAAGGTGGCCTTCGCCGACGGCACCCTCGACTACGACGGGGTGGACAACGAGCGCAAAGAGGCCATGACCTCGCGGCCCGATCAGGGTGAGCACCGCGCCGGCGAGGGTGAGGGTCAAGAGGGCCACGAAGAGGTGGGCCCGCTGAACGGCCTGAACCCGGAGGACCGCAGCTACCTGAACTTCGACAAGATCGAGACACTGGGCTCCAGCAACGAGATCCCGGTGCTGGTGCTGCCGAAGGGCAAGCGGATCGAGTTCCAGATCGCCTCCGCCGACGTCATCCACGGTTTCTGGGTGCCGGAGTTCCTGTTCAAGCGGGACGTGCTGCCCAACCCGAAGGAGAACAACTCCGACAACATCTTCCAGATCAGCGAGATCCTGGAGACCGGAGCGTTCGTCGGGCGCTGCACCGAGATGTGCGGCACCTACCACGCGATGATGAACTTCGAGGTCCGGGTCGTCGAGCCCAACGACTTCAAGGCGTATCTGGAGTACCGCGAGGGCCGGCCCGAGGCCACCAACGCCGAAGCACTGCAGGCCATCGGCCAGGATCCGGTGGCGATCACCACCCGGCCGTTCGACACCCGCCGCGGTGAGCAGGCACCGCCGGTGCGTAACTGAGACGTAGAGAGAAACCAGCATGCATATCGAAGCCAGGCTGTTCGAGATCCTGACCGCGTTCGTCGTGCTCGCCGCGATCGTCTACGGCGTCCTGACAGCGCTCTACGCCAACGGTGGCATCGAGTGGGCGGGCACCACGGCACTTGTCCTGACCGCCGGACTGTCGCTCATCATCGGTACCTTCTTCCGTTTCGTGGCCCGCCGCCTCGACACCCGTCCCGAGGACTACGAGGACGCCGAGATCAGTGACGGCGCAGGCGAACTCGGCTTCTTCAGCCCGCACAGCTGGTGGCCGATCCTGATCGCGCTGTCCTTCTCGACGGCCGCTGTGGGCGCCGCGTTGTGGCTGCCCTGGCTGATCGTCGCCGGTGTGGTGTTCGTGCTGACCTCGGCCGGTGGTCTGGTCTTCGAGTACTACTGGGGCCCCGAGAAGCACTGAGGTCTGCACCGATCGGCTGACCCAGCCACGGTCTGTCATCCCTCGTTCCGCCGCAATGGTTGGGTAGTGTTGCCGAGGCACGACAGCTCTGTGAGCAATCCTCTTCGGGGCCTGTCGCGGGTGTTGTAGCGGAGAAGGACAGGCGGACATGAGCGGGCCGAATCCCCCGGGACCGGACTCCGGTGACGACCGGGATCCCACGTCGACCCCTGACGGCGACGTCCCCGGCAGTGGCTTCGACGAGGACCTGAGCACCGAGTACGGCACCGACCTGGTGCCTTCGGAGTTCCCGTCCCGCGCCTACTCCGCCCCCGAGGCCGAGCAGTTCAGCACCGGCCCCTACGTACCGGCCGACCCCCATCTCTACGACTACGACAGTTACGACGGCGGGGAAGCCGCCGAGGACGCGCGGCCGCCGCGGTGGCCGTGGGTGGTCGGTGTCACCGCCATCATCGCCGCCATCTCCCTGGTGGTGTCGGTGTCGCTGCTGGTGACGAGCACCAACACCGACGACGTGGCAAACCCCGGCACCTCCACCACCACCCGGCCGCCGGTGCAGGACGAGATCACCACCACGACCCCGCAGCCGCCACCACCGCCGCCGACCACCACCGAACCGCCCCCGCCGCCGCCACCACCGCCGACGGAGACGGTGACGGTGACCCCGGAGCCGCCTCCGCCGCCTCCGCCACCACCGACCGAGGAACCACCTCCGCCGCCGCCGACCACCACCGAGGCGCCGCCACCTCCGCCGCCGACCACCACGACGCCGGCGGGTCCCCGACAGGTCACGTACTCGATCACCGGCACCAAAGCGCCCGGAGACATCATCTCGGTGACCTACACCGACGCGTCCGGACGCAGCCGCACCCAGCGGAACGTCTACATCCCGTGGTCGCTGACGGTGACACCCATCTCGCAGTCCGAGGTGGGTTCGGTGCAGGCGTCGAGCCTGTTCCTGGTCAGCCGGCTCAACTGCGCGATCACCACCAGCGACGGCACGGTGCTGTCGTCGAACAACGGCAACGCAGCGCAGACGAATTGCTGACCGCCGGATTCCGCAGCGCGGCGAACCGCACGAAACGGGGGAGCAACTAGTGGCCTGGCGCCCGGAGAACCGGTTCTCGGACTCACCAGAGGTCATCGATCGCGGGCTGATGGCCGCCTGTGCGGTGGCATGGCTGGCGGCACTCGGCGTCGCGGTGGCAGCCGGCGTGGCCCTGGTGAACCTCGGCGAGGCGCATTCCACCGCACCGGTCGAAGATCCGGACACCCCGTGGCTGCTGTACACCGTGATCGGGATTTCCGCGCTGGTGATCGTCCTGGCGGTGCCGCTGCTGCTGCGCGCCCGTCGCAGCGTCGAGGAGCCGCCGCCACCACCTCGGCCCGGGCCGAAAACCGTTCAGGCGCGGGCCATGCTGGCCGACCAGGATCCTCCCGGTTACCCGGGCCCCACGCCCGCGCGGCACTCGAGCACGGCCATCTCGGCGGCGTTCCTGGACCGGATGTGGCTACGCTGCGGGCTGGGCGTGTTGACCGCCATCGGTCTGGCGTACGTGGCCGTGGGGGTGGCGACCTATCTGATGGCCGTGGACAAGTCGACCGCCTCGTGGGTGGCCTACGGAGTGGCCGGCGTCATCACCCTGGCGATGATCGCCCTGCCGGTCGCCTATCTGCGCCAGCTGCGGGGCGCGCTGGCCGTCGACACCGACTGAGCTAGGGCCACAACAGTTCCCGCGCCCACCCGTCGGATCTGAGGTACCTCAGCCGGGTGTGCAGCCGGCCCGGATCGGCCTGCCAGAACTCCACGGTGTCGGCGCGCACGGCATAGGAGCGCCAGTCCGGCGGCACCGCCTCGGTATCGGCCGCCGCGACAGCCGCGGTGAGCTCGCGGGAATCGCGGTACGGGGCGCTCTGCGTTCCGCTGGCGGCCACCGCCCTGGCGGTGGGGGAGCGGGCCAGGAAATCGGACGCCGCGACCTCGTCGGGATCGGCGGTGACAGTACCTTCGATACGGATCTGCCGGCCCACCGAGGGCCAGTAGAAGGTCAGCGCGGCAACGGGATTCGCGGCCAGGTCCCGGCCCTTGCGGCCGGCCGCACTGGACGCGAAATGCCAGCATCCGTCATCGCTGAGATCCTTGAGGATCAGCACCCGCGCCGACGGCCGCCCGGCCGAGTCCGCCGTCGACAGCGTCATCGCATGCGGTTCCGGCGCACCGGAGTCGACTGCGTGACCGAACCATTCGTGAAACAGCGACACCGGGTCGTCGGGCGCCTGGGCCGGGTCGAAAACGCCGACAGCGGCTGCGAGCACGGGAAGTGCTCGCAGCCGCTGCCGGAAACCGTCTCTCAGTGGTGGCCGTTCGACCCGTTCGGGTGATGACCGTCGGAGTGCCCGTTGGACCCGTACTCGTTGTCCTGGTACTCCTTCAGCGCCGTGAGGGCCCGATGATGCGATGCATGCTCGGCCTCGGTGAGCGCCTGGTCCTCGGTCACCGGATCGGCCAAGAGGAAGCTGCCGCGGCCCGGTGCGCCACCGGAGCCCAGCTTGTTCATCTTCTTCGGCACCGACGCACCCTGGTACTCGAGCGCGATCGGGTGGCCATGATCGTCGACCGGGCCGATCGGCTGGTGCAACTCGACGTAGGCACCGTGCGGCAGCCGCTTGATGATGCCCGTCTCGATACCGTGCTCGAGCACCGCCCGGTCGGCACGCTGCAGCGCAACGGCCCACCGGTAGGCGACGAAGTAGACGATCGGCGGCAGGATCACCATCGCGATACGGGCGATCCACGTGGTCGCGTTCAGCGAGATGTGGAACTTCAGCGCGATGATGTCGTTCATGCAGGCGAAGGTCATCAGGATGTAGAACGCGATGGCCATCGAGCCGATCGCGGTACGCACCGGAGCGTCACGCGGACGCTGCAGCAGGTTGTGGTGCGCGTCGTCGCCGGTGAACTTCTTCTCCATGAACGGCCACGCGATCAGCAGCGTGAAGACCAGGCCCATCAGGATCGCGATCCAGAACGGCTGGGGGATCGTGTAGTTGCCGATGTAGAACTCCCACGCCGGCCAGATACGGATCAGGCCGTCGGTCCACATCATGTAGAAGTCCGGCTGCGAACCGGCCGACACCATGGACGGCTTGTACGGACCCAGATCCCAGATCGGGTTGATCTGCAGCAGACCACCCATGAGGCCCATGATGCCGACCGTCATGGCGAAGAACGCGCCCGACTTCACGGCGAACACCGGCATGACGCGCACACCGACGACGTTCTTCTCGGTACGGCCGGGGCCGGGGAACTGGGTGTGCTTCTGGAACCACACCAGCGCCAGGTGGGCGCCGATCAGGGCCAGCATGATGCCGGGGATCAGCAGGATGTGCAGGGCGTACAGCCGCGGGATGATGATCGTGCCCGGGAAGTCACCCCCGAAAAGTGCCCAGTGCAACCAGGTTCCGATGACGGGGACGCTCATCGTGATACCCGAGAACGCGGCGCGCAGGCCGGTTCCGGAGAGCAGGTCGTCGGGCAGCGAGTAACCGAAGAAGCCCTCGAACATCGCCAGGATCAGCAGCAGCGAGCCGATGACCCAGTTGGCCTCGCGAGGCCGGCGGAACGCACCGGTGAAGAAGATGCGGGCCAGGTGAACCATGATCGAGGCGGCGAACAGCAATGCCGCCCAGTGGTGGACCTGACGGACGAACAGACCGCCGCGCACCTCGAAGCTGATGTTGAGCGCCGACTCGTAGGCCTTCGACATCTGGATACCGCGCAGCGGCTCGTAGACGCCGTTGTAGGTGACCTCGGCCATCGACGGATCGAAGAACAGGGTCAGCCAGACACCGGTGAGCAGCAGCACGATGAAGCTGTACAGCGCGATCTCACCGAGCAGGAACGACCAGTGGGTGGGGAAGACCTTGTTCAGGATTCCGCGCCGGACCGCCGCCGAGGGGTGATACCGCGAATCGATCGCATCACCCTGCTTGGCCATCACATCAGCGAGTTTGGGACTCATGATCTCCGCTCCCAGAAGGCAGGTCCGACGGGTTCGATGAAGTCACCATTGGCGACCAGATATCCATCCTGGTCGATGGTGATGGGAAGCTGGGCCAACGCGCGGGCAGCGGGACCGAAGATCGGTTTCGCGAAGTGCAACGCGTCGAACTGCGACTGGTGGCACGGGCACAGGATGCGGTACGTCTGCTGTTCGTACAGCGACGACGGGCAGCCCAGGTGCGAGCACACCTTCGTGTACGCGAAGAAGTCGCCGAAGTTGAAGCTCTCCTGGCCCTGACGCTTGACCACCTTCGACATGTCCTGCGACTTGATGCGGATCAGCATCACCGGGTTGCGCACACCCATCTGGATGGCGGCCAGGGTGTGGTGCGACTCGACGGTGGTGCCGTCGCCGTCGGACTCCCGCCACGGGAACACCGTCTCCATACCGCCCGCGTCGAGGTCCTCGGGACGCATCTTGATGAAGGGGGAGTGGGCATCGCCGGTGGCGCGGGCCAGCCAGATGGTCTCGCCCTCGAACCGCGGGGTCCAGCCCGAGGTCCACAGCACGGCCTTCTTGCCCTCGGCCGTCGGGACCACCGGCTTCCACGGGTTCTTGATCAGACCACCGAGAAGCGCCACCACCGTGCCGGCGCCGAAGGCACCGAGACCGAGGCCCATCGAGATACCGATCATCTTGCGGCGCTTGACCGTCGAACCCTCGAGCGCGTCGGTCAGGTTGGCGACGACGGTCTTGCGCTGCAGCTCCGGAGAGGCGCCGTCGTGACGGTCCTGGATGGTGATCTCTTCGGGGATGAACCGCTTCTGGAAGAGCACCGCGCCGATACCGATCGCCAGGATCGACAAACCGAAGGTGAGGCCGTACAGCGGGGTGGCCAGGTTGTACCAGATGCTGTCCGGGTTGTACTCCCACGGCCAAAACAGGAACACCAGCAGCAGCGCCAGACCGCTGGCGCCGCCGATCAGCAGCCACAGGCTGACACCTCGCTCGGCCCTCTTCTCGGCCTTGGTGCCCTCGACGGGCCAGCGCGGTTCCTTATAGACGATGTCGACACCGTCGAGCTTCCCGCCGAGGGCGAGCAGCTCCTCGCGCGACATCCGCGCCAGCTGCTCGTCGGTGGGGTCGCCCGAGTCGACTGTCTGACCCGGGCTGTCGGTGCCCCGGTTCACGTTGTCCGGGTCGTTACCGCGTGCGTGTTCGTCGCTCATGCCCTTGCCCCGATCCACATCGCCACACCGATGATGGCGACCATGCCGATAATCCACACAGCCATGCCCTCAGAGGTGGGGCCGAAGCCGCCCAGGCCGTAACCGCCCGGAGTGCGGGTCTCCGCCGCGCCGCGGACGTAGGAAACGATGTCCGCCTTCTCCTCCGGGGTGAGCTGCCGATCGGAGAACTTCGGCATGTTCTGCGGGCCGGTCAGCATGGCGGTGTAGATCTGCTGCGGGTTCGCGTCACCCAGATCGGGTGCGTACTTGCCCGACGACAGCGCGCCACCCTTGCCGGTGAAGTTGTGGCAGGACGCGCAGTTGAGCCGGAACAGGTCGCCACCGCGAGCCACGTTTCCGTGGGTCAGCGACTCCTGGGCGATCTGACCGTTCTCGTCGCGTACCACCATGGGTCCGCCGCCGTTGGCCTGGATGAAGGCACCCAGGGCGTCGATCTGCGCCTCGTCGAAGTTCGGCGGCTTTTCCGGCGCCTGGGCGTTGAGGCTCATCGCCGGCATGCGGCCGGTGGACACCTGGAAGTAGACGGCGGCCTCGCCGACGCCCACCAGGCTGGGACCGCGGTCGCCGACGCCTTGCAGGTTCGCGCCGTGGCAGGAGATGCAGGAGGTGTCGTACAGCTGCTTACCGGTGCGGAGGAGGGCCGACGCAGATTCATCGGCGACCGCCACCTGCGGCTTGGGGGTGAGGATGGCGGCCAGGCCGCCGGCCATCGTCAACGCGATCAGCAGCAGCAGACCGGCCGAGACCCGGCGGCGGGTGCGCCGCTTGGACTTCGGCGAGCCGGTCCTGGTGAACCGCGAGATCTTCAACCGAGCACTCCTGTTCGTCGGGTTGCTGCTCTGCGGAGATGGGCCGCTCTCCGGATGTGGTGTCATCGAACGAAATAGATCACGGCGAACAGCGCGATCCACACGATGTCGACGAAATGCCAGTAATACGAGACGACGATGGCCGCGGTGGCCTGCGCCGGGGTGAACTTGGACATCTTGGTGCGGGCCAAGAGGAAGACGAAGGCCACGAGGCCGCCGATGACGTGCAGACCGTGGAAGCCCGTCGCCAGGTAGAACACCGTGCCGTAGGCGCTGCCGGGGATCGTGGTGCCGTGCTCGACGAGGTGGATGTACTCGTAGCCCTGGCCGAGCACGAAGAAGGTGCCCATCGCCAGCGTCAGCGTGTACCACCGGCGCAGCCCGAACACGTCACCGCGCTCGGCGGCGAACACACCCATCTGGCAGGTGAACGACGATGCGATCAGCACCAGGGTCACCGGTACGGCGAGGGCGAGGTTCAGCTCGGTCGGTGCCGGCGGCCAGTCACCTCCCGCCTGGGCTCGCGCGGTGAAATACATCGCGAACAGGCCAGCAAAGAACATCAACTCACTGGAAAGCCACACGATGGTGCCGACACTGACCATATTGGGTCTGTTCAGCGAATGAATCCGCGACGTGATAGCGGTTCCCGAAGTGCCTACAGCGCTCGTCACATCAAGAAGTATGACGCTTTGTAGTTGTCGAACTCCACCCGGGGAGGGGTTTGGTAATAAGTGTCTTGCTGATATGAGGCCGGGCGCGTTCGGCGACCATCTGCCGACATGGGAAAATCGGCGCGTGACTGCCTCTCATTCCGCCCCGACGTGGCCGCTGATCCTGGCCCGGCTGACCGATTCCGAGCACCTGGCCCCCGGGCACGCGGGATGGGCGATGGACCAGATCATGACCGGAGTCGCCACCCCCGCCCAGATCGCCGCCTTCGGGGTGGCCATGAAGATCAAGCGGCCTACCGCCGCCGAGGTCAACGAACTCGCCACCACGATGCTCAATCACGCGCGCAAGGTGCCCACCGATGTCATCGGCACCGAGACCGTCGATGTGGTGGGGACCGGAGGCGACGGTGCCAACACCGTCAACCTGTCCACGATGGCCGCCATCGTGGTGGCGGCGGCCGGCGTGCCGGTGATCAAACACGGCAACCGTGCCGCGTCATCGTTGTCCGGGGGTGCGGACACCCTCGAAGCACTCGGTGTGCGCATCGATCTGGGGCCCGACGAGGTGGCCCGCTGTGTCGCCGAGGTGGGTATCGGGTTCTGCTTCGCGCCCCAGTTCCATCCCTC
Source organism: Mycobacterium sp. Soil_C_30 (assembly GCF_057656995.1). Lineage (NCBI taxonomy): Bacteria > Bacillati > Actinomycetota > Actinomycetes > Mycobacteriales > Mycobacteriaceae > Mycobacterium > Mycobacterium sp. Soil_C_30. The sequence goes on along the minus strand of NZ_JBDGJH010000033.1, from coordinate 26,037 downwards.
GCTGCGCCATGCCAGTGCCGCGCGCCGCGAGATCGGGGTGCCGACGGTCTTCAATCTGCTCGGCCCGCTGACCAATCCGGCCGGCCCCCGCGCCGGGCTGATCGGGTGCGCGTTCGGCGACCTCGCCGAAGTGATGGCCGGGGTGTTTGCCGCCCGCCGGTGCAGCGTCCTGGTGGTGCACGGTGACGACGGCCTCGACGAGCTGACCACCACCACCACGTCGACCATCTACCGCGTGCAGGCCGGGACCATCGACCGCCTGACGTTCGATCCCGCCGGGTTCGGTTTTCCCCGCGCACAGCTGTCCGAGTTGCTCGGCGGCGACGCCCAGAGCAATGCGGCCGAGGCCCGCGCCGTGTTCGGCGGTGCCCCGGGTCCGGTGCGCGACGCGGTGATCCTCAACGCGGCCGGCGCCATGGTGGCGCATGCCGGGTTGACGGCCACCGCGGAGTGGCTGCCGGCCTGGGAGAGCGGACTCGAGCGGGCCGCCAAGGCCATCGACTCCGGTGCCGCCGAGCAGCTACTGACCAAGTGGATCAAGTTCAGCCATAAGCTCTGAGGCTGGTGCGGACCGGGCGCAGCAGGTCGGTGTAGTTCTCGTCGACGGCCTGCTCGGCCGCAATCCGGGCCGAACGGGCGGTGGCCGCCCACCCTGCCCAGCGCCCGGCCGCCTGCACGGGAGTGGACCACCCCTCGGTGGTCCGCACGATCCGGGTGCCGGGTGCGGCGAGCCAGCGGGCCAGTAGTGCGGTCTCCTCGACCAGCGCCCCGCCCAGCGGCGCGTCCTCGGGCAGCACGGTCTGCGCTCCCGCGCACACCGCGTCCACCACGGGCATCGGTGGAACGCCGCGCCGCGCCGTGCCCGCTGCGGCCAGCTGACCGTGCCGGATCACGGCGAAATGCCAGCCGCCGGCGCCATCGGGCTGGGCGGCCACGAGCTCGCCGACTGCGGCCAGCGCGCGTAGCCGCTGCCCGCGCCACAGCACCTCGACGGCCGCGGCGGTGTGATCGCGTAACCGCGCGGCACTTTCGTAGTGTCCCCGCTCGGCCAGGGCGGCGATCTGCGCGACGGCCGCGCCGAAGGCATCGCTGTGTCCGCCGGTGATGAGCGCTGCGGCGCTGTGCACCGCGGGCGCGTACGCGGCGGCGTCGATATCGCGCAGGGCGGGGCAGGGGGCGACCTCCCGTTCCGGACAGGCCGGACCGTGTTGGGCCGTGCGGCCCAGCCGGTTGGTGCACGTCCGGACGCCGAGGAAGCGGGCCAGCAGCGCCGCGGTGTCGGTGGCGTCGGACCGGGCGCGGAAAGGGCCGATGGCGCTGCGCAGGCCCGGTGAACGCACCACCGTCCACCGCGGGAACGGCTCCTCGGTGAGCGTCAACCACCACCAGCGGTGCGGAAACTTCGAACGCCGGTTGTAGGGCGGGGCATGCGCGGCCAGGAGCCGTAACTCGCGCACCCCGGCCTCCAGGGCGTGCGCACACTCGACGTGATCGATCGACTGCGCCAGCGCCACCATCTCTTTGATGCGGGTGCGCGGGTCCGCGCCGTTGAAGTACTGGTTGACCCGGCGGTGCAGGTTCACCGCGGTGCCGACGTAGAGCACTTCGGCGGCGGGGCCGCGGAACAGGTAGACGCCGGGGCTCTGCGGCACCCCGGTGGCCAGTACCCGTTTGCGACGCTGGGTCGGCGTGGCGTTGGGCAGATAGGAACGCAGTTGGGCGTACGTGTGGATGCCCTGGTTGCCGACGCGCTCGATCAGTCCATGCAGGACGTCGACGGTGGCCCGCGCGTCGTCGAGGGCGCGGTGGGTGGGTTCGGTGCCGGAGCGGAACAGTGCCGCCAGGGCCGAGAGCCGCACGCTGGGCGCCTCGTCCCGGGTGAGCACCCGGCGGGCCAGGCGCACCGTGCACAGCACCGGCGGCCGCGGCCATGCCAGGTCGCACTGCGCCGCGGCGGCCTTCAGGAAACCGATGTCGAAGCCGGCATTGTGCGCCACCAGCACGGCCCCGCGGCAGAATTCGAGGAACATCGGCAACACCGCGGAGATCGGCGGTGCGTCGCACACCATGGCGGTGGTGATACCGGTCAACTGCATGATCTGCGGCGGGATGGCGCGTTGCGGATCGACAAGCGTGGCAAACTCTCCGAGCACCACTCCGCCGCGCACTTTGACCGCGCCGATCTCGGTGATCGCGTCGTTCTGCTGGCCCGGCTGTCGCGCGGTGGCCCGGCCGCCGGTGGTTTCCAGATCGACCACCACGAATGTGGTGTCACGCAGTGACAGGTCGGCCGCCGGATCGAGATCCGCGAAGCTCATCTGCTCGCTGCCGGCCGCCTTCACGGATGTTGACGCTAGGAGGTCGCACCGACATCACGCGGTAACGCCGGACCCTGGCGCGTCACCGCGCGGCCCGGACTCGGTCAGGACTTGTCGGGGGGTCGGTTTAGCGTGTCGATCACCAAGGCAGGATCAGAATCGAAAGGGCCGAAACATGGGATATGCCGGACGTCCGCCGGACAATGGCGAACCGGTGATCATCGACTGTGATGACTGCGCGGTACGTGGCCCGGGTTGTCGAGATTGTGTGGTCAGCGTGCTTCTGGGTGTTCCGGACACTTTGCTGGCCGACGAACGGGCGGCACTGGAGGTGCTCGCCGAGGCCGGGATGGCACCACGTCTGCGGCTCGTGCCGATCCACCGCACACCCAAACCGGGGGTAGCGTGACGCGCGGTAGTGGAGAACACGACAACCGCCGTGACGGCTGTTAAATTTACGTCTCCTGTTGGACAACGCCGATGCCGTTTCGTAACCTATCTGAGACCTAAGGCGGTTCGAGGGTGACGCAGCAGCGGCACGTCGAAAGCAGTTTAAGGACCCGTAATCTTGAGTTTTGTCGGCTCGGAGTGGCTCACGCGCGTATCGAAGCGCTCTCGCAAGGGTGCCGTCTGTGCGGTGGCCGGTTTCACCGTGATGGCGGGTGTCCTCGCCTCGAGTGTGCAAGCCGACCCGGCCGAGGATGCGCTAGCAAAGCTCAACGATCTGTCGCGTCAGGCTGAGCAGACCACCGAGGCCATGCACAGCGCACAGCTCGACCTCACCAAGAAGCTGGAAATCCAAGCGGCGGCCGACAGGAAGCACTCCGACGATCTGGCCGCAGCCGAGGCGGCCAAGGCCAAGCTGGCGACCTTCCAGAGCGGCGTCGACGAGTTTGCCGCCGCCATGTACATGGGTGGGCGCACCGACGGCATGACCGCCATCCTCACCGCCGAGTCGCCGCAGGGTCTGATCGAGCGGTTGGCGGTGCAGCGTGTCATCGCCGGCGAGCTGTCCGACCAGATGGCCGAGTACCGCAAGGTCAGCGACCAGGCCGCCGCGGCCGAGACCGCTTCCGCCCAGTCGGCGGCCGACGCCAAGACCGCCGCCGAGCAGGCCGCGGCCGTCCGCGCCGAACTCCAGGCCAAGCAGAGCGACCTGCAACTCAAGATCGCCGTGGTGAAGTCGCAGTACGACTCACTGACCGAAGCGCAGCGGATGGCGCTGGCCGCGCCCGGTCCGGTACCCCCGGCGCCCGCCGCCCTCCCGGCTCCGCCACCCGGTGCTGCACCTGCGCCGCCCCCCGAGATCCTCGCCGCGCCGCCGGCGCCGGGCCTGCCGCCGGTCGGTGTACCGCCGGGCGACCTGGCACCGCCGGAGCCCCCTGCGCCGCTGCCCGGTGCGGGAAGCCCGGTGGGTTCGACGGTGGTGCAGGCCGCGCTCACCAAGGTCGGCTCGCCCTACTCGTGGGGCGGATCAGGCCCGGGCCAGTTCGACTGCTCCGGCCTGGTGATGTGGTCCTTCCAGCAAGCCGGTATGTCGCTGCCGCACTCCAGCCAGGCGCTGGCCTCCGGCGGTCAGCCGGTGTCGCGGGATCAGCTGCAGCCCGGTGACGTCGTGAACTTCTACTCCGATGCGTCTCACACCGGTATCTACGTCGGCGACGGCATGGTGGTGCACGCATCCACCTACGGCGTTCCGGTCAAGGTGGTGCCGCTTGACGGCGCCGGACCGTTCTACAACGCACGCCGCTACTGACGCCGCCCCCGGCCACCGCGCCCGGCCCCGTTGGCCGGTCGCCGCGCTGGCGGCCGCACTGATCGCCCAGTTGCTCGTCGCCGTGGCGGTGGTGCAGACCCCGCAGGCACTGCCACCGGCCCCGGCCGCTCCGGCGGCGGCGCAGTCGCATCCCGGCGGTCAGCGCGATGTCACCCTCGTCAGCCTCGGGGGTGCGGCCACGGATCCGCTGCTCCGGCGCATCGCCGTCGAACTCGACGGCGCCGTCGACCGGGTGGAGTCGTTCTGGGGTAACGAATGGCCGCATGAGGTGGTGGTCGTCGCGGCGGGCACCGAGGCCGAGTTCCGCGAACAGGCCCCCGGCGTGCCCGACCCGTCGCACATCGCTGCGGTCACGGTCGCCGATTCGGTGAACCCGCAAGAGAACTCGGCCACCGGCCAACGGATCGTCTTCGCCCCCGGTGCCGTCGCGATGAGTCCGGACGCGTTGCGACTGGTCCTGACCCACGAACTGTTCCACTATGCCGCCCGCGCGTCGACCGCCTCGGATGCGCCCCGCTGGATCACCGAGGGCGTCGCCGATTATGTTGCGCGCCCGTTCATCCCGGGCCAGCCCAGACAACCAGGAGTGCCGCAGGCGTTGCCGTCGGACGAGGACTTCTGGGCCACGGAGCCGGCGCTGAGCCTGGCCTACGACCGGGCCTGGTTGTTCGCCCGCTATCTCGCCGACCGATACGGTGCACCGGCGCTGCGGTCGTTCTACGTGTTGGTCGCCGGACCGGACCGCACCGACCTGGACACCGCGTTGCGCGAAGTGTTGCGTACCGATCCGGCAGACGTCCTCACGGGGTGGCAGGAGTGGTTCGTCCGCAACGGGCTAGCGTGACACCCGATGACACGGGTCCTGCTGGTAACCAACGACTTTCCACCCCGCCGCGGAGGCATCCAGTCCTATCTCGAGCAGTTGGTGTTGCGGCTGGGCACCTCACATGAGCTGACGGTGTACGCGCCGCGGTGGAAAGGGGCCCGGGAGTATGACGCCGTGCTGGATTTCGAGGTGGTCCGCCACCCCGGCACGTTGATGATTCCCGAGCCTGGGGTGGACACCAGGATGCGCGGGCTGATCCGGACCCGCGATATCGAGACCGTCTGGTTCGGCGCGGCAGCACCGCTGGCACTGCTGGCGCCGCGCGCACGTAAAGCCGGGGCCGCGCGCGTCATGGCGAGCACTCACGGTCACGAGGTCGGGTGGTCCATGCTGCCGGTGGCACGCTCGGCCCTGCGCCGCATAGGCGACGGGACGGATGTGGTGACGTTCGTCAGCCGCTACACCCGGGGACGGTTCGCGTCGGCGTTCGGTCCCCACGCCGGCCTCGAACACCTGCCCTCAGGCGTCGACACCGAGCGTTTCCGCCCCGACGCCGCCGCCCGCGCCGAACTGCGGGCCCGGTACGGCCTCGGCGGCAGGCCGACCGTGGTGTGCGTGTCGCGGCTGGTGCCCCGCAAGGGCCAGGACATGCTCATCCGGGCGTTGCCCCGGATCAGGGACCGGGTGCCCGGGTCGGCGCTGGTGATCGTCGGCGGGGGACCGGACCTGGAGCGGTTACAGGGGATCGCCGCCGAGTCCGGTGTCAGCGAGCACGTGGTGTTCACCAAGGGCGTGCCGGGCGAAGAGCTGCCCGCGCACTACGCGCTGGGCGACGTCTTCGCCATGCCCTGCCGGACCCGTGGCGCCGGCCTGGACGTCGAAGGGCTGGGCATCGTGTTCCTGGAGGCCTCGGCCACGGGTATCCCGGTGGTGGCCGGTGATTCCGGCGGCGCCCCGGAAACCGTCCTCGAAGGGCAGACCGGCCATGTGGTCGACGGCCGCGACGGCGACCAGATCGTCGCCGCCATCAGCGCCCTGCTGGCCCACCCCGAACGCGCGGCCACCATGGGACGACGCGGCCGCGACTGGGTCACCGAGCACTGGCGCTGGGACACCATCGCCGCACGGGCGGGCCGGCTGCTGGAAGGCTGACCGGCTCAGCCCTTGGCGTACAGCGCGTCGATCTCGCCGGCGAACTTCTCGGCGACCACCTTGCGCTTGACCTTCATCGTGGGGGTCAGTTCGCCGGTGTCCTCGGTGAAATCGACCGGCAGGATGCGGAACTTGCGGATCTGCTCGGCATGCGACACCGCGGTGTTGGCCTGCTTGACCGCGACATCCACCTCGGCCACCAGATCCGGGTCTGCCGCCAGGTCGCCGACACTGGCGTGAGAGTCCTTGCCGTTGCGTTGCTTCCAGCCCTCGAACGCCTCGGGATCGATGGTGATCAGTGCGCCGATGAACGGTTGCGCGTCCCCGACGGCCATCGCCTGGCTGATCAGCGGATGGGCCCGCAGCTGGTCTTCGAGCACCGCCGGGGCGACGTTCTTGCCGCCCGCGGTCACGATGATCTCTTTCTTGCGGCCCACGATCTTGAGGAAGCCGTCGGCGTCCACGTCACCGAGATCGCCGGTGTGGAACCAGCCGTCGGTGAAGGCATCCGCGGTGGCCTCCTCGTTGCGCCAGTACCCGTGGAACACCACGCCGCCGCGGACCATCAGTTCACCGTCGTCGGCGATCCGCATGCTGTTGCCCGGCACCAGCTTGCCGACGGTGCCCACCTTGAGCGCGCCCACCTGGTTGACGGTGATCGCGGCGCTGGTCTCGGTCAGCCCGTAGCCCTCGTAGATGGTCAGCCCGACACCGCGGTAGAAGTGGCACAGCCGGGCGCCCAGCGGCGCGCCGCCGGAGATCGAGGCGCGGCAGTCACCGCCCAGTGCGGCGCGCAGCTTCCCGTACACCAGCTTGTCGAACACCGCGTGCTTGAGGCGCAGGAGCAGCCCGGGTCCCGAACCGTCCTGCGCTTCACTCCATGCGATGGCGGTCTGCGCCGCGATGGCGAAGATCTTGCCCTTGCCGTCATTGGCGGCGTTCTGCTCGGCGGTGTTGTACACCTTCTCGAACACCCGCGGGACCGACACCACGATGGTCGGCTTGAACACCGAGAACATCGGCACCAGGTTCTTGATGTCGCTGGTGAACCCCACGGTGACCTTGTTGTGGAAACCGGCGATGGTGATCGCCCGCGCCAGCACGTGCGCCAGCGGCAGGAACACCAGCAGCCGTTCACCCTTCTGCAGCAGCGTCGGCAGCGCGGCCTTGGCGCCGCGGGTCTCGTGCAGCAGGTTCGAATGCGTCAGCTGGCACCCTTTGGGGCGGCCCGTGGTGCCCGAGGTGTAGATCAGGGTGGCCGGGGAGTCGGAGCCGACCGCGGCCACCCGCCGGTCCACTTCGGCCGGATCGACGGAGGCGCCGCCCTCGGCGAGCGCCGCGAGCGCCTTGGGCCCGGTCCCGTCGATGGTCAGGACCTCGCGCAGGTCGGGCAGTTCGCCGGTGAGCTCGGCGGCCAGCGCGGCGTGCGCGTCGGTCTCGGCGAACAACAGCACCGCCGCGGAGTCGGTGAGTACCCAGCGCACCTGCTCGGCCGAGGACGTCTCGTAGATCGGCACGGTCAGTGCGCCGACACTGAGGATCGCCAGATCGAGGATCGCCCACTCGTAGCGGGTGGCGCTCAGGATCGCGACCCGGTCACCGGGATTGACCCCGCGGGCGATCAATCCCCGCGCAGTGGCCCTGATCTGGGCGGCGGCCTCGGCGCAGGTGACATCGATCCACGCGCCGTCGACGAGGCGTTGGTAGATGACGTGGTCAGGGTCGTCGCGCTCGTGCTCGAAGACAGCGGAGGCGACGTTGTCCTGCTCGCCGACCGAAAACGAAGCGGGAACACTCAACTCGCGCAATGTCGGACCTCTCGTCGCCGAACTCCGGATAGTGGACACGAGCCTAGTCGCTGTCCAGCCGGGCGTGTGACGTCATTCACTCGTGAGGTCCTCGCCGGGGACCGTCGCCGGTGTGTGAAGCTAGGGCGGTGAACAGCATTCAGGTGGCCGACGAGACCTTCGTGGCTGCCGACGGCCAGACGGTCAGTGCGGCAGTCGCCGATCCGGCGCGCTGGCGGCGCTGGTGGCCCGACCTCGTGCTGCAGGTGGTCGAGGACCGGGGCGACAAAGGCGTGCGCTGGACGGTCGCCGGCCCGGTCACCGGCACCATGGAGATCTGGCTGCAACCGGTGCTCGACGGAGTCAAGCTGCACTACTTCCTGCACGCCGAGCCCGCGGGTGTGGCGGCCTGGCAGCTGGCCAAGCTGAACCTGGCCAAGCTGACCCACCGGCGCAGGGTGGCCGGTAAGCGGATGGCGTTCGAGGTGAAGGCCGAGGTGGAGCGTGATCGCCCGGTGGGAGTGGCGCCGCAACCCGGATAGCGGGCGGCCGATTCTGCCGGAAGGGTAGCGTTTGTCACCGTAAGCAGGGTTCGACAGGTAGGACGGCGATCAGTGGCGGACAAAACGGCGCAGACCATCTACATCGATGCCGACCCCGGCACGGTGATGGACGTGATCGCCGATATCGGGTCCTATCCGGATTGGGTCAAGGAGTACAAGGACACCGAAGTACTCGAATCCGACGACGACGGCTACCCCAGGAAGGCGCGCCTGGTGCTCGACGCCGCCGTGCTCAAAGACACCATGGTGCTGGAGTACGAGTGGCCCGCTGACCGTCGCTCGGTGCGGTGGTGGCTGGTGTCGAGCACGTTGCTCAAGGCGCTCGACGGGGCATACCGGTTGCAGCCCAACGGATCTGGCACCGACGTCACCTATGAGCTCGCGGTGGACCTGATGATTCCGATGATCGGCCTGCTCAAGCGCAAAGCGGAGAAACGGCTCACCGACACCGCGTTGAAGGACCTGAAGAATCGAGTCGAGGGCTGAAAGAGTCCAGCGCCCGCATCAGCCTGTTCGTCGGCAAAGGCGGCGTGGGCAAGTCGACGCTGGCCGCCGCCACCGCCGTTCGCGACGCCCGGGCCGGGCGGCGGGTTCTGGTGGTCTCCACCGATCAGGCCCACTCGCTCGGCGACGTGCTGTCCGTCGACGTGCCGCCCACCGGCGACCGGAACCCGGTCCGGGTGTACTCCGACGAGGGCGGCGGCTCGCTGGATGCGCTGGCGCTGGACACGCTGGCCCTGCTGGCCACACGCTGGCGCGAGCTGGCGGCTCCGCTGGCGCAGCGCTTCCCTGGATCGGATCTGGGTTCTGTTGCCCCCGAGGAACTCTCGGCGTTGCCGGGGATCCAGGAGGTGCTGGGCCTGTACGAGGTCGGTGCCCTGGCCGATTCCGGGGACTGGGACCTGGTGGTGGTGGACTGCGCGTCCACGGCGGACGCCTTGCGCATGCTGACACTGCCGTCGACGTTCGGGCTGTACCTCGAGCGGGCCTGGCCCAGGCACCGCAGGCTCAGCACGGCCGACGGCGGAGCCTCGGCGCTGATCGTGGACCTGCTCGAGCAGGTCAACGTCGGGGTGGAGCGGTTGAGCGCGCTGTTCACCGATCCCGAGGTGGTGAGTGCGCACCTGGTGCTGACCCCGGAGCGGGTGGTGGCCGCCGAGGCGGTGCGCACACTCGGAACGCTTCTGTTGATGGGTGTGCGGGTGGCCGAACTCATCGTGAATCAAGTTCTGGTGCAGGATGATTCATTCGAATACCGGAACCTGCCCGAGCATCCGGCCTTCGATTGGTATTCCGAACGAATCGTCGAGCAGCAGGCGGTGCTCGACGAACTGAGCACCCGTACCGGCGAGGTGGCGCTGGTGCTCACCCCGCACCTGGCCGGGGAGCCGATCGGACCCAAGGCGCTCGGTGCGCTGCTCGACGGTGCCCGGCGGCGCGGGGGAGCGCCGCCACCGGGGCCGCTGCGCCCCGTCGTGGAGCTCGAATCGGGCTCGGGTCTGGAATCGGTGTACCGGATGCGGTTGGAGTTGCCGCAGGTCGACACGGGCTCGCTCACCTTGGGCCGGGTCGACGACGATCTGGTCATCGGTGTGGGCGGGATGCGGCGTCGGGTCCGGCTGGCCTCGGTTCTGCGCCGCTGCATCGTCATGAATGCCCAATTACGGGGTACTGACCTCACTGTGAGATTTCGACCGAACCCGGAGGTGTGGCCGGCATGAACCCGAAGGGGCACGCCGACCTGGGCCCTGAACTGCGCCAGCTCGCGCAGGCCATCCTGGACCGACTCGACCCTGCGCTGCGCGCCGCGGCCACTCTGGCGGCAGCACGCGCCCAGGACGGTCCCGGCCGGTGTCAGCAGGTGTGGTGCCCGGTGTGTGCGGCGGCCGCCCTGGTCACCGGCGAGGAACACCCGCTGTTGACGGTGGTCTCCGAACACGGCGTCGCGCTGCTGGCCGTGGTGCGGGCCGTCCTCGATGACGGCGCCGAGCCACCGACTCCCGAGCCCCCGCCGGGTGGGCCGCCGGATTCCGGTCCGGCCGGGGAGACCGGCCGCTACCAGCCGATCCCGATCATCGTCGAGGAATAGACCCTGTGGTCGGTTGCACCGGCGATGAGTAGAGTTGGCCCGGAGCACCGCCGTCCGGTGCGCCGCAGCGGGAGGGTCCATGTGGTATTGGCTGTTCAAGTACGTATTCATGGGGCCCCTGCTGTCCTTGCTCGGCAGGCCGAAAGTCGAAGGGCTGGAGCACGTTCCGAGTAGCGGGCCGGCGATCCTGGCCAGTAACCACCTGGCGGTCGCCGACAGTTTCTACCTGCCGCTGGTGGTGCGCCGGCGGATCACGTTCCTGGCCAAACAGGAGTACTTCACCGGCACCGGTCTCAAGGGCTGGTTCACCCGCTGGTTCTACACCGTCGCCGGGCAGGTGCCGATCGACCGCACCGATGCCGACTCCGCGCAGAGTGCGCTGAACACCGCGGCCCGCATCCTCGCGCAGGAGAAGCTCCTCGGCATGTACCCGGAGGGCACCCGGTCACCCGACGGCCGGCTCTACAAGGGCAAGACCGGCCTGGCGCGGCTGGCGCTCGAAACCGGTGTCCCGGTGATTCCGGTCGCGATGATCGGAACCGACGTCGTGAACCCACCGGGCAGCAAGATGTGGCGCTTCGGCCGCGTCCAGGTGCGCTTCGGCAAGCCCATGGACTTCTCCCGTTTCGAGGGCCTGGCCGGTAACCGGTTCATCGAGCGCGCCGTCATCGACGAGGTGATGTACGAGCTGATGCAGCTCTCGGGTCAGGAGTACGTCGACATCTACGCGGCCACCCTCAAAGAGGGTGTGCCGGGGCCGGATTCTGGGCCGGGTTCGCGGCTTCCCGAGAGCGCGGCGGGCTGACCTTCTCGGTGACGGCCAGTCCGGCGACCACCAGGACGGCCAGCGCCCACCACACGTAGGACCCGCCGAGCAGTTGACGCCACCACGACGCCGCGGCCTCGCGGTGCTCGGGCAGCAGTTCGATGGGGGTCCACACCAGCAGGGCGATCCCGGCCGCGGTCAGCGCCGCGAGTGCGGCACTGCGCCGCCGCCAGGCCAGCACCGCGAGCACCACCAGCGCCGGCAGCGTCCACACCCAGTGGTGTGACCACGACACCGGGGAGACGATGAGACCGAACAGGGCGATGCAGATCAGCGCCAACACCGGTTCGTCGGCCCGCAGGACCCGCCGCCCCGCCCACACCGCCAGGGCCAGCGCCGCAAAACAGGCGGCCGTCCACAGCACGAAATGGGTGGTCTCGCTGTACTCCTCGCGGGCCAACAGGGCGGCGATGTTCTGGTTGGTGTTCAGGGTGGAGTTGCCGATGCGGTCGGTGTCGCGCAGCGTCGTCGTCCAGTACTCCCACGAATCACGCCACGCCAGAACACATCCGAGGACGGTGGCGGCGGCGAAGGCGATCATCGAGGTCACCGCGGCGCGGACGTCGCGGCGCAGCGCGAAGTACACCAGGAACACCGCGGGCGTCAGCTTGAGCGCGATCGCCACGCCCAGCAGGACCCCGCGCGGCCACGGTGTCCGGCGCGGCACGCAGTCGGCGATCACCAGCGTCATCAGCACCACGTTGATCTGGCCGAATTCGAAATTGGCGCGCAGCGGTTCCAGATGGCTCACCGCCAGCGCGACGATGGCCAACGCCACGAACGTGCGGCGCAGCCACGCCGGGTCGGTGACCGCTCCGGCGTCGGCCCAAAAATCCAGCCGGGTCAAGACGATGACACATGCGACCACCAACAGCACCAGTGTGATCAACGTCATGATCGCGCTCGCCGCGGGCAACGGCAGCCAGGCGAAGGGCGCGAACACCACCGCCGACAGCGGGGGATAGGTGAACGGCAGATCGATCCCGCCCAGGGTGTGGAACATGGCGTCGGCGTACAGCGGGTCGCCGTCCAGCCAGGCCCGCCCGCCCATGCGGTAGACGTCGATGTCGATGCGGTAGGGCGTGTGCCCGAGGAGCAGCCAACCGACGTAGCCGAACCCGGCCAGCGTCAGCGCTTGGAAGGCACGCCACAGCACGCGCTGGGTCCCCGCCGAGAGTCGGTCCGGACCGCCCATACTGCCCCCGCCGGGCCACCGCCGAATAGTCATGACAGCGACAGCCTATCCGGGCTTGCCGGGCCTTTGGCGTACCCGACCCCACCTGCGCAGCCGTTTCGGCACCACTTTCGCCCCAGGTGAGCGTAAGTTCTCGGCCGTGCCCGACGAGTGGAGATTCGATTTCGACCTGGTGCCGGAGATCCCGGCCAGCCGGGTCCCCCTGATGTGGTGCCTGATCGCGTTCCTGGTGACCTTCCTGATCACCCGCACGATCGTGCGGTACATCCGGGCGCACGCCGACAGCGACGCCCCGAAGAAGTGGTGGCAGCCGCGCAACATCGGCAGCGGCGGCGTGCACATCCACCACGTGGTGATCGGCGTCGTGCTGGTGATGGTGTCCGGGGTGTCGATGGTGACCCTGGCCGTCAATGGCGGTGTCAGGGAGTTCACCGCCGCGGCAATCCTTTTCGGTGTGGGCGCGGCCCTGGTGCTCGACGAGTTCGCCCTGATCCTGCACCTGCAGGACGTGTACTGGGCCGAGGACGGCCGCACGTCGGTGGACGCGGTGTTCGCCGCGGTGGCCGTTGCGGGCCTGCTGGTCCTCGGTTTCAATCCGCTGTCGTTCTTCGACATCACCATCTGGCGCGAGGACGACTCCCTGATCTCGCGTGCCCTGGTGATCGGGGGCGCGATCTACACCTTGGCGATGGCGGTGATCGTGCTGCTCAAGGGCAAGGTGTGGACCGGGCTGATAGGCATGTTCTTCAACCCGCTGCTGATCGTCGGCGCGATCCGGCTGTCCCGGCCGCACGCGCCGTGGGCGCGCTGGCGCTACACCACCCGCCCCAAGAAGATGCACCGCGCGTTGGAACGGGAGCGCTACATGCGCCGGCCGGTGGTGCAGGCCAAACTCTGGGTGCAGGACGCCATCGCCGGGATGCCGCACTTCCCCGACGACGCCGCGGTGGACGCGCAGCTGGACCGCGAGATCCACGCGGCGGCACCGCCACCGTCGGCCAGGGTCGAGGCGCAGGCCCAACCTGCTGTTCAGCGGGCTGGTTAGGGTCTACGGGTGCGGTATTTCTACGACACCGAGTTCATCGACAACGGGCGCACCATCGAGCTGATCTCGATCGGGGTGGCCGCCGAGGACGGCCGCGAATACTACGCAGTGTCAACGGAATTCCCGCCCGAGCAGGCCGGCAGCTGGGTGCGCAAGCACGTGCTGCCCAAGTTGCCGTCACCGTCGTCGCAGCTGTGGCGGTCGCGACGCCAGATCCGGGAGGATCTCGAGGAGTTCTTCGGCATCGACGGCGACGAGCCGATCGAGTTGTGGGCCTGGGTGGCGGCCTACGACCACGTCGCGCTGTGCCAGCTCTGGGGCCCGATGACCAACCTGCCGCCACAGATCCCGCGCTTCACCCGCGAGCTGCGGCAGTTCTGGGAGGACAAGGGGTGCCCCCGGATGCCCCCGCGGCCCCGCGACACCCACGACGCGCTCGTCGACGCCCAGCACAACCTGCGGCGCTTCCAGATCATGACCGAACTCGACGACGACTACGCGCGGTGGGCCGCAGGCCGCGGATGAAAGCCACTCCGGGCTGGTCAGGGCCGGTGTCACCCGCGGTTACCATGGATGGGTGAACTGGACCGTCGATGTTCCCATCGAGCAGCTGCCTTCGCTTCCTCCGCTGCCGGATGACCTGCGGAAACGGCTCGATTCCGCCCTGGCACGGCCCGCCGCGCAGCAGCCCGGCTGGGATGCCGGCCAAGCGCAGGCCATGCGCACCGTGCTCGAGAGTGTCCCCCCGGTCACCGTGCCGTCCGAGGTCGAGAAGCTGAAGGGGCTGCTGGCCCAGGTGGCGCGCGGTGAGGCGTTCCTGCTGCAAGGCGGTGACTGCGCCGAGACCTTCGCCGACAACACCGAGCCGCACATCAAGGCCAATATCCGCGCTCTGCTGCAGATGGCCGTGGTGCTGACCTACGGCTCGAGCATGCCGGTGGTGAAGCTGGCCCGGATCGCCGGGCAGTACGCCAAGCCGCGGTCCTCCGACATCGACGCCCTCGGGCTGCGGTCCTACCGCGGTGACATGGTCAACGGTTTCGCCCCGGACGCCGCGGTGCGCGAACACGACGCCTCGCGGCTAGTGCGTGCCTACGCCAACGCCAGCGCCGCGATGAACCTGGTGCGGGCGCTGACGTCGTCGGGCCTGGCCTCGCTGCACCTGGTGCACGACTGGAACCGCGAGTTCGTCCGCACCTCACCGGCCGGTGCCCGCTACGAGGCGCTGGCGGGGGAGATCGACCGCGCGCTGCGGTTCATGAGCGCCTGCGGCGTGGCCGATCGCAACCTGCAGACCGCCGAGATCTTCGCCAGCCACGAGGCGCTCGTGCTCGACTACGAGCGTGCGATGCTGCGGCTGTCCACCGACACCTACGGGGAAACGGAAGCGGAGCCCAAGCTCTACGACCTCAGCGCGCACTACATCTGGATCGGCGAGCGCACCCGTCAACTCGACGGCGCGCACATCGCCTTCGCCGAGGTGGTGGCCAACCCGATCGGCGTCAAGCTCGGGCCCACCACCACCCCGGAGATGGCGGTCGAGTACGTCGAGCGCCTGGACCCCAACAACGAGCCGGGCCGCTTGACGCTGGTGACCCGGATGGGTAACAGCAAGGTCCGTGATCTGTTGCCGCCGATCATCGAGAAGGTGCAGGCCACCGGTCATCAGGTGATCTGGCAGTGCGATCCCATGCACGGCAACACCCACGAGTCCTCGACCGGATACAAGACCCGTCACTTCGACCGCATCGTCGACGAGGTGCAGGGCTTCTTCGAGGTGCATCATGGGCTCGGCACCCATCCCGGCGGTATCCACGTCGAGATCACGGGCGAGAACGTCACCGAGTGTCTCGGTGGGGCACAGGACATCTCGGACGACGACCTGGGCGGCCGGTACGAGACCACCTGCGATCCGCGGTTGAACACCCAGCAGTCGCTGGAGTTGGCGTTCCTGGTCGCGGAGATGCTGCGCGACTAGGGCCGGGACCAGCGCCCGGAGGCCGAGGCTGCGAGGGACGAGCAGTCGAAGGAGATCCGGGCCGGGACCAGCGCCCGGAGGCCGAGGCTGCGAGGGACGAGCAGTCGAAGGAGATCCGGGCCGGGACCAGCGCTCTAGATCAGACTCGTCAAGTTGCTGCCCAGCGTCCACGCCGCGGCGGCCACCCCGCCGGTGAGGATCAGCACCACCAGCACCCACACCAGCGTCATCCGGCGGGCGCGCTGGCGCGCCCACTCGAACTCCGAGATCTCGATGCCGGCGAACTGAGCTGCCCGCGAGTCGTATTCGACATCGGGGACTGGTTGCTCGGCAGGGGGCTGCGGTTCCTGCCAGTCGTCGGGTCCCCGGGTGAACACCCGGGTGGGATTGTGCGGCCGCTGCTGCGTGGTCTGCGCCTCGTTGATCCGGCTGTGATGCCGGGCCGCCGAGGTGTGTTGGGCCGAGTTCCGTGGTGCGGGAACCCGGAACGGCGGCAGCCCGAGGTCGACGGCGATGTCTTCGAGGTCGGCACTCATGTCCATGGCGTCGGCATAACGATCGCCGGGATCGCGGGCCGTCGCGCGCAGCACCAGCTCGTCGAACTGCGCCGGCACACCGGTGATTCCGGCGCTGGGGGGCGGCACATCGTGTTCGAGCCGCTGGTATGCGACGGCCAGGGAGGTATCGCCGGTGAACGGTGTTGTGCCGGTGAGCAATTCGTAGGTCAGGATGCCCAGCGAATAGACGTCGCTGCGGGGGCCGGCGTTGCCGCTGCTGACCTGCTCGGGAGACAGATAGGCCGCGGTGCCCAGAATGACGCTGGTGGAGGTGATCCCGGCCTGCGCGACGGCCCGCACCAGACCGAAATCGGCCAGCTTGACGTCGCCGTCGTCGGAGATCAAGACGTTCTCCGGTTTGACGTCGCGGTGCACCAGGCCGCCGCGGTGCGCCACGGCCAGTCCCCCCAACAGGGGCCGCAGCACGGCGGTGACGGCGTGTGGCGGCATCGGCCCGCGCTCACGCAGCAGTTCGCGCAGTGTGCCGCCCTCCACGAGCTCCATGACCAAAAAGGGCGGCCACCCGCTGGGTTCTCCGCCGCCCTGGTCGAAGACGGCCACCAGGCCCGGGTGCGACAGCCGGGCCACGGCGCGTGCTTCCAGTTGAAAGCGCGTCAGGAATTGGTGGTCACCGGCATACCGGGAGTCCATCACCTTGATCGCGACGGGCCGGTCGAGGCGGATGTCGGTGCCGCGATACACCGTTGACATCCCGCCGGTCGCGATCTGGGTCTCCACCCGGTAGCGACCGTCCAGCAGGGTGCCCTCGAGCGGGTCATGCGGCGGCGGTGCGGTCACCGGGCCATGGTAAGCGTGACCGGTTGCGGCCAATGCGATGGCAAGGCCGCCGCCCGGCGTCCTACACTTCTCCGGTGAGCAGCATCCCCGCGGGCGACGACGTGCTCGATCCGGCCGAACCGGTCCACGACCTGCCTACCGTCGCCCACATGCTCGGTATCCCCGTCACGAAGGTGCACCAGTACCTGCGCGACGGCCACCTGGTGGCGCTGCGGCGGGACGGCGTGGTGGTGGTACCGCAGATCTTCTTCACCCCGTCCGGGCAGGTGGTCAAGCCGCTGGCCGGGTTGCTGGCAGTGCTGCGTGACGGCGGCTACCGCGACACCGAGATCCTGCGCTGGCTGTTCACCGCGGACTCCTCGCTGACGGCGACCTTCGACGGCAACCGCGAGTCGGTGCTCAATGCCCGGCCGGTCGACGCGCTGCACGCCCATCAGGCGCGCGAGGTGGTCCGCCGCGCCCAGGCCATGGCGTACTAGACAGCGGCCTACTGGACCGTCTCGCGGGTGGCGGTGTCCTCGCGGCGCAGCCAGTACCACGCCCCGACCGCGCACGCGGTGGCCAGTATCACGTGGATCCACACGTACATGCCATGGGAGCCATCGGGTTTGAAGATCACCATGATCCAGGTGGAGAACCCGGCGATGGCCGCGACGGCCCGCCGGGACTGGGCGATCGCCGAGATCACCGCCAGCGGCCAGGTGTAGTACCAGGGCAGCGCGGCCGGAACGAACAACACCACCACCAGCATCGCCCAGCCGATGCCCAGCACCACCTCACGGTCATCGTGGCGGTAACGCCACCACAGCAGCGGCAGGCTGACCGCGATGACAAGGATGCCGGCAATGCGGGTCACGTCCAGCACGGCGTAGAAGTTGACCGGCACCAACAGCCCGCCCACGGCGTTGGTGACATTGGCGATGGCGGTGGGAATGGTGAGCCAGTTGATGATCTTGACCGACCCGGCCAGTGCGGTGAGCCAACCCAGACCCACCCCGGCCGCCAGGGACAAGATGGCGAACACCCCCACGAAGATCGCCACCGAACCCGTGGCGGCGATCGCGAAGGCCGGCAGTGTGCGATAACCGCGCCGGTCCCGCAGCGCCCGCATCCACACCCAGACCATGAAGGGCAGGGCCAGCCCGGCGGTGGCTTTGACCGCCACGGCCACCGCGGCCAGTGCCACCCCGGTGACGAACCGGTGCGCGAACACGAAAGCGATGCCGGCCATCATCAGCCCGACCATCAGCATCTCGTTGTGCACCCCGCCCATCAGGTGGATGATCACCAGCGGATTGAGTGCACAGATCCACAGCGCCACAGCGCCGTTGGTGCCCAGGTGCCGGGCGATGCGCGGTGCGGCCCAGATCAGCAGGGCCAGCCCGGGCAGCATGCACAGCCGCAACACCATGGTGCCGGCGACGACGTTGTCGCCGACGAGCATGGTGACGAACTTGGCCACCAGGATGAACGCCGGACCGTACGGGGCGGTGGTGGTGGTCCAGATCGGACTCACGTTGTCCAGCAACGGGTTCGGATTCTCGATCGGTCCCACCGCATAGGGGTCGAAGCCGTCCCGCAGCAGCGCGCCCTGCGCCAGGTAGGAATAGGTGTCGCGGCTGAACAGCGGCACCGACAGCAGCAGGGGAGCCAGCCAGAAGCCGGTGGTGGCCACCATCGTGTACTCGTCCACATGGTGTGTGCTGCGGTCGAGCATCCGTCGGCCCAACCACAGCCAGGCCACCAGCATCACCGCGACGCCGCCCCACAGGAACACCGAGGACAGCACCAGGCCGTGCCCGAACCGCAGCCACGACAGGTGCATCGACTCCAGGACGGGATCCTGGGAGCGGGTGCTGCCCGCCCCCAACCCACCCGCGGTGATCATGAGCGCACCGAGGAACCCGAGCAGCGCCGGCCGGGCCTCCTCGGTCTGGCTGAACGCGCGCAGGCGCGCCAGATGACTCGGGCGTTCCGCGGTGGATGACGTCATCAGCTGCTCAGGCCGACCGGTTGGAGACCAATCTGGCGAGTTCGGCCAGACCGATCTTCGCCTGCTCGCTGATCGGCGCCGTCGCCAGCATGTCGGTGGCCCGGCGCGTCAACGTCTCGATGCGGGCTTCCACCGCGGCCAGCGCACCCACCGACTCGATCACCTGACACAGCTCCCGAACCTGGGGTTCGGTCAGTTCGGTGCCCACCGAGGTGCGCAGCAGTTCGGCGGCGAGGGGATCCGATTTCCCGGAGCGTTCCACCGCTTCGGCCAGCAGCACGGTGCGCTTCCCGGAGCGCAGGTCATCACCGGACGGCTTACCGGTGACCGCCGGGTCGCCGAACACACCGAGCACGTCGTCGCGCAGCTGGAACGCCACGCCCAGATCGTTGCCGACCTCGTGGAAGATGGCCTGCACGTCGGGCCGGTCAGCGGCCGCGGCCGCACCCAGCTGCAGCGGGCGGGCGATGGTGTAGGAGGCGGTTTTGAAGGTGTTGACCTTCATGGCCGATTCGATGGACTCGTCGCCGCTGGACTCGTTCACGATGTCCAGGTACTGGCCGCCGAGCACCTCGGTGCGGATGTCCGACCAGACGCGCCGCACCCGGCGGTGTGCGTCCACGGACAGGGGAGCGGTGGCGATGATGTCGTCCGCCCAGCACAACGACAGGTCCCCGAGCAGGATCGCCGCCGACAGCCCGAACTGGCCGGCGGATCCACGCCAGCTCTGTTGGCGGTGCAGGTCGGTGAAGTGGACGTGCACGGTGGGCCAGCCGCGGCGCGTGGCCGACGCATCGATCACGTCGTCGTGGACCAGGGCGCACGCCTGCAGCAGTTCCAGCGCGCCGAAGAGGCGCAGAACGTCGGGGTCCAGGGTCTTGGCGGCGTCACCGCTTTGGTCGGGTGCCACCGCCCGCCAGCCCCAGTAGGCGAACAGTGGGCGCAGCCGCTTGCCGCCGCGCAGCACGAATTCCTCCAGCGCAGCGATCAGCCCGTCGTAATCGGTGCCGATGTACGCGGCGGCTTCCCGGCGTTCCCGCAGGTAAAGCCGCAATTGCTCGGTGACGGCGCCGGCCAGCTCCATAGCTGTCGGTGCCGCGACTTCGACGCTCAGCGCGGCGCCCCTTTCTCCTGCTTGCAGGCTCGCATCCGGTGTGCAGTCCCCCGAGCGCATACAAGGGTAGAGCGTCGGCGTCCGTTCGCGTGACTCAGACCACCGGTGTGGTGTCGCGCGGGCGCGCCGACGGCTCCCGGCCGCACTTATGCTGGGTGGGTGAAAACCAGGAGTGCCGGTAGCAGCACGACATCGGTCGTGGACCGGATCGCCCAGGTCGGCAGCGACCGGGTGCCGTTCTCCGTGGAGTTCTACCCGCCGCGGGACGCCGCCGCCGAGGCGCGTCTGTGGCGCGCGGCCAGGATCTTCGAACCGATGGGACCGGCGTTCGTGTCGGTCACCTACGGCGCGGGCGGCTCCACCCGTGACCGCACCGTCCGTGTCGTCGGCCAGCTGGCGGAGTCCACCACGCTGCTGCCGGTTGCGCACCTGACCGCCGTCGGGCACTCGGTGGGCGAGCTGCGCGCGATGATCGGCGCCTACGCCGACCGCGGTATCCAGAACGTGCTGGTGTTGCGCGGTGATCCGCAGGGCGGGGTGCACGAAGAGTGGGTCAAGCACCCCGAGGGCCTCGAGTACGCCGTCGAGATGGTCGAGATGGTGCGCGGGCTCGGTGACTTCCACGTCGGGGTGGCCTCGTTCCCCGAGGGTCATCCTCGTGCGGTCGACCTCGAGCAGGACACCGCCAACCTGGTGGGCAAGCTGCGGGCCGGCGCCGAGTACTCCATCACCCAGATGTTCTTCGACGTCGACGACTACCTGCGTCTGCGTGACCGGGTGGTGGCCGCCGACCCCGAGCAGGGCGCCAAACCGCTGATCCCCGGGCTCATGCCCATCACGTCGCTGCGGGTGCTGCGCCGGCAGTGTGAGCTGGCCGGCTCGCAGATCCCGCCGGCGCTACTGGACCGGCTGACCGCCGCCGCGGGCTCCGGTCCCGAGGAGGACCGCGATGAGGTCCGCAAGGTCGGCATCGAACTGGCCACCGAGATGAGCGCCCGGCTGATCGCCGAAGGCGCGCCGTGTCTGCACTTCTGCACGCTGAACTTCGCCCGGGCCACCGGTGAGGTGCTGGCCAACCTGGGCCTGATGGCGAAGGTCTGACTAGCGGTTGTTGAACCGCGGTGAGCGGTCCCTGGCCATCCAGGCCAGCAGCCCCACCAGGCCCGCGACCACCAGCGACGAGATGCCCAGCACCAGCGCACCTCCGGTGAACGAGCGGGTGCTCGGGTCGGTGTAGCGAGCCTGCGCGCTCATGGTGTTGACGATTCCCGGCTTGAGTTTCCACTCCACGATGTCGGTGTCGATGCGGTTGCCGTTGGTGGAGGTGATCTCGCCGGGGAACGACACGGTCAGTTCCACCTCGGCTTCCTGGTCGGTGAGCGAGGTCAGGTCCACGCGGCCTTCGAGGATCACCAGGTTGCCGGCGCGGCGGAAGGACAGGTCGACGCCCGCGGCGTCGGGGTTGATGTTGGCCAGCTGCGGCACCTCGGCGAAGCTGAGGTTGGAGAACACCGCCTCCGAGCCCACATACCCGTCGTTGTCGGTGTAGTCGCTGATCGCGACCTTCTGCGAGAACGGCACGTTGGACGAGAACTGCGGGCCCTTGTCCTGATCGTCGGCCGGTTTCGCCGCGGCGATGATCTGCCCCGACACCAGGTCGTCGGGGGAGACGGTGAGCGTGGTGCGCACCTTGACGCATCCGACCGCCAGGGGAGCGACCACCAGGAGCAGGACGGCCAGGGCGAGCATCCGGATCCGGCGGGGGTGTTGTGGCCTGCGCACCGGGTCATCGTGCCAGACCGGGGCGGTGGACTCCCCGCTAGAGGGGAAGATCGCGGCCGAGGATCGCGAACGCGCGCGGGTCGCCGGCGAAGTGATAGCCGCGGATCACGTCGGTGAAGCCGAGCCTGCGGTACAGCCGCCACGCCCGGTTGGCTTCGCCGTTGATCTCCGGTGTCGACAGCAGCACGTGGGCTTCGGCCCGGCCGGCGAGCAGTCGGCGGGCCAGCGCCTCACCCAGGCCGCGGCCCTGCGCCGGTGGGTTGATGTGCAGTTCGGTGAGTTCGAAATAGCTGCTCATCAGGTCATTGATCTCGGTGGCGCTGCGTCCGGCGCGGCGCAGTCCCTGCACCACCTGCTGCTGCCACCACTGGTCCGGTGCGCCGCAATACCCGTAGGCCACCCCCAGCAGGGGCGCCGAGGTGAAATCCGGGTCGGCCGGCTCCGCGGAGGGCTCGGCGTCGACCTCGACGGCGGCCACGGCTTTCCAGCCCTTTCTGCGGGTGTGTTCCAGCCACATCGACGCGCGCTGGTCCTCCGTCCCGCGGGGGTAGCGCATGGCATCGACGTACACGCTGAGCGCGTCCCCGAGGCGGTGGCGCATGGCGTCGGGCGACAGGTCGATGAGATATGTCGCCAATGCTCGATGTCCTCCGGTAGCCGTCGCGGCGTCGTTCTTCGTTGGTGGTTTCACTCGACGAACCGAGTTTCCCTGACGAACTCATTATCTTCGGTGAGGGGAGTGCATCTCACAGATGTCGTAAGTCATACAATCGGAAGGCGAACTAGGTGGTACGGCTCAGATTCACCTCGTATCATCGTTGTTAGCAGCTCGCAAAAGCGGGCAACTAGTTGTACACACCCGCACCACTCCGACCACAAGAGAGGCCCACCGGCCCCTCGGTCACGACCCGCCGCGCCGGCAAGGAGGGACGAATGCCACTCTCCGATCATGAGCAGCGCATGCTCGACCAGATCGAGAGCGCTCTCTACGCCGAGGACCCGAAGTTCGCTTCCAGTGTCCGCGGCGGCAATCTTCGCGCCCCGTCCGCTCGCCGCCGACTGCAGGGTGCCGCGCTCTTCGTGATCGGTCTGGCGATGCTGGTGTGCGGCGTCGCGTTCAAGGCGACCATGATCGGTGGTTTCCCGATCCTGTCCGTCATCGGATTCATCGTGATGTTCGGCGGCGTCGTGTACGCCATCACCGGTCCGCGTGGCGTCGGCAAGGACAAGTCGGCCCCGGCCCCCGGTGGCGCGAATCGTCAGAAGAAGTCCAAGGGCGGCGGTGGTTCGTTCACCAGCCGGATGGAGGACCGTTTCCGTCGCCGCTTCGACCAGTGAGCTGAACCGGCGCGCCTGAACCCGCGCGCCGGCCCTGGTCCCGCCCCCCCGCTTCCCCCACAAGGCCCCACTAGGGGCCTTTTTTGTTGCCTACACACGGCTGACCTGCTCTTTCTCTCCTCGAGATGAGACGCGCAGGTCTCTTCGTCGACCCCGCCCGGCGCTGGCGGGGGGCCGTTTGGGGAGCGGGGTGGGGCGCGACACTCTCAAAGTGGCAACAGATGGAGAAAAGTGGGGGATTGTGGGGTATCGTGGCTGACGTTGGAGAGGACGGGATCCGAACCGCGGGGCCTGGAGGTGACGAGTGTTTCTCGGCACCTACACGCCCAAGCTCGACGACAAGGGGCGGCTGACACTGCCCGCCAAGTTCCGCGACGCACTGGCAGGAGGGTTGATGGTCACCAAGAGCCAAGATCACAGCCTTGCCGTCTACCCGCGTGCGGAGTTCGAGCAGGTGGCTCGCCGGGCTGCGCAGGCATCGCGCAGCAACCCCGACGCCCGGGCCTTCCTGCGCCACCTGGCGGCGGGCACCGACGAGCAGCACCCGGACGCACAAGGCCGGATCACCCTGTCCGCCGACCACCGGCGCTACGCCGGTCTGTCGAAGGAGTGTGTGGTCATCGGCTCCGTCGACTACCTGGAGATCTGGGACGCCCAGGCCTGGCAGGACTACCAGCAGCTACACGAAGAGAACTTCTCCGCGGCCAGCGATGAAGCACTCAGCGACATCATCTGATTGGGAGGCCCATCCGGAATGTGAGCCGGCACGTGCCCGTGCCTCGTGGCCTCTGCCCGAGCCGACCCTGGCGTACTTCCCCAACGCCAGGTTCTCGCTCTCGGACAGGGACCTGGAGGCAAGGGCCGTCCGCCCGCTCCGCCGGATGTCGGTGTGCAGAACAACAGGAAGCGGTGTCGCGGTGGCGGACGAAAATCGGGGCGGAGGTCCCGGGGGAGCCGAGTACGGGCACATCCCGGTTCTCCTCGACCGGTGTGTCGAGCTGCTCGCCCCGGCGTTGACCGCACGCGCCGCCGACGGGTCGGGCGCGGTCTACGTGGACGCCACTCTGGGAGCGGGCGGTCACACCGAACGACTGTTGACCGATCTGCCCGGGCTGCGCGCCGTCGGGCTGGACCGTGATCCCTCCGCACTCGAGATCGCCGGTGGCCGGTTGGCCCGCTTCGGTGAGCGGGTGACACTGGTCCGCACCCGCTACGACGGCATCGCCGACGCGCTGACCGAATCCGGTTATGCCGCATTTGATTCGGTGGACGGGGTGCTCTTCGACCTCGGTGTGTCGTCGATGCAGCTGGACCGCACCGAGCGGGGATTCTCCTACTCCGCCGACGCCCCGTTGGACATGCGGATGGATCCTGATCTGCCGCTGACGGCCGCCGACATCCTCAACACCTACGACCATGGACCGCTGACGGCGATCCTGCGGGAGTTCGGCGAAGAGAAGTTCGCCAGCAAGATCGCCAAAGAGGTGATCCGCCGCCGGCAGCGCCAGCCGTTCGTGAGCACGGGCGACCTGGTCGAACTGCTCTACGACGCCATCCCGGCGCCGGCGCGGCGCACCGGCGGGCATCCGGCCAAGCGCACTTTCCAGGCGCTGCGGGTGGCCGTCAACGCCGAACTCGATTCGCTGCGCGCGGCGTTACCCGCCGCGCTCGCGGCGCTGCGGCCGGGCGGTCGTGTGGTGGTGATGGCCTACCAGTCTCTGGAGGACCGCATCGTCAAGAGCGTTTTCGCCGAGGCCACGGCCAGCCGCACCCCGCCGGGCCTGCCTGTCGAACTTCCAGGGCACGAACCGGAATTCGGGTCGTTGACGCGAGGTGCCGAACGCGCCGACGCCGACGAGATCGACCGTAATCCACGTAGCGCCGCGGTCCGGCTGCGCGCGGTAGAGCGACTGACAGGGAGGGTGCGGTGATGAAAACCAAGCGCAGCAGCAGTCCGAAGGCGCAGCACCCTGACGACGAGATCGTCATCCGCAGTGCCGACCGGCGTCGTGGCCGCCCGGACACCAAGTCCGAGCCCAAGGGCAAGGGCAAGAAGCCGCGCACCCCGGCTGAACCGGCCCGCACGCGTAAGACCAAGGGTGCCAAGGCCACCCGCGGCCGTGCGCCCGGCCGCGAACCGCGCGGTCTGGGCACCCCGCCCGGGCATGCGCCGGCCACCACACCGGTCCGCCGTCCCGCGCCGGCCAAGAACGCCAGCCAGGCCAAGGCGCGCGCCAAGGCCCGGAAGGCCAAGGCGCCGAAGGTGGTTCGTGTTCCGCTGCGTCAGCGGATCATCACCCGGCTGGAGACCATCGACCTGCGTCCGCAGGCACTGGCCGCCCGCGTCCCGTTCGTGGTCCTGGTGATCGGGGCCCTGGGCGTCGGTCTGGGGGTGACACTGTGGTTGTCCACCGACGCCGCCGAACGGTCCTACCAGCTGGGCAGCGCCAAGCAGACCAATGAAGCGCTGCTGCAACAGAAAGAGGCCCTCGAACGCGACGTGTTGGAGGCCCAGGCGGCGCCCGCGCTGGCCGAAGCGGCGCGCGGGCTTGGGATGATCCCGTCCCGTGACACCGCGCACCTGGTGCAGGACCCCGCAGGCAACTGGATGGTGGTGGGCACCCCCAAGCCGGCCGAGGGCGCACCTCCGCCGCCCCTGAACACCCCGCTGCCCGAGAACACCCCCGCGCCCCGGCCCCAGGCGGTCACCGCCGCGCAGGATCCCGGCAATCCGGAACGCCCCGTGCGTATCTCGGGCACACCGGGTACGCCCAGCGCGGCCGGCACGCCCGGCGCGCCGGCTGCGACACTTCCCGCCGGCCCCGAGGTACCCGTCCGGATCCCGGTCCCCGGCGCCCCGGCCGGGACCGACCATGCACCGGCGGGCCCGCCGGCCGAA
>NZ_JBDGJH010000032.1:0-50460 GCF_057656995.1 Mycobacterium sp. Soil_C_30 | reverse complement strand
CCCATCCGCAAACGCACCCGCGACCAAGACCGCCAACAACACATCAACGCCGAACGCGAACACAACGCCCTGCAACGTGCGCTGGGCAAACCCACACGCAGATCACCCTTTTAGGAAAGCCATCCATTTGGCGGCCGACCGAGGTCAGGCAAAATAACGTCCCGACTCGAGATCCTCGAGCAGGCCCGGGTGTTGCGGGGTCCAGCCCAGTAGCCGCTGGGTCTGCTTGCTGGAGGTCGGATTGTCCAGCGAGGCAACCCATCCGATGAAGCCCAGCTGCTCGGTGGCATGATCTTGGGTGACGCTGACGGCGGGGACACCGAGTTGGGCGCCGATCGCCGAAGCGATGTCCCGGAACGGGATGCCCTGCTCCGCCGCACCGTGCAGTCGTGAACCGGCCGGCGCCGACTCCACGGCCAACCGGTACAGGCGTGCGGCATCGAGGTTGTGAACGGCGGGCCAGCGGTTGGCGCCGTCACCGATGTAGAGCGCCTGTCTCGTCTTTCGTGCGTTCGCGATGAGCGTCGGGATGAAACCGTGGTGGTCGGTGGGTCCGTGCACGGTGGGCGCCAGTCGGACCACTGCGGCACGGACACCGCGATCGGCCAGAGCCAGGGTGGCGTTTTCGGAGGCGACGCGCGCTCCCGACGGGTCCACGTGGCTGTTCTCGGTACCCAGCGCACCCGCCGACCCGATGGCCAGCATGGCGGTGCCGGAGGTGTTGATGAACGGTTTGCCCGAGCCCTCCAGCGTGGCTCCCATCGCCTCGACGGCCTTCAGGTCGGCGACGGCGGCACCGGCGTAGTCGGCGAAATCGTGTTTGAAGGCCAGGTGGATCACCCCGTCGGCGTCTGCGGCAGCGGCGGCCAAGACGTCGAGGTCATCGAGTGTTCCGCGGGTGACGCCGGCACCTGCCGCCTCGAGCGCCCGGGCGGAGGTGTCCGAGCGGGCCAGGCCGGTGACCTGGTGGCCGTGGTCGAGCAACTCGCGGACAACCAGTGAGCCGATGTGTCCGGAGGCACCGGTGACAAAAATGCGCATGATCGTTCCTTCGTTCCGTGCGATGTCAGTGGGTGACATCAACCTACGCCTGATGTCAGCGTCTGTCATCGCCGTAGAATTCCCGCATGGGTCGATGGGAACCGGACGCGCGGGGCCGCCTGGAGCGGGCGGCACTGGAACTGTTCGACGAGCGCGGATTCGACGAGACCACCGTCGCCGAGATCGCCGAACGTGCCGGATTGACCGAGCGCACCTTCTTCCGGCACTTCGCCGACAAGCGCGAAGTGCTGTTCCGCGGCAACGAGCTGGCACAGTCGATCGCCGGGGCCCTCGACGCCGTCCCCGCGACAGTGCCGCCGCTGGATGCCGTCGCCGACGCACTGGCGGCGGTATCCGGGTTCTTCGACCAGCGTCGGCCCTACAGCCGGAAACGCCAGACCGTCATCGCAGCCAACCCGGGACTGCAGGAACGCGAACTGATCAAGCTGGCCTCGATGGCGTCGACCATCGGAGATGCATTGCGGCGCCGCGGTATTGGTGAGCCGGCGGCCAGCCTGACCGCAGAGACCGGGATCGCCGTGTTCAAGGTCGCCTTCGAACGCTGGCTTGCCGATCGCTCGGCGCGCGAATTTGCCGCGCACATCCGCGAAACCCTCGCCGAACTCAGGAACGTCACCCGGTAAGCCGCACCGGGCCACGAGCAAGCCTGACTCGAGGCAGGTGCCTAATGTCCCAGCGCGGCCGCCAGATACGGTGCGGTCCGGCTCGTCTGGTGCGCAGCCACCTCCCGGGGGGTGCCCGCCACCACCACCGCACCGCCCTCGTCCCCGCCGCCGGGCCCGAGATCGATGACGTGATCGGCGCCTGCGACGACGTTCATATCGTGTTCGGCCACCACGACGGTGTTGCCGGCGTCGACCAGGCGATGCAACTGCCGTTCCAGCAGTTCGACATCGGAGGGATGCAGACCGGTGGTGGGCTCGTCGAGGACGTAGAGCGTGTGCCCGCGTTTGGCGCGCTGCAACTCGGTGGCCAGCTTGATGCGTTGCGCCTCACCGCCGGACAGTTCCGTGGCCGGCTGGCCGAGACGCAGATACCCGAGCCCGACATCACGCAGCGTCGTCAGACTCCTTGCCGCACTGGGCAGCTCGGCCAGGAAGTCCACGGCCTCGTCGACCGTCATGGCCAGCACATCGGCAATGGTGCGCCCCCGAAAGGTGACCTCCAACGTCTCCTCGGAGTACCGGGCGCCGTGGCACGCCGGGCAGGTGGCGTACGTGCCGGGCAGGAACAGCAGCTCCACCGCCACAAAACCCTCACCCTGACAGGTCGCACACCGTCCCTCGGCGACGTTGAACGAGAACCGGCCCGCGCTCCAGCCACGCCGGCGGGCTTCATCGGTGTCGGCGAATGCCTTTCGCACCGCATCGAACAGACCGGTGTAGGTGGCCAGGTTGGAGCGCGGAGTGCGGCCGATCGGCTTCTGGTCGACGGTGACCAGCCGGTCGATGATCTCGGCGCCGTTGACCGTGACACCGATGCTGGCGTCGGCATCGATGTCGAGCAGTTCGGAATCCTCGGTGCCGTCGTCGGTGAGCTCGGCGCGGCCCAGCTGCCGGGCCATCACGTCACCGAGGACCTTGCACACCAGCGTCGACTTCCCTGACCCGGACACCCCGGTGACGGCGACGAACGCACCCAGCGGGAGGTCGACGTCGACGTCGCGCAGATTGTGAAAGGTGATGCCCCGCAGTCCGAGGGTCCCGGCCGGCGTTCGGGTGGTGCTACGCTCGGGCCTCTTTCGACCGAACAGATACCGCCGGGTGACCGACGGTTCGACTTCGGCCAACCCGTCCACCGGCCCGCTGTAGAGCACGTCGCCGCCGAGTTCGCCGGCGCCGGGGCCCACGTCCACGACCCAGTCGGCGCGGCGCACCACGTCCATGTCGTGTTCGACCACGAACAACGAATTCCCGGCGCGGCGTAGCCGATCCAGCACGTCGAGCAGAGGTTGGGCATCGGCCGGATGCAGACCGGCAGACGGCTCGTCGAGGACGTACAGGACACCGAACAGCCCGGCCCGCAGCTGGGTGGCCAGCCGCAACCGCTGCAACTCCCCCGGCGACACCGTCGGGGTGCGGCGGTGCAGGCTCAGGTAGCCGAGCCCCAGATCCACCAGCACCGCGATCCGGGCCACCAGATCGGCGGCGATCATGGTGGCCACCTCGGTGAACTCGCCCGACTCGGTGGATTCGTAGGCGGCCTCGAATTCCGTCCTGGTGGCAGCGGGTTGCAGCACTTCGGCCAGCACGGTCAGGGGCAGTGCCACCAGTTCGGCGATGTTGCGACCGGCGAAGGTCACCGCCAGGGCTTCGGGACGCAACCCGGAGCCCCCGCACACGGGGCAGTCCACACTGTCGACGTACTGCAGGACCCGGCGCCGCATCATCGCGCTCTGGGAGTTGGCCAACGTGTGCCTCACGTGGCGTTCGGCGCTGGAGAAAGTGCCGTTGTAGTAGTAGTCGGCGGTGACGGGATGCTGGCTGGGGTCGATCTCGACAGTGGGCTGTTCGTCGGTGAACAGAATCCAATCCCGTTGCCGTTTACTGAGTTTGCGCCACGGTTTGTCGATGTCGTAACCCAGGGTGATCAAGATGTCGCGCAGGTTCTGCCCCTGCCACGCGCCGGGCCAGGCGGCCACCGCGCCCTCGCGGATGGTCAGCGTCGGGTCGGGCACCAGTGTCTGCTCGGTCACCCGGTGGATCCGGCCGATCCCATGGCATTCCGGGCACGCGCCCACCGTCGTGTTCGGGGAGAACGCGTCGGAGTCCAGCCGTTCCGTCGCGCCGGGCGGGTAGCTCCCGGCGCGGGACAGCAGCATCCGCAACAGGTTCGACAAGGTGGTGACGGTGCCGACGGTGGAGCGTGAGCTCGTGGCTCCCCGGCGTTGCTGCAACGCCACCGCGGGCGGCAACCCGGTGATGTCGTCGACCTTCGGAGCGTCGTTGGGCAGCAGCAACCGGCGCGCGTACGGCGCCACGGATTCGAAGTAACGGCGCTGCGCCTCGGCGTAGACGGTCCCGAACGCCAGTGACGACTTCCCCGACCCGGACACACCGGTGAACACCACAAACGCATCACGCGGGGCGGCGACGTCCACTGACCTCAGGTTGTGCACGCGGGAGGCGTAGACGCGCACGTACGGGTCCCGCGCGTCGTGCTGATCGGAGTCCATCTGAGTCATTCTCACCCAGATGCTCGTACCATCAGGGCGTGCCTGTGCCCGGGATCGTCCGCAGCTCCGCGTTGATCGACGAGATCCTCGACGCTCATCACGACCGGGCGCGCGGTGACGACGCGGGGTGGGCCGCCTACCGGGCGCACGCGTACCGGGTGCTCAACTTCGCCCGCGCGCTGACACCCGAGACCGCCGATCGTGACGACAAGCTGGCCATCGCCGCAGCGTTTCACGATCTGGCGGCGTTCGACACGCTCGATTACCTGGTGCCGTCCATCGAGGCGCAGGACGCGTGGTTGACGGCGACGGGGCGCCAGGGCTGGTCCGAGGAGTTGGCGCTCATGGTGGCCGAACATCATCGGTTCGCCACCTACGGTCCGGACCGGCCGTACGCGCCGCTGGTGGAAGCCGTTCGCCGGGCGGACCTCATCGACGTCAGTCAAGGCCTCGTCAGGTTCGGGCTTCCGAGGTCCTATGTCGCCGAGGTGCGCGGCACGTTCGACGCCTCTGTCTTCTTCAAGCGCGTCATCCCGCTCGGGTGTCTGCGCGCGATCCGCCGTCGTCAGCAGCCGGGTTTTCTGCGTCCCACCAACGCGTTGATCCGGTCGGGTTACCGAGGATCAGACCAGTCCGGGTAGGCCAACGGCCTCGCGGATCACGGTCTGCCCGAACTCGGCGATCGACTCCGGCGGGGCCGAGTCGGCAAACCATACGTAAAACCGCTGCACGCCTTGACTTTCCAGCTGCGCGAAATGGCGTGTGAGCGTGTCCGCGTCGCCGCACACCAGACCTGAGCCCAGCACACTCCAGCGCCGGCGGGCTTTCTCCGTCACCGCGGCGACGTCGTCGCCCGCGCGCACGAATCCGACCATCTGTTGCACCGAGACCCGCACCGCACCGATCGCGGGCAGCAGTTCGGGCAGTCGCGCCAGCTCGTTGGCCGGTAGGTTCCACCAGTCGGCGAACTGCCGCGCCAGGTTCAGCATCCGCGGCCCCACCCCGCCCAGGACGATCGGGATCGGGGTGTCGGGAGCCGGCTGCTGTGCCAGCTCGTGGTCTGCGGACCAGAAGTGGTGCAGTGATTCCAGCGTCTGCCCCAGTGCATCAACACGCTGCCGCGCGGTGGCCGCGGAGATGCCGAACTTCACCAGCTCCCCGGGCATGGAACCCGAGCCGAGCCCGAGTTCGAACCGGCCACCTGAGGCCGCCGCCAGGGTGGTCGCCTGTTTGGCCAGGACCGCGGGATGCCGGAACGCGTCGCACAGCACCAGATGACCGATGCGCAGCGTCGCGGTGTGGGCCGCCACCCAGGTCGCCACCGTCATCGCTTCCCACAACGGACTCGCCGGAGCCATGGGCGTCTCCAGGTGATCGAGGAATGCGATTCCGTCGAATCCGGCAGCCTCCGCCGTCTGCGCCCGGGTCACGAGGTCGGCGATACCGAGCCGGGTCTGTGGGACATACAGGAACCACTGCGCCATCGTGCACTCCCAGATTCGCCGGTGAGCCCGAATGGTAACAGCATTCTCAACTACGGAAAGTGCATTCTCAGTACACGTCACGCACGTAGCGTTTGTCTGCCACCAACCCCCGCTTGTACGCGTGCGCAGCATCGTCGGACATCTTGCCGTGGGTCTTGATGATCTTGGTCAGGGTGTCGTCGACGTCCTTCGCCATGCGCGTGGCGTCGCCGCAGACGTAGAAATGCGCACCGTCTTCCAGCCACCGCCAGACCTGCGCCCCGTGGTCGAGCATCTTGTGCTGCACGTAGACCCTCTTGTCCTGGTCCCGCGAGAACGCCAGTTCGAGGTGGCTGAGCAGACCATCGGCCACCATGTCCTCGAGATCAGCGCGGTAGTAGAAGTTCTGGTCGCGGTGCTGATCACCGAAGAACAGCCAGTTGCCGCCGGTGTGTCCCAGCGCGCGGCGCTCCTGCAGGAATCCGCGGAACGGGGCGATACCGGTGCCGGGGCCCACCATGATCATCGGCGTGTGCGACTCGGTGGGCGGCCGGAAGTGCGGCGACTGCTGCAGGAAAACCGGCACCGGCGTCCCGTCGGGCAGGTCGGCCAGAAACGTCGACGCCACTCCCCCGCGCAGACCGTCCTGGTACCGCACGACGGACACGGTGAGCTGCACCTCGTGCGGGCTGACCAGCGGTGACGACGAGATGGAGTACTGCCGCGGCGTGAGCCGCACCAGCGCCTCCTGCCACTGCTCCGCAGCGGCTCGGACAGCGAATTCGCGCACCACGTCCAGACCGTTGCGGTCGACCAGCCACGCGTCGAGTTCGTCGCGGCGTTTGTGGAGTCTCTTGTCGCCGCAGTGCTCACCGACGAATTTCAGCAGACCGGGTGTGACACGGCAGATGTCGTAGCTTGCGGTGAGTGCGTCGCGTAACGACGTCTGCGCCCCGTCGACCCTGATCTCTTCGCCACCGTCGAGGCCGGTGGCCGCCAACCACGTGTCGACCGCAAAATCGCTGTTGCGGGGTACCACGCCCAGGGAATCACCTGCGGCATAACTGATTCCGTGTTCGGCGACATGCTCGGAGATGTCGAACCCGAACTGCCGCACGTCTTTTGCCGAGCCTGCGGGCGTGAGTCTGACATTGCGGACCAGCGGAGCCGGGACCGGTTGGCCGCGGGTGAACGGTTCGGTGGCCCGGCGTTTGCGGGTGACCGGCGTGTCCGCAACAAGGGCGGTCACCCGGTCGGCCCACTGCGTCATAGGCTCGTCGTCGTAGGCCTCGACGTCGGCGCGGTCCAGGATCTTGGCCGCACCCAGGTCGGCCAGCCGGGCGTCCAACGACTTGGCGTGACCGCAGAAGTTTTCGTAGGAGCGATCACCGATGCCGAGCACGGCGTAGCGCACCCCGTCGAGGCTGGGCGCATCGGGTGACTCCAGCCGGTCCCAGAACTCGGCCCCGTTGTCCGGGGGTCCGCCGTCCCCGAATGTCGAGGTGACGATGATGACCTCACGCCCCGCGGCGAGATCGTCCAGCGAGCAGTCGTTCATGTTCACCAACTGCGCGCCGAGTTGGTCGGCCACCTGCGCGGCGAACTCCTCGGCGTTGCCGGTCTGCGACGCCCACATGACCAACGGCCCCGTGCTGGTGTGTGTTTCGGTGCGCGCGGTTCTGGAGTGTGCCCCGGCCAGCATGCCGTCCACCCACAATCGCACCTCGGTGCGCACGGGGGCGGTGGCCGGCAACACGGGGACACCCGCGTCAACGCTGTCGATGGCGCCGAGAAACGCTGCGAGGTAGATCTTCTCGTCATCGGTGGGCTGCGGTGGCCGCTGATCGGACAGATCGAGCACGGCGGCAAGCGGGTGTGGTGCCGGTGCGACGGGGCGCAGGCTCACCGCGCACACCTTGAACTCCGGCTGCAGCGAGTCGGGATCGACGGCATCGTTGGTCAAGGCGTTGATGGTCAGGTGTTCGCCATGCTCGTCGTTCCAGTGGAACGGCACCCAGACGTTGCCGGGCCGCACCCGGTCGGTCACCTGCGCCGGTAGCACCACCCGGCCGCGGCGCGAGGTGAGCTCCACCTGCTGGCCGGTGCGGACGGTGGCAGCCGCAGCATCAAGGGGATTGATCTCCACGAACGGGCCGCTGTTGAGCTTGTTGAGCTTGGCGACCGTCCCGGTCTTGGTCATGGTGTGCCACTGATGTTGCAACCGACCGGTGTTGAGTACAAACGGATAGTCATCGTCGGGAAGCTCTTTGGCGTCCAGATGAGGTCTGGGGTGGAACACCGCACGCCGCGACGGCGTGGCGAACGCCAAGGCCGGGACGGTACCGTCGTCGTTGACGTGCAGGTGTTGGCTCACCCCGTCGTTGCGGTAGCGGGTCGGGTTGCGGCCGTCGGCGCTCTCGGACGGTATCGGCCACTGCAGCGGTTTGTCACGGAGTCGGGCATAGCTGGCGCCGCGGATGTCGTAGCCGGTCTTGGGGTTCCAGAACCGGCGGATCTCGTCGAACACCTCCTCGCTGGTCTTGTAGGCGAAGGCGTCGCCGAAGCCGAGGTGGGTGGCGACCTCGCAGATCAACTGCCAGTCCGGCCGGGCCGCACCCAGAGGTTCGGATGCCTGCTGCAACAGCGTGAGGGTGCGGTCGGAGTTCACCATCACGGCATCGGATTCCGACCACAGCGTAGCGGGCAGCACCACGTCGGCGTAGCGGTTGGTGGCGGTGTCCCGGTAGGCGTCCTGGGTGATCACCAGCTCGGCGGCCTGCAACCCGGCGATCACGGTCGACCGGTTGGCCACGGTGGCAACGGGATTGGTACAGATGACCCAGCAGGCCTTGATCCGGCCGGCAGCCATCTGCTCGAACATCGCGATGGTGCCCGGCCCCACGTCGGTGCGGATGGTG
This sequence comes from Mycobacterium sp. Soil_C_30, assembly GCF_057656995.1. Classification (NCBI taxonomy): domain Bacteria; kingdom Bacillati; phylum Actinomycetota; class Actinomycetes; order Mycobacteriales; family Mycobacteriaceae; genus Mycobacterium; species Mycobacterium sp. Soil_C_30. Next base: position 41,842 of record NZ_JBDGJH010000032.1, on the reverse strand, counting down.
CCCGCATCCAGACCCCACTGCTGCTCGACGAACTCGCGGTCATCGGCGTTGACCACGGCGCGCTGCCCCGGCAGACCCGGCCCCATGTAACCCATCTCGCGCCCACCCATGGCGTTGGGCTGGCCGGTCAGCGACATCGGCCCGGCGCCGGGCCGGCAGATGGCACCGGTGGCCAGGTGCAGATTGCAGATGGCATTGGTGTTCCAGGTGCCGTGGGTGCTCTGGTTGAGTCCCATGGTCCAGCACGACACCCAGTCCCGGGCCTCGGCGATCATCTGGGCCGCGGTCACGATGTCGGTCTCGGACAGGCCGGTGATCTCCGCCACCCGGGCCGGGGTGTAACCGGCCAGGAACTCCGGCATATCGTCCCAGCCCTGGGTGTGCCGGGTGATGAAATCCTGGTCGATGGCGCCGGATTCGACCAGCAGGTGCAGGATCCCGTTCAACAGCGCCAGGTCGGTGCCCGGCTTGATCTGCAGGAACAGATCGGCACGTTCGGCGGTGGTGGTACGGCGCGGATCGACGACGATCAGTTTGGCGCCGGCTTTGAGCCGGTCCGCCATGCGCAGGAACAGAATCGGATGACAATCGGCCATGTTGGAACCGATGACGAAGAACAGGTTGGTGGTGTCGAAGTCGGTGTAGGACCCCGGCGGACCGTCTGATCCCAGGGACTGCTTGAAACCCGTTCCGGCGCTGGCCATGCAGAGCCGCGAGTTCGATTCGATGTGGATGGTGCGCAGGTAGCCCTTGGCGAGTTTGGTCGCCAGATACTGTGCCTCGATGGACATCTGACCCGAGACGTACAGCGCGACGGCATCGGGTCCGTGTTCGTCGACGATGCCCTTGAGCCGGCGCGCCGCCTCGGCCACCGCGTCGTCGACCGGGGTGGGTACCGCTTCCTCGTCACGGGTGGGCCGCACCAGCCCGGTGGTGAGGCGGCCATCGGTGGCCGCCATCATCTCCGCGTGCGTCGCACCCTTGGTGCACAGCCGCCCGAAGTTGGTGGGATGCAGTTTGTCGCCGCTGACCCGGGCGATGACGGGCGCACCCGTATCGGGGTCGGGGCGGGTCTCCACCGAGATCCCGCACCCGACCCCGCAATACGAACACGCGGTGCGTGTGCTCGTCGACGTCACCGTGTTCAGTTCGCCCCCACCGGCGCCGGAGCGCGACCGATGACCTCGCCGGTGGGCGCCGCGGAGCGCATCCGCAGGAACACGAACCAGGTGACGATGGCGCACACCACGTAGAAGCCGAGGAACACCCAGAACGCATTGGTGGCCGACTTGGCGTCACCGACGTAGGACATCCGCAGCACGATGTTGATCCCCACTCCGCCGAGGGCGCCGACGGCGCCGGCGAAACCGATCAACGCACCCGACATGCTGCGCGACCAGGCCGCCTTTTCTTCGCGGCTCCACTCGTCATGCCCCTGGGCCTTGGCCTCGAAGATCGACGGGATCATCTTGTAGGTGGACCCGTTGCCCAGGCCGGACAGGATGAACAGCAGGATGAAACCGGCGACGTAGGCGACCATCTGGCCGCCGGTGGGCGCGCCGGCGGTACCGTCGTCCAGCATTCCGGCACCGACCAGGATCCCGGCGGCGAAGATCATCGCGGTGAACACGTACAGCGTGATCTTGCCGCCGCCTACCTTGTCGGCGAGCTTGCCGCCGAACGGCCGGGAGATGGAACCGAGCAGCGGGCCCAGGAAGGCGATCTGCGCGGCGTGCAGCGAGGCCTGGGCCGGGGTGTCACCGCCGGCCAGGTAGTTGATCTGCAGAACCTGGCCGAACGCGAACGAGAACCCGATGAACGAACCGAATGTGCCGATGTACAGGAAGCTCATCACCCAGGAATGCTTGAACCGCATCGCCTCGACCATGGCGCCCAGGTTGGAGCGCTGGTTGCCCAGGTTGTCCATGAACAGGGCCGCACCGAGGGCGGCCAGGCCGACCAGAACCAGGTAGATGGCGCACACGATGTACGGGGCGGTGTTGCTGACCGCGGCGATCACCAGCAGGCCGATCAGCTGGATCACCGGTACGCCGATGTTGCCGCCGCCGGCGTTGAGACCAAGGGCCCAGCCCTTGAGCCGTTGCGGGTAGAAGGCGTTGATGTTGGTCATCGACGAGGCGAAATTGCCGCCGCCCAGGCCGGCGAACGCGGCGATGATCATGAACGTGGTGTAGGACGCGCCGGGCTGGGCCATCACCCACAACGTCAGGGCCAGCGGGATCAGCAGCAACAGCGCGCTGACGATGGTCCAGTTGCGGCCACCGAAGCGCGCCGGGGCGATGGTGTACGGGATGCGCATGAACGCGCCCACCAAGGTGGGCATCGCCACCAGGTAGAACTTGCCTGCGGCGTCGATGCCGTAGACGTCCTGCGGCATGAACAGCACCATCACCGACCAGATGGACCACACCGAGAAACCGACGTGCTCGGCGAAGATCGACCAGATCAGGTTGCGTTTCGCTACTTTACTGCCGCCCGAGTTCCAGGCGTCGACGTCTTCGGCATCCCAGTGCTCGATGGTTTTCCCACGGGTCATGCAGAGATTTCTACGGACCCGGCATTCCGCATCGATTGCCCTTGGATGACCGGTTTGTCAATTGGGTCTCACATGCGGGAAACGCTCACCGTGAGGGTGTTGCGGAGTGCGCACGGGTATTCATCAGCGACTCTCAAGCGAAACCGAGCCGAAACAATCCGCCCCTAGCTTCGGCCCATGACAGACGGCAGCACCCCCCGTTTCCTGCAGGGCGCATTCGAATTCAAAGGCGACGGGTACGACAAACCCGCGCTCCTCGACGACACACTGAAATACGTTGTGCCCGCCGGCGCCACCACGCAGCCGGTGTACTTCCGCGGCGGCAACTCCAGCAAGCAGATGATCAGCGTGGTGCTCTACCGGGACGGAAAACCCATGCGCTACTTCCCTATTGCCGCCAAAGGCGCCACCCACGTCGCCCTGCGCGTGGTGGAGGATCTGCTGGCCGACACCGTGCTCGAGCTCTACGTCTCGGCCCCGCCCGGTGCCGCGGGCACCGTGATCGTCGACCTCGGGTTGGTGGAGTTCTAGATGACCAGGCTGGTTGTGGTCGGCAACGGGATGGCCGGGATCCGGGCCATCGAAGAGGTGCTGGGCCGTGCCGGTGGTGAGCGGTTTCAGATCACCGTCTTCGGCGATGAGCCCTACGGCAACTACAACCGGATCCTGTTGTCGAATGTGCTTGCCGGCAGCGATGATCCGGGCGAGATCTACCTCAACGCGCTGGACTGGTACACCGACAACAACATCGACCTGCGCGCCGGGGTGCGGGTGGTGCGTATCGATACGTTCGCGCACCTGGTACACGCCGACGACGGCACGTCGATGCGTTACGACAAGCTGATCCTGGCCACCGGCAGCCGGTCGTTCTTCCCCCCGATGGCCGGACTGTGGGCCGACGACAAGACCCTGGCCGACGGGGTGTTCGGGTTCCGGACGCTGGACGACACCTCGGCGATGATCGCCGAGGCCGCCAACCGCACCAAAGCCGTGGTGATCGGCGGTGGGCTGCTGGGGCTGGAAGCCGCACGCGGTCTGCAGACCCGCGGTATGGCCGTCGACGTGGTGCACGCCGGGTCGACACTGATGAACGCCCAACTCGACGACCTCGCCGGGGCGATCCTGCGTAAATCCGTGGAGGCGTTGGGCATCGGCGTGCACACCTCGAAGCGCACCACCGAGGTGCTGGTGTCCGACGGGGCCCTGAAGGGCATACGGTTCTCCGACGGCGAGCAGCTGGACTGCGACATGCTGGTGATCGCGGCGGGTATCCGGCCCAATGTCGGTCTGGCGCAACGGGCCGGGCTGACCGTCGAACGCGCGATCGTCACCGACGATCACATGCGTTCCGTCGACGACGACGACGTCTATGTCGTCGGCGAATGCGCCCAGCACCGCGGTCAGGTGTACGGCCTCGTCGCGCCCCTGTGGGAGCAGGCCAAGGTGCTGGCCGACCACCTCACCGGAAGCGATCCCCGCGCCGCGTACCACGGCTCGCGGGTGGCCACCAAGCTCAAGGTGGCCGGCGTCGACGTCGCCTCCATGGGCGTCAAGGGTCCCGAGCACGTGGATGACGAATTCGTCCAGTACTCCGAACCGCGCCGGGGGGTCTACAAGACGGTAGTCATCCGGGACGGAAAGCTGGTGGGCGCCACCCTGGTCGGCGATGTGAGCAAGGTGTCGTTCCTCACCCAGGCGTTCGACAACGGCCTGCCGCTGCCCGATGAGCGGGTGTCGCTGATGTTCGACATCGGCACCCCCGATGTGGAAGTCGGTGTGGCAGAGCTGGCCGATGACGCCCAGGTGTGCAACTGCAACGGCGTGTCCAAGGGTGCGCTGGTGGCTTGTGTCAAGGACGGCACCACGTCGGTGAGCGGCGTGATGAAGCAGACCAAGGCCGGCAAGGGCTGCGGCTCGTGCAAGCAGCTGGTGGGTCAGATCGTGGAGTGGGCCGCCGGTGGCGCGGTGACCGAGGACGCGTCGGCGTCGTGGTATGTCCCGGGTGTGCCGTACGCCAAACCCGAACTGATGCGGCTGATCCGGGAGCTGCAACTGCATTCGGTGTCCTCGGTGTTCAATGCCCTGGCCCCGGACGGTCAGCACGACGCCGGTTCGAAGATGGCGCTGGCGTCGCTGCTGGAGATGATGTGGGCCGACGAGTTCGTCGACGAGCGCGACGCGCGTTTCATCAACGACCGCGTGCACGCCAACATCCAGCGCGACGGCACCTTCTCGGTGGTGCCGCAGATGAAGGGCGGGGTGACCTCGGCGGCACAGTTACGCCGGATCGCCGATGTCGCCGAGAAGTACGAGATCCCGATGATCAAATGCACCGGCGGCCAGCGCATCGACTTGCTCGGGGTGCGCAAAGAAGACCTGCCCGGGGTGTGGGCCGATCTCGACATGCCGTCGGGTTACGCCTACGGCAAGAGCTTCCGGACCGTGAAAACCTGCGTGGGCAGCGACTTCTGCCGGTTCGGCGTCGGCGATTCGACGGCCCTGGGTATCGCGATCGAGGAGCGGTACCAAGGGCTGGCCAGTCCGGCCAAGATGAAACTGGCCGTCACCGGCTGTCCCCGCAACTGCGCGGAGTCGCTGTGCAAGGACCTCGGTGTGGTCGCCGTGGAGGGCGGCCGCTGGGAGATCTACGTGGGCGGCGCGGCGGGGGCGCACATCCGCAAAGGTGACCTGCTGGCCACCGTGGACACCGCTGAGGAAGTGATGACGCTGACCGGGCGGTTCCTGCAGTACTACCGCGAGAGCGCGAACTGGCTGGAACGCACCTATGCGTGGGTGCCGCGGCTCGGTATCGAGCACATCCGGTCCGTCGTGGTGGACGACGCGGAAGGCCTTGCCGAGGGTTTGGACGCCCGGATGGCGAAATCTGTTGCCGCCTATCGTGATCCATGGAAGGACGGCGCCGAGCCCGTCACCGAGGGCCAGTTCCGTACGTCGTTGCCGCTGCTGCCGCTGCCCCAGGTTCCGGTCCGATGAGCGTGGACCTGGGCTCGGTCGACCAGATCCCCGTCGGCGAGGGCCGCACCTTCGCCGTCGACGGGGTGCAGATCGCGGTGTTCCGCCTGCGCGACGGGTCCCTGCGCGCCATCGACGCGGTGTGCCCGCATCGCGGCGGCCCGCTGGCCGACGGCCTGGCCGATGACACCGTGGTGGTGTGTCCGCTGCACAACCACACCTTCGACCTGTGCTCCGGCGCCGAAGTCAGCGGCGCGGCGATGTCGGTGCGCAGCTACCCGCTCGAGACGGTCGAGGGCCGCATCGTGATACCCCACCAGCGGTGATCCGTTCCGTTATCAGATTCACCGCTCATCGTTACCGAGAAACGCCGCCGTTCTGCCGTGGTCGCGGACCCAGTTGTCGCACCATGGCCGTATGCGTCAATCACGGGCTGCGATCGCGGCGGTCTGCGTTCTGCTCGCGGGATGCAGCACCCCGAGCAATGCGGCACTTTCCGAACCCACCCCCACGCTGGTCCCCCGCCCGCTGGTCGAACGGGAACTCGATGAACTACTGCTGAGCCCGGAAGAGGCGTCGGCCACCATGGGGGCACCGATGATCGTCACCGAGTCCAGAGCCGAGATGGCCGACAACAGCGCCATCATGGCGCCGCAGGAATGCCTGGCGATCGACGGCGCCGCCGAGGCAGCGGTGTATGCCAACAGCCGGTTCCGCGCCGAGCGCGATCAGAGCTTCAACAACGGCGATGCATTCACGATGTACCTCAAACAGGCCGTGATCTTGTTCGCCTACCGTAAACCCGCCGAGGAGTTCTTCTCCGCGTCGGTTCAGCAGTGGCCGGCCTGCCACGAATACACCCACACCCAGAGCGGGTCGCGGTGGACCGTCGGCGAGATCACCAACACGGACCACACGCTCGCCACGATCGCCACGCATCAGGAAGCCGCGGCCCCCGGCTGGGCCTGCGGACGCGCACTCTCGTTGCGCAACAACGTCGTCATCGACGTCAACACCTGCAGCGCCGCCCCGGGCGATTCCGCGGTGCGGGTCGCCGACCAGATCGGCACAAAAGTGCTGGCCCACTGAAAGTTCGGGTTCAGTCGTCGGAGTCGCCCGTCTGGTCGCGAAGAGGCCGGCCCCGGCTCAGGTACAGCTGCGCGTCGGCACGGGCGTACAGCGCCGCGATGTCGACATCGTCCGAATCCTGCGTTGCCGCACCCACACTGACTTCGGGCGTGTGTTCTTTGATCCGCCGGAGAAACGTCTCGACCACCGCGGGGTCCTCGCCGGCCATAACGACCGCGAACTCGTCACCACCGAGTCGGGCCACCACTGCGCGCCGCGGAGCGGCCCGTCGCCAGTGCTGGGCGTATTCGGTGATGCGGCGATCCCCGGCCTGATGGCCGTAGGTGTCATTGAGGCGTTTGAGGCCGTCGATGTCCAGGGCCACGACAGTGACGGCCGCCGACGTCGTGCGGGCGCGCCTCATCAGATCGGTGGTTCCGATTTCCCACCCGGCTCGGTTCAGCAGGCCGGTCATCGGATCGGTGCACGCCGCCGCGAACATGGCCCGCATGAGAATGCCGAACGACTCGGCCGCCCCGATGATCGCCACCACGATGATCAGGTAGGTGATGACACCCGTGTATGGCGCCGGCGAGATTCCGACAGCCACCGCGCAGGCCGCCGCCAGGCCGACGATCATGACCCAGGCCTGCGGCGGGGAATGGAAGGCCCTCACATACATCGCCAGGAACATCGGGGCGATCAGACACACGTACTCGGCGATCAACGACACATGGAAAGCCATCACGATCGGAGTGGCCGCCCACGCGGCCACGGTGGCCGGCAACAGGCGGTGCGGGGCCACGGCGAGGAGGACTAGCCCCGACCCCCCGAGAACGATCGCGATGATGCCGCCGATCGGATTGCCATAGGCGATATCCGTGCGTACCGGGAAGATCGTGAAGACGACGCCGTAGAGGTAGAGGAAGGTGGTCGCGCCCAAGTAGATCCGCAGCAGCCGTACGCGCTGGCTTTGCGCGCCAGCGAACGAACCGAGGTGATCCATGACGACGGCCTGCCTGTAGCTCTGCTCTTCTCGACCCGATTGTGGCTAATGATCGCATACGGGTGCAGGCGGGTCTGGGTCAGCCGTCGAGGGCGCGGTCCAGGTTCAGTGCGGCACTGATCAACGCCAGATGGGTGAACGCCTGCGGGAAGTTGCCCACCTGGTCACCGGTGGCGCTGACCTGTTCGGCGTACAGCCCCACGTGGTTGGCGTAGGTGAACATCTTCTCCAGCGCCAGCTGCGCGTCGTCGAGCCGGCCCGCGCGCGTCAACGCCTCGACGTACCAGAACGAGCAGATCGAGAACGTGCCCTCCTGCCCGTCGAGGCCGTCGGTCTCCGGGTCGTAGCGGAACACCAGCGAATCGGTGACCAGGTGCTCCTCGATGGCCCGCAAGGTGGACAGGAACCGCGGATCGGCCGGTGACAGGAATTTCAGCATCGGCATCAGCAACACCCCGGCATCGAGCGCTTGACCACCCTCGACCTGGGTGAACGCCTCGAGGTCGGCGTTCCAGGAGTGGGTCATGATGCGTTTGTAGATGTCGTCGCGGGCTTTCGACCACGCCACCAGATCGCCGGGCAGACCGCGTTGACGCGCCATCCGGATGGTGCGTTCCAGGGCCACCCAGCACATCAGCCTCGAGGTGGTGTACGCCTTCGGGGCATCACGCACCTCCCACATGCCGGCGTCATCACGGTCCCAGTTCTCGGCCACCCAGTTCACCACGTGCACGACGTCTTCCCAGGCATCGTGGCTGATACCTGCACCGTACTTGTTGAACAGGTACACCGAATCGATGATCTCGCCGTAGATGTCGAGCTGCAGCTGATCCACCGCCGCGTTACCGACCCGCACCGGCGACGAATCCCGGTAGCCGGAAAGGTGATCCAGCGTTTCCTCCGTGTCGGGCAGGTTGCCGTCGATGTCGTAGAGCACCCGCAGCGGGCCCAGCCCACCGTCGGTGTCCCGTCCGAGCCGCTCCGACAACCAGCGGATGAAACCGTTGGCCTCGTCGGTGAATCCGAGCCGCAGCAGGGCATACAGCGAGAACCCCGCGTCCCGGATCCAGACGAAGCGGTAGTCCCAGTTTCGGGAACCGCCCACCGGAGCAGGCAGACTCGTGGTGGGCGCCGCGATCACCGCCCCGGTGGGCTCATGGGTGAGCAACTTCAGCGTGATGGCCGAGCGGTGCACTGTCTCACGCCATCTGCCCTTGTATGTGGACTGCGACAGCCACTTTCGCCAGAATGCCGTGGTGGCGTCCAGCAGGCTGTCCGTCAAGTGGATGGCCTCACACGACGGGGCCTCGTCGGGGTCGAGCACCTCCAGCACGAACAGGGCGGTGTCGCCGTCACCGAGGGTGAACTCGGCGCTGACGGTCCCGTCCTCGATCGTCAGTTCTGTGGTGGCGGCCAACCCCATCCGCATACCGTCGCCGGTGATCAACACGCCGCCGTCGGTCGGCTCGAGCACACAGCGCAAGCGGCCGTAGTCAGGGCGGGCGTCCAGCACCATCCGCAGATGGATCTTCCCGCGAACTCCGGACACCCGGCGCACCAACCGTTGGCGATGGTCGGGCTCGTGCGCGGAGTGCACAGGCATGAAATCGTGCACCTCCGCCACGCCGTCCTGAGTGAGGAACCGGGTGATCAGCACCGCTGAGTTGGGGAAGTAGAACTGCTGGGTGCGGCTGATCTCGCAGTCCGGGGCCAGCCGCCAGCAACCGCCCTTCTCGCGGTCCAGCAGCGTCCCGAAGATGCTGGGCGAATCGAACCGCGGGGCGCAGAACCAATCGATGGTGCCGTCGGTGCCGACCAGTGCGGCGGTGCGCAGGTCACCGATCAGGCCGTGATCGGCGATGACCGGCCAGTCGTTGTCAGGCATCCGGCAGCCGCCACCCGCCTTCGATGAGGGAGACAGCCTCGTCGGGTCCCCACGACCCCACCGCGTAGGGCTGCACCGGTGGCGGATTGTCCAGCACCGGCTGGCACACCTGCCAGAGCCGGTCCACCTCGTCGGCGCGCGTGAACAACGTCTGGTCACCGCGCATCACGTCGAGCAGCAGCCGCTCATAGGCTTCCAGCGGCGAATCGTCCGGATCGTCCTTGGCGATCTCGAGGTGGAAAGTGCCGCAGGTCAATGCCATGTCGGGGCCCGGGCGTTTGACGTTGAGGTGGATCTCGGCCCTGGGCGACTCCTCCAGTTCCAACACCAATTCATCTGCGCCATAGGCATTCTCGCCGAAGCGACCGCACGGCGGGGTGCGGAACCGCAACGTGACGGTGCGCCGGTTGTCACCCATCGCCTTGCCGGTGCGCAGATAGAACGGGACCCCCTGCCAGCGTTCGTTGTCGACGAAAGCCTCCAGCGCGACAAGGGTTTCCACCTGCGAATCGTCGTCCACATCCTCCAGTTCGCGGTACCCGTCGTACTGGCCGAACACCACCCGCTGCGGATCCAGCGGCCGCATGACGGTGAACACCTTCGACTTCTCGTTACGCAACTGCTGGGCGTCCAACCGTACCGGCGCCTCCATGGCGACGAAACCCAGCACCTGGCACAGGTGAGTGGTCACCATGTCGCGGAAACACCCGGTGGACTCGTAGAAGCTGCCGCGGCCCTCCGCGGTGAGATCCTCGGGCACATCGATCTGCACCGATTCGACGGTGTTCCGGTTCCATGCCGGTTCGATCAGGCCGTTGGCGAATCGCAACGCCAAGATGTTCTGCACCGCCTCCTTCCCCAGGAAGTGATCGATCCGGTACACCTGCTCCTCGTCGACCACTTTCTTGAGGGTGGCGTCGAGTTCGCGTGAACTGCGCAGGTCCGTGCCGAACGGCTTCTCGATCACGATCCGTACCGGCGCACCCTTGGTGGCGATCTCCTCGCGGCCCAGCATCGTGATCATCGGCTGCATGGCCGACGGCGGCACCGACAGGTACACCAAGGTGTGGGTGTCCTGCCCCAGCTTGTTCTGGGCATCCTTCACCGCGGCGGCCAGATCGCTGCCGTCGTCGGCGTCTGCGACGGTGAACGTCAACCGGCCCAGCACGTCGGCGGCCACGTCGTCATCGAGATCGTCGACGAACTCGTTCAGGGAGTCGCGGATCTTGGCACGGAACTCGTCGTCCGAACCCGGCGAATGCCGTCCGGAGCCGATGATGACGTACTCGTCGGGCAGCCGCTCGGCCGCGGCCAAGTGGTACAGCCCCGGGAAGAGCTTGCGTTTGGCCAGGTCGCCGGTGGCGCCGAAGAGGACGAAGACATGCGGAGGGATGTTCTGCTGTGAAGCCACCTCACCGGATGTAGCCAGCGGGCCCGCCGGTCAAACCACCGAGGGGTCAGTCGGCGGGTTTGACGGCCAGTACCGGTTTGCGGCACTCCAAAATCAACTGTTGAGAGACGCTGCCCAGCAGCAGCTTTCCCACCGGATTGCGGTGCCGGATCCCGATCACCAGCAGCTCGGCCTCGAACCGGTCCATGGCCTCCAGCAAGGCATCGGCGGCGTACTTGCCCACCGGTTGCTCGATCTTGTACTCGACGCCGCAGTCGGTCAGCAGGTGCTCCAGCTGGTTGACGGCATCGGTTTGGGCGAACGCGGCATCAACATAGGAGTCGCCGGCGGTGGAGTTCACCACCAGCAGTGTGCTGTCGCGCAGTTTGGCCTCGGCGATGCCGTGTTCGAGTGCGACGCGCCCGAACTGGTCGGCGGTGTATCCGACGACGATCATCCTTCGCTCCGCTCATCCGCGACGATCGAGCGCACGCATTTGTACGCTGGCGACGGCGTGTTGGTGTACAGACACGCGCGCTCGGCATTGATCGTCATCATTGTTGGGTGGCCTTTTCCCGCTGGTCCCGGTCGTCTTCGACCACCAGCAGCGTCTCCTCGCTGCGGTGGAACAACCGCAGCACCAGCGGCGCCAGCAGCAGCAGCGCCATCAAGATGTAGGTGATGATGGCGACGGGTTCAGTGAACAGGCTGGACCAGTCGCCGCCGCCCAGCTGCAGACTCTGGCGCAGCTGGCGCTCGATGCGCGGGCCCAGGATGACACCGATGATCAACGGCAACACCGGCAGGCCGAAGCGCCGCATCATCAAACCCATCAGGCCGAACAGCAGCAGCAGCGCCAGGTCCAGCGGCTGGATGTTGACGGCGAACGCACCCAGGATGGCGAAGAACAGGATGCCGGCGTACAGGTAGGGCCGCGGGGTGCGCAGCAGCTTGGCCCACAGCGGCGCCAGCGGCAGGTTGATCACCAGCAGCAGGAAGTTGCCGATGAACAGGCTGGCGATCAGCGTCCAGATCAGCAGCGGTTCCTTGTCGAACAGCGTCGGGCCGGGCTGGATGCCGTAGGACACGAACGCCGTCAGCATCACCGCGGCGGTGGCGTTGGTGGGCAGACCCAGCGACAGCATGGGCACCAAAGTGCCTGCGGCCGAGGCATTGTTAGCGGCCTCCGGGCCGGCGACACCTTCGATGGCGCCCTTGCCGAACTCCTCGGGGTGCTTGGAGAGCTTCTTCTCGGTGATGTAGCTCAGGAACGTCGGCAGCTCGGCGCCACCGGCGGGCAGCGCACCGAACGGGAACCCGAACGCGGTGCCGCGCAGCCACGGCTTCCACGACCGACCCCAGTCCTTGCGGTCCATCCACGGCCGGCCGACGGGGATGATGTCGGCGGGCCGGCGACGCAGGTGCGCCGCCACCCAGAGCGCCTCACCGACGGCGAACACCGCGACGGCGATCACCACGATGTCGATACCGTCAGACAGCTGCGGCAACCCGAAGGTGGCGCGCGGCTGGCCAGTCAGCGAGTCGATGCCCACCAGGCCGATGGCCAGACCCAGCAACAGCGAGATGGCGCCACGCAGTTTCGACGAACCCAACACCGCGGTGACCGCGACGAGGGCGAACAGCATGATGGCCAGGTAGGACGGCGCACCGAGGGTGACCGCGAACCGGGACACCGCCGGGGCGAACGCCGCCAGCAGCGCGGTGCCGATGGCTCCGGCGACGAACGAGCCGATGGCCGCGGTGGCCAGTGCCTGCGCCGCGCGGCCGGCCTTGGCCATCTTGTTGCCCTCGATGGCGGTGATCACCGACGACGATTCACCCGGGGTGTTGAGCAGGATCGAGGTGGTGGAACCGCCGTACATACCGCCGTAGAAGATGCCGGCGAACATGATGAACGCCGCGCTGGGGCTGACGTTGTAGGTGATCGGCAGCAGCAGCGCCACCGTCATGGCCGGGCCGATACCGGGCAGCACACCCACCGCGGTACCCAGCAGCACGCCGATCACGGCATACAGCAGGTTCATCGGGGTGGCGGCTTCGGCGAAGCCCTGAAGCAGCCAGTCGAAGTTCTCCATCTACAGAATCCCGTCCAGAATGCCTGCGGGCAGCGGGATCCCGAGCCCGGAATAGAACGCGTAGAAGCTGAGGACGCCCAGCGCCGCGCCGATGACGATGTTGCGGATGTAGTGCTTGCTGCCCAGAACCGTTGCGGTGCCGGCGAAGAACAACCCGCCGGCGATGGTCCAGCCCAGCGGCATCACCAACACAATGACGGCCACGAACAGGGCGATCAGCAGACCGACGGTGCGCCAGTCGCTGGTCATGTTCGGGTCGATGTCCTCACCGGCATCGGCCTCACCCTTGGATCCGCGCGGGATGGCGACGGCCAGGATCACCGACAGCAGGATCAGCCCGACGCCGATGGCGATCGGGAACAGCCGCGGCCCCACCGGATCCACCTTGGCGAACCCGTCGGCGATGCGCAGCGCGTCGACGATCAGGAAGATGCCGACCGCCACGCACACCGCGCAGACGATGTACTGGCCCTTGTCGGTGGTCTTCTCGGTGGTCTTCTCGAGAGGAGTCTCTGTGCTCACACCAGCCCCAATTCGGTCAGCGTCGTCGAAACCCGGTTGTCCTGTTCTTCGAGGAAGCGCTCGAACGGTTCACCGGTCATGAACGCGTCGCTCCAGCCGTTGGTCACCAGTGCTTCCTTCCAGGCATCGGTGGCGTGCAACTCTTCGAGGATCTTCACCATGGCGGCGCGGTCCTCATCGGAAATCCCGGGCGGCGCAAGCACTCCGCGCCAGTTGGTGAAGGTGAGGTCGATACCGGCCTCGGTGAGCGTGGGTGCGTCGACACCGTCGACCCGCTCGTCACCGGAGACCGCGAGGACGCGCACCTGGCCGGACTCGATCTGGTCGACGTACTCCCCCAGACCTGAGGTGCCCGCGGCGATCTTGTTGCCCAGCAGGGCGGTCAGCAGGTCGCCGCCGCCGTCGTAGGACACGTAGTTGACCTGTTTCGGGTCGACGCCCACCGCGCGGGCGGTCTCCATCGGGAACAGGTGGTCGGGCCCGCCGGGTGACGAACCGCCACCGACGGCGACCTTGGCCGGATCGGCCTTCCAGGCCTGAACGAAGTCGTCGACCGTCCGGAACGGTGAATCGGCGGGGACCAGGATGCCTTCCTGCTCCTCGACCATCTTGGCCAGTGCCGTGGCATCCGAGGCCCGCGCCGACGAGCCGTTGGTGAACACCGCACCGACCACGCCGAGGCCCATCATCATCATCAGGTCGCCGTTACCGCGCTCGTTCATCAGGCGGGCCATCGCGACGGTGCCGCCGGCGCCGATGACGTTGAACACCTCGACGCGGCCGGTGATGTCGTCGTCTTCCATGATCTTGACCGCGGTGCGCGCGGTGAGGTCGTATCCACCGCCGGGGCTGTTGGGCACCATCATGCGCAGGCGGTGCATGCCGGCGGGGTCGTCGCCGCGGGTCACCCCGCAGCCGGCGAGCAGCAGCGCGATCAGCAGCACCGCAGCTGCGCGCACGCCATAGGGTCGTCTGGGCACCATGAAACTCCTTCGCTGGTGATGCTCAGCAATACTGTTCCCTGAAGTGACATGGGTCACTCTTTCGGACGCAAAGGAAGTTGTGAACGTTGAGGACACCGGAGTGAGTCGAGGTCGCGAGGGACGAGCGGCCGATGAGCTCACGACTGGGGGTACCGGAGTGAGTCGAGGTCGCGAGGGACGAGCGGCCGATGAGCTCACGACTGGGAGTACCGGGCTCAAGAGACGCCACAGCGCCAGCCTGGCGGGCCAGTTCCTGGCTTTTCAGCTGGTGGTGGTCGCCGTGGTGCTGCTGGCTGTCGGTGCGGTCTCGGTGGCGCAGTCCACCAGGGAGTTCCAGGAAGTACGCGGGCAGCGCATGGTCGCGGTGGCCGAGAACCTGGCGTCCATCCCGATAGTGCGCGACAGGTTGTCCGACCCCTTCGCCGCGCAGACCCTGGCCCCGGACGTGGACCGCGCCGTCGCACTCTCAGGTGCCGGACTGGCCGAGATCATCGGTCCCGACGGTGTGGTGCGCTCCTCGACGGACCCGGCGCGGGTGGGCCGGCCCGCCGAATTCGGCACCAGCGACGTGCGCACCGGCCGGGCCTGGTTCGGTGACATCGACGTCGTCGGCGTGCACAGCATCGTCGGACAGGTGCCGATCCTGTCAGTGCACGGCGAGGTGCTGGCCATCACCTCCGTCAGCGAGCCGTACCCGACCGTGTGGCAGCTGCTCTCCGGCGCCGGGGAACGCCTGCTGGTCTATCTGGGACTCGGTGCGGTGCTGGGGTTGGCCGCGTCCTGGCTGCTGTCCCGGCGCATCAAACGCCATACCCGCGGGCTGGAGGTGGCCGAGATCGCGAGCCTGGCCGATCACCGGGAGGCACTGTTGCACAGCATCCGCGAAGGCGTGCTGGCGGTGAACAACGACGGTGAGATCACCCTGCTCAACGACAGCGCGCGCGAGCTCCTGGGCGTGAGCGATCTGGCGGTCGGGCGGCGAGTCGACGCGGTGGGAATCGATCCGGCGGTGATCGAATTCCTCTTGTCGGCGAACGCCGACGGAACAGACCCAGCTGCCGTCATCGCCACCCGGACCCGGGTATTGGCGCTCAACCGGCGGGCCGCGAGCAGCTATGGACGCTCGATCGGTACGGTGACCACGATGCGTGACACCACGGAGCTGGCCACCATGAGTGGTCAGCTGTCCTCGCACAAGAGCGTCACCGACACACTGCGCGCCCAGACCCACGAATTCGCCAACCAACTGCACACCATCTCGGGGCTGGTGCAGCTCGGCGAATACGATGCGGTCCGGGAACTCGTCGGCACCCTGACCCGCCGCCGCGCCGAGATCAGCGACACCGTCACCCAACGCATCTCCGATCCCGCGGTGGCCGCCCTGCTGATCGCCAAGACCACCTTGGCCGCCGAACGCAGGGTCTCCCTCGACATCTCCCCCGATTCGAACCTGGCGCCGCTGGATCCCGCGCTGGCCACCGACGTGATCACGTTGCTGGGCAACCTGATCGACAACGCCGTCGACGTGTCCGAGGGTTCCGAGCGCAGCCGGGTGGTGGTCGGGATCCGCGGTGTGAGTTCCGGGTTGTCGATCACCGTCACCGATTCGGGACCCGGTGTGCCCGAACACCTTCGCGAGTCGATCTTCGCCCGCGGGGTGACCTCGAAACCCGATGTTCCCGGCGGACGGGGCATCGGCCTGGCGCTGGTGCGCCTGGTGACCGCACAGCACGGCGGGTCCGTCGACGTCAGTGATGCGCAAGATGGCGGGGCCCGGTTCAGTGTCCGTATCCCGTTGAGCGAGAACGCCCATGCGTGACGTGCTGGTGGTCGACGACGACTTCATGGTCGCCGAGATCCACCGCCGGTTCGTCGAGCACGTGGACGGTTTCCGCAGCGTCGGGGTGGCCCGCACCGGCGCGGAGGCGTTGACGGCGATTGCCGAGCTGACACCCGATCTGGTGCTGCTCGATGTCTACCTGCCGGACATGACCGGCCTGAAAGTGCTGCAGCAGTTGCGCTCCGCCGGGAATCCGGTGGGTGTCATCATGATCACCGCTGCACGGGAGCTGGACACCGTGAGCGCAGCGCTGGCCGGTGGCGCGGCCGACTACCTGATCAAACCGTTCGAGTTTCCACAGTTGCGCGCCAAACTGGAGGCGTTCGCCGCCCGCGCCGCCACCCTGGGCGCCGAACAACACGTCGATCAGAGCGTGGTGGACAAATTGTTCGGCAACACCGCGGTGGCAGGCGGCCCGGATGTCCTGCCGAAGGGGTTGGGCGCCGAGACCGGCCAGCGGGTACTGGGCGCGGTGCGCGCCGCCGGCGAGGTGTCGGCGGCGGAATGTGCCGAAGTGGTGGGTATTTCGCGGGTGAGCGCGCGGCGCTACCTGGAGCACTATCTGAGCGCCGGAACTCTGGAGCTGCGGCTGCAGTACGGCGCGGGCCGCCCCGAGCGCCGCTACCGCACCCGGTGATCACCGTGGTGGCGGCACGAAACCCGTCACCCGGACCGAGGCACGCACTTTCGATTCCTCGATGAGCGCGGCGTTGAGCTCGTCGACCCGGCGCACCCAATCCTGGGCCCGCCCCGGTTGTTTCCCGAACATCACGTGCCGGTCCACCAACCTGGGTATGCGCACCTCGGGCGAGGAGTCGATGAACCACACCTCGTCGAACAAATCCGCCACACCTGCCCACCCGGCTGTCTGCGCCAGAAGGTAGTTGCCTTCCGAGATGACCAGCCGGACCTCGGGATCGACCGGTATCGCCCCGGCGATGGGTTGCTCGAGATCCCGCTCGAACACCGGGGCGTACACCACCTCACCGGCTGCCGCGGCGCGCAGCCGGGTCAGCAGCGCGGCGTACCCGGACGCGTCGAAGGTGTCCGGCGCCCCTTTGCGGTCGAGTCGGCCCAGCCGGGTCAGTTCCACGTCGGCCAAGTGGAATCCGTCCATCGGGACATGTGCCACCGCCCCCGGACCCAGCAGCGACGTCAGCTCGTCGACCAGCGCCTCGGCCAGGGTGGTCTTACCGGATCCCGGCGAACCGCAGATACCGAGCAGGGACCGCCCCGGCCTGACCGCCAGGTCCCGCGCCCGGGCCAGCGCGGACTCGAAATCCGGCAGCGCCGGCGCGTTCTCCTCGATGCTGCTACCCCTGACTTCCCAGCGTCAGCACCGAGATGTCCGGTGGCGCACCCACTCTGACCGGTGGGCCCCAGAAGCCGGCCCCGCGGGACACATACAGCTGGGTGTCGTCATGCGTGGACAACCCGGCCAGCGACGGTTGCACCGCTTCCACGATGTACTGGAACGGCCAGGTCTGGCCGCCGTGAGTGTGCCCGGACAACTGCAGATCCACCCCGCGCGCCGCGGCCTGCTCCACCATCACCGGTTGATGAGCCAACAGAACGGTGGGCCGCGAGGGGTCGACACCGGCCAGGGCGCGGTCGTAATCCGGTGGGTCACCGCGCTGCTCACCGGCGAGGTCGTTGACCCCGGCCAGATCGAAGGCCGCGCCGCCGCGCCGGATGGCGGTGTTCTCGTTGCGCAGCGGCGAGACGCCGAACCGCTCGAGTTCGCGCAACCACGGCACGGTGTCCTCGACGAAGTACTCGTGATTACCGGTGACGAAGAAGGAGCCCTCGCGAGACACCAAGTCCTGCAATGGTTCTGCCGCGTGACCGAGCTCTTCGACGGTGCCGTCGACGAGGTCGCCGACGATGGCCACCAGATCGGGCTCGGTCTCGTTGATCATCCGGACGATCCGCTCGGTGTGCCGGCGGCCCAGCAGCGGCCCGAGGTGGATGTCGGAGACCACCGCGATCCGGAATCCGTTGAACGCCGGGTCGAGCCGGCGCAGCTGGATCGGCACCTGCAGGACATTCGGCGGCCCCAGCGCCGTGGCCGCGCCGTAACCGACCAGGCTCACCGAGGCGGCACCCGCCGCCACCGCACCGGCCCGGGCGAGGAACACCCGGCGGTTGACGTCGCTTGGCTGCTCCGCGGGCTCTTCAGTGGGTGCTGTTGCCGCCGCCACCTTGGGTTTTCGCTTCACCCAGCCACGCAGCACCAGCCGGACGGGCTCCAGCACCAACAGCGCGAGCAGCAGGTAGCCGACCAGCGCGAACCAGAGGTAGCCCGGCCAGGCGAACCAGGCCGATTCCGCCACACCGGTGAGCCGCGGCACGATCAGCGTCACCACCAGCAGCACTGCGAGCGCGACCAGAACCGCCGTCAGAATCCGCCGGGTACGCCCCGGCCCGGTGGTGTCCTTGATCAATCGCTTCCACACGTACAGATGCGCCAGTCCGAGGATCGCGCTGAGGATGATGATGAACATGCAGGTGATCAGCCCCGCGTCCGGATCCGGCTCATCAGCACAGCCTAGCCATGGCCGACGGAGGACCCCGTGCGCGTGACGCGGCTCACCACCGGTTGCGCAACCGTTCCTCCCACGAACGGCCGTCGGGGTCGTACATCAGCCGGTACGCCGGTACCGCCCACAGTCTGGTGAGCCTGCCGAGGCGCTCCGGCTGGTGCGGCCGCAGCCGGCCCGGCGGTCGCGCGCCGATTCGGCCACCGTCGTGCCAGGCCTGCAGCGCGTCGGCCGATGCCCGCACCGTCTGCACCACCGTCACCGGATCGACCAGACCCTCATCGTCACTGCCGTCGGAGGCGCGGTCCAGATGCTCGCGCAGCAGCCGCAGGCGCAACTCCCTGGCGAAAACGCGGGCGTCACCGGCCGGGGGGCGCTCGTCGCGGGCCTGATCCAGCACCGCGCAGGACAGCTCACTGTCATGGGTCCACGACCGACGGTTGAAGTTGTCGCTACCCACCGCGGCCCACACATCATCGATCACGCAGACCTTGGCATGCACGTAAACCGGTGTCCCGGAATGGTTTTCCACATCGAAGACATGCACCCGGTTCGGGTCGGCCGCCCGGCACACGTCAAGGGCCTGCTGGCGGCCCACCGCGTTGGGCGGCAGCGACAACCGGCCGTCGACATCGGGGTGCCGGGGCACCACCGCCACCAGGTGCAGCTCGGGGTTGGCGCGCAGGGCATCGGCGAACAGCCGAGCCACCTGCTGAGACCACAGATACTGGTCCTCGAGGTAGATCAGCCTGCGGGCCTTCGGTACCGCCTTGAGGTAGGCACGGGCGATACTGCGCTCGCCGTTGGGGGCGAACGAATAGGCGTGGTGGGCATCGGGATACGTGCGCAGGACCTGCACGTGCTGCGTACCGCACTGCGGCGGCGCAGGCGGCTGCTGCGGCAGGGAGTCCGCAGTGAGGTCGGCGCGGCGCAGCTTGTCCCGTATCCACGCCACCGGCGAGTTGTTGTCCAGCGGCGTCGGATCGGTCCACCGCTCGCGGAAGGTGGCGTCCAGATGCTGCACCGCCGGACCCTGGATCCGCAGCTGCACGTCATGCCAGGGTGGGGTGTCTCCGTAGCTCGCCGCCATCTGTACCGCCTGCGGATCGCCGCGGTGGCTCGCATCATCACGCCGGCTGTGGCACAGATCGATACCGCCGACGAACGCGACATCACGAGCGGGATCGTCGGGGTGACGCAACACCACCAGTTTCTGGTGGTGGGAACCGCCGACGCGGACCCGCTGGTCGAGCAGCACCTCACCGCCGGCCCGCTCGATGTCGTCACCGAGGTGTTGGTTCTCCTCTTCGCTGTACTGCAGTTTGTCCAGGTGCGACCGCCACATCAGACCCTTGACGACGACCCCGCGGACGGCGGCGGCACAGAACAGTTCGACGATCGTGGGGCCCTCCGGGCGCAGTCGTTCGTCAGGGTCGCCGCGCCAGTCGGTGAAGAACAGATGGTCCCCGGCCCGCATCGCCTCCACCTCGGTGACGAGTTCGTCGAAATAGGTGGCGCCGTGCACCAGCGGGCGCACGGAGTTGCCCTCCGACCACGCGGGCAGGGAGCTGTCGGGGTTACCCCGCTCGTCGCCGGTGAGGAACCAATTGTCCGTCATACGAGCTGCCTCCTCCGGCTGAACAACACCAGCCCCCACGAGACGGCGACGGCCACGATCAGAACCCCTACGCTGACGATGGTTGAAATGCTACGGAAGCCGCGCGGGGACGCGGGCCGTATCGTCTTATGCCGTGGCACCCAGAGTCCTGTTCATCTACAACGATCCGATCGCGCCGGAGGCCGTCATCGGCGAGGTCTTCACCGAACGTGGTTTCGACGTCGACACCTTCAACGTGGTGCCCGCCGACCAGGTGGGCGATCCGGCGGCGGTGTCCGTCGAGTTTCCCGAGCCGACCGACTATGACGTGATCGTTCCGCTGGGTTCCCGGTGGTCGGTCTACGACGAGGCGCTGCGGGCCGGCTGGGTGGGCACCGAGATGGCGCTGGTGCGCAGTGCCGTGGACGCCGGGATCGGCGTGCTCGGTGTCTGTTTCGGCGGTCAGCTGGTGGCCCAGGCGTTCGGCGGCACGGTGCGCAAATCTCCCAACCCGGAGCTGGGCTGGTACGAATTTGCCTCGGCGCCAAGCGATCTGATTCCCGAGGGACCGTGGTTCGAGTGGCATTCCGACCAGTTCACCCCGCCGCCGGGGGCATCCGAACTGGCCGCCACCCCGTGGGCGTCGCAGGCGTTCATCCTGGGCACGGCGTTGGGACTGCAGTTCCATCCCGAGCTGAACCTCCCGCTGCTGGAACTGTGGCTCGACGACGACAAAGGTGACGACAAAGGCGATGTGACGCGCCTCGGCATCGACATCGACGCGCTGCGGCAGCGCACCGTGGCCGAGCAGGACGGCGCCGCGCAGCGGCTGCGCCGGCTGGTGGCCGGGTTCCTCGATCGGGTCAGTCGTGACCCAGTTGGTGTGCCAGCGCGTCGCTGACGTCGGCATGCCGGAAATGGTGATCGACAGCCGCCAGCTTCGTCGGTAGCACCCGCTGGTTGGCTTCGGCCAGTTCCCGCACCCCGTCGGCGCCCAGCAGCAGCCGCGGACCGAAGGACGGCACCGGCAGCACCGCAGGCCGGTGCAGCACCTGCGCCAGTGCCGCGGTGTAGTCGGCGTTGCGGACCGGTTCGGGCGCCACGGCGTTGACCGGACCCGACAGCCGGTCGTCGTAGAGGGCGCGGTGGTAGACATCGGTCAGGTCGTCGATCCCGATCCACGACAGCCACTGCCGTCCGCTACCCAACCGGCCACCGAGTCCGGCGCTGAACAGCGGCCGCAGCAGCTGCAGCGTGCCGCCCCTGGCGGCCTGGACGATTCCGGTGCGCACCAGCACCACCCGGAGGCCGGCGTCGGCGGCCGGCGCGGTGGCCGCCTCCCAGTCGCTGACCACGTCGGCGAGAAACCCGTCGCCGCGCGAACTGTCCTCGTGCAGCAGTTCCTCGCCGCGGTCATAGCCGTAGACGCCGATGGCGGACGCACTGACGAACACCCGCGGCCCACCGCGGCCCGCGATCTCGGCAAGCCGCCGGGTGGGCTCGATCCGGCTGTCGCGGATCTTTGCCTTGTGACTGTCGGTGAAGCGGCCGGCGATCGACGCACCCGCCAGGTGAACGACGGCATCAACGCCGTCGAGTAGGTCCGGCGCCGGATCTTCGGGGTTCCATTGCCGTTCGTCGGCCCCGGTGGCCGGGCGGCGGGACAGCCGGATGACGCGGTGCCCGCCGGTGGTCAGGAACGCCGACAGCGCGGTGCCCACCAGGCCGCTGGCACCGGTGATGGCCACCGTGAGCGGGCTCAGCCCGGCGCCGCGGTGCACAGCCAGGTCATCGGCGGTCTGACGGTGCCGGTAGACGAAGGTCGAGCGCAGCAGACGTCCGGGAACCGGGGTGTCCACGGTGTCGGTCAGTAGGGTGGTGCCGTCGCCGCGGTCGGCGAACTCGTGCGTGTGTCGCCAATGACCGGTGGCCAGCGTGGGCCAGGACCGCACACCGCCGGCGGTCAGCTCATCGACGAACCGGTGCGGCGGGTCGTAGGCCGCGGGGTCGTGCTGGGCGTACCAGCGCAGCCCGCCGGGCAGGCCCAGCACCGCGCGGCCGTCGGCCAACGACGACGCCTCCTGGACCGCGATCATCGGCTGCCACGGTGGGATCAAGCGGTGGATGGCGCCCGGCCGCGCATGCCAGGCGAAGACCTCGTCGCGGGGATGCGCGAGCACGCTGCTGTATTCGATGCCCATGGTGACTCACTACATACCCGTCCGCGCGCATTCTGACGCCAGGCCGCCGGGGTTTGAACGCCGACCGGGTGGTCAATCCGGCGGTCATGGCGGGAGGATTCCTGCGCCATCGGCACGCGGGCGGATTCGTCGATCGCGACGACGCCGGCCATGCGCTTGCAACGGCCCTCTCGGAACGACGTGCCCATTTCGACAATGCGGTGGTGCTGGGGCTGGCCCGCGGCGGTGTCCCGGTGGCGGCGGTGGTGGCCCGTGAACTCGGCGTGCCGCTGGACGTCATGGTGGTCCGCAAGCTGGGCGCACCGGGACACGAGGAGTTGGCGCTGGGCGCGATTTCCCGCGAACGCATTGTCCTCAACGAACCGCTGGTAGCCGAACTCGGTGTGACACAACAGGATATCGCCGCCATCGCGCAGCGGGAACGCCGTGAGCTGGAGCGGCGCGAGAGCACCTACCGGCAAGGCCGACCGCCCGTCGAGGTCACCGGCCGCACCGTCGTCCTGGTCGACGACGGAGTGGCCACCGGTGCCAGCATGCGGGTGGCGGCTCTGGCGCTGCGCGATGCCGGCGCCGCGCAACTGGTGATCGCGGTGCCCACCGGCCCGGAGACGATCTCGCGCCTGTTCGGTGATGTGGCCGACGACGTGGTGTGCGTCTACGAACCGCGACCGTTCATCGCGGTCGGCATGTCCTACCGCGATTTCGACCAGGTGCCCGACGACGCGGTGACAGCCGCGCTGGCCGGCGGTTAGTTCGGCGCCGGCTTGGACTCTTCGGAACCGTTCCCGGCGCGTTCGTTCGCCTCGGAGGTGTCGCGGGCCAGCTTCTCGGTGGCCGGGCCACCCTCGATCACCTGGGTGGTGGGCTCTTCGTCGGGATACTCCGCGTCGAAGTTCTGATACGTCTGATCGATCGCCTCACCGGGTTCGGCATTCTCGGCGTCCGCCGAAGCCTGCGCCGCGCCGCGCTGGCGTTCCCGGATGGCGTCGACGATGAGCAGGATGACACCCAGCACGCTGGCACCGATGCACACCCAGGCCACCACCGCGTTGCTGGTGACCACCGCGGTCACCAACGCCGCGAGGCCGATGACAGCCAGAACCAGCGCGACGATCAGCATCGATCGATCATCCGGTTAGTTGTTGCCCCGGTTGAACTGGTTGAAGCCGCCGTCATTGCCCGCGCTGGAGTCGACGGGAGCCGCCGAACCGCGCTGGCCGAGCTCTTCGAGCTGAGACTCCAGATAGGTCTTCAGACGGGTGCGGTATTCGCGCTCGAAGGTGCGCAGCTGCTCGAGCCGGCCTTCCAGCACCGTGCGCTGCTGGTTGATGGTGCCCATGATCTCGGAGTGCTTGCGCTCGGCGTCGGCCTGCAGGGCGTCGGCCTTCTCCTGCGCCTGGCGCAGCTGGGTCTCGGAGCGGGTCTGGGCGTCCGACAGCATGGCGTCGGCCCGGTTGCGGGCCTCGGTGACGGTGGTCTCGGCGGTGCGCTTGGCCTCGTTGACCATGGCGTCGGCGTTGGCACGCGCATCGGCGAGCAGCTTGTCGGCCTCGGCCTTGGCGGTACCGGTGAGCCGGTCAGCCGTGTCCTGGGCCAGGGCCAGCACGCGGGCCGCCTTGACGTGGGCCTCTTCGCCGGACGGGGCCGCGGGTGCGGCCGGAGCCGGGGTGGGCGGAGCCTCGTAGGCCGGCGCGGGTGTGGGTGCCTGCTCCGGTTCGGGCTCAGGCTGGTAGAGCGGGATGGCCTGGGTGGCCTGGGCACCGCCGCCGGCGCGGGCGGCGGCGAGCTCCTGGTCGAGCTCGCTGACCCGCTGACGCAGATCCGCGTTCTCCTCGATGAGCCGTGTCAGCTCGTTCTCCACCAGATCGAGGAAGGCGTCGACCTCGTCCTCGTTGTAGCCACGCTTGCCGATCGGCGGCTTGCTGAACGCCACATTGTGCACGTCGGCTGGTGTAAGCGGCATTGTCTGCCCCCTCAGGTCTGGACGGTCGATCCGATCTAGAAGTTAGAACGATAGACCAAGCTAGTGGCCGTGCTGTAACTGGCGTCCATCCTGTCACACCCGACCCGGCGGTTGCGGATCAGGCCGATAATTAAGAACGATTTTCAAAAAATGGTGTCCACCAGGTGTGAACATGCTGAATCGTCGACAAACGTCGACGTCAGACGCCTGCCACCGGCCCGGCCGGCGGAATCAGACCGCGGCGCCGAAGGCCAGCTGCATACCGATGAACGCCAGCAGCAGCAGCACCATGATCGAGAGATCGAAGCGGACCGCGCCGATGGTCAGCTGCGGGATCAGCCTGCGCAACAGCTTCACCGGCGGATCGGTGACCGTCATGATGATCTCCAGCACCACCACGGTGAAACCGCGCGGGTGCCAGTCCCGACTGAACGAGCGAATGAACTCGACGACGACCCGGGCGATCAACAGCAGCCAGAAGACGAACAGCGCGAAGCCCAGGATTTCGAAGAAGAGCGCCAACGAGAGCCGACCTTACTGACGAGGAGTGTGATGTTGCCGACACCGCCTCGAGAGGCGGGGATCGTCGGCGAAAAGCGACCCCGCCAGCCTACCGATGCAACGCCGGGGCGGTGAAACCGAACCCGTCAGGAGTAGAAGCCCGCCTCGGCCATCCGGCGGCGCTCTTCGGGAGTGACCTCCACGTCGGCCGGCGACAACAGGAACACTTTGGTGGCCACCTTGTCGAAGGAGCCGCGCAGCGCGAAGGCCAGGCCGGCGGCGAAGTCGACCAGCCGCTTGGCGTCGGCGTTGTCCATCGAGACCAGGTCCATGATCACCGGGTTGCCGTCGCGGAACTTCTCGCCGATGGTGCGGGCTTCGCTGTAGTCCTTGGGACGCAGCGTGGTGATCTTGGACATCGGGCTACCTGCCTCGAAGAGTTCGGCCATCCGGCGGGGATCCATGGCCAGGGCGCCGCGGGTGCTGCCACCGCGCAGACCACCGAGACGGGGTGCGGGACGCTCGAATTCGCGCGGACGGAAGCGGGCCTCGTCGGCGTAGGCGCCGCGGTAGCCGGGCGCGTACTCGGCATCGCGCGGGTCGCGCAGGTCCCGGGGATCGTCGTATTCGCGATCCCGCGGATCCATCCGGTCGCCGTAGCGGTCCCGCTCGTAACCCGCCGGAAAGTCTCCCCCGTCGGCGAAACGCTCAGTGCGGCGCGAGTATCCGCGCGAGGCACCACGATCGTCGTCTTCGTAGTACTCGTCGTCGTAGTCCTCCAGCGGAGCCATCCCGAAGTAGGCCTTGACCTTGTGCAGTGTGCTCATTGCGTGACCTCTCGGAAGTCTTTAGGACCTGAAAAGATATGTGGTGCGTGTGATGAAGTTGTGACTGGAGTGACTACTCACGGTGACGTTAGCGGTCGAGGTCCCAGAAGAGCGGTTCCGACACGCACACACGTTGAACCATGTTTGACTGCCACCTCGAGGTCATCGGACATGCCGGCCGACAGACCGAGGCGGTGCTGATATCGAGCCTGTACCCGAGCGCGCTCGGCCTCTAACCTGGCGAAGGCCTCATCCGGGTCGGCCTGCAGCGGCGGGATCGCCATGAAACCCACGAATTGCAATGCCTCCGTTGCAGATACGGCCGCACACAGCTCGTCGATCCGCTCCGGTGCGTTGATGTCCACGCCGCCGCGCGATTCGTCACCATCGAGGCTGAGCTGCAGATAGACCTGCAACGCCTCCGAGCGCCCGCCGTCGGCCAGCGCCGCCTCCGCGCCACGGGCCAACGCGTTGACCACTTTCCGGCTGCTGACCGAATGCACGACATGCGCCCACGACGCGATGTGGCGCGCCTTGTTGCTCTGGATCTGCCCCACCATGTGCCAGCGCGTGCCCCCGGCGATTCGGCCGGCCAGTTCGGCGATCTTGCGGGTGGCTTCCTGATCGCGGGATTCGCCGAACTCGCGGCAGCCGAGCTCCGAGAGGATCGTGATGTCCGACGCCGGGTGGAATTTGGTGATCGGCAGCAGTTCGATGTCGTCGGCGCTGCGACCCGCCGACTCGGCGGCGCGCGCCACCCGCGCGCGCAGGCCCGCCAGCGCCTCGGCCAACTGGGTTTCGCGGGTGGAGACCGTCATTGCATCCACACCACCGAGGCCAGCCGGCCGGTGGGCGCCCCACGCCGGTGGCTGAACAGGTTGCGGTCGGCCACGGTGCACCGCGGGTCCACCGAGATGGCGGTGACGCCGAGGCCCTGCAGTTGACGATGGAGACCGGCTCGCAGGTCCAGACCCGGGGTGCGCCGGGCGGTGACGGTGCGGCTACCCGGCAGAACGGCCTCGACCTCTTCGGCCATGGCTTGGGGTACCTCGTAGTTGACGCCGCTGACGGCGGGGCCGAGGAGCACCGAGATGTCCTCGACATGCGCGCCGGCGGCCGTCATGGCCTCGATGGTGCGGGGCACCACGCCCTTCTGGGCGCCCACCCGGCCGGCGTGTACGGCGGCCACCACCCCGGCGCGGGCGTCGCCCAGCAGCACCGGCACACAATCGGCGGTGACGACCACCAACGCCAGCCCGGGCGTCGTCGTCACCAGCGCATCGGTGGCGTCGACAGCGGTACCGCGCGGCTCGTCGACACGCACCACGTGGTCCCCGTGCACCTGATTCATCCACACCAGGTGATCGGAATCGAGGCCGATCGCAGTGGCGAGGCGCTTGCGGTTGGCCGCCACCGCGGCCGGGTCGTCGCCCACATGGTCGCCGAGGTTGAAGGTGTCATACGGCGGCGCCGAGACGCCGCCGGCCCGCGTGGTGGTGACGCGGCGGATGGTTACGGTCACGAGCCCAGTATCACGGCGCGTCAAACCTTCACGACGATGCGTCAGTGCCGCATGAAGGGCGGCACGTCGACGTCATCGTCGTCGTCCCCACCGCCGACACTGACGGTGGCGCCGTTGGTGTGCAACGGAACGCTGGCCGCGTCGGCCGGCTCGAACAGCGACGACGACACCTTGCCGGCCCGGCCCTGGGCGACCTGCTGCCCACCGACACCGGTGGCACCGGTGACGGGTTTGCGGCTGGCGGCACCGGTCTCGAAACCGGCGGCGATGACGGTGACGCGCACCTCGTCGCCCAGCGAGTCGTCGATGACGGTACCGAAGATGATGTTGGCGTCGGGGTGTGCCGAGTCCTGCACCAGCGAGGCGGCCTCGTTGATCTCGAACAGACCCAGATCACTGCCGCCGGCCACCGACAGCAGCACGCCCTGGGCGCCTTCCATACTGGCTTCCAGCAGCGGCGAATTGATGGCGATCTCGGCGGCTTTGAGAGCGCGACCGTCGCCGCGCGCGGCGCCGATGCCCATCAACGCGGTGCCCGCGCCGCTCATGACGCCCTTGACGTCGGCGAAGTCGACGTTGATCAGGCCCGGGGTGGTGATCAGGTCGGTGATGCCCTGCACGCCGTTGAGCAGCACCTCGTCGGCGCTGCGGAACGCGTCCATCAGCGACACCGCGGCGTCACCCATCTGGAGCAGCCGGTCGTTGGGGATGACGATCAGCGTGTCGCAGCTCTCGCGCAGCGCGTTGATGCCGGACTCGGCCTGGTTGCTGCGGCGCTTGCCCTCGAACGAGAACGGCCGCGTCACCACACCGACGGTCAGGGCGCCCAGCTTGCGGGCGATGGTGGCCACGACGGGCGCGCCGCCGGTACCGGTGCCACCGCCTTCACCTGCGGTGACGAACACCATGTCGGCGCCGCGGAGCAGTTCCTCGATCTCGTCCTTGGCGTCTTCGGCGGCCTTACGGCCGACCTCCGGGTCAGCGCCTGCACCGAGTCCGCGGGTCGAATCACGACCGACGTCGAGCTTGACGTCGGCATCGCTCATCAACAGTGCCTGGGCGTCGGTGTTGATGGCGATGAACTCGACACCCTTGAGGCCCTGTTCGATCATGCGGTTGACGGCATTGACGCCGCCGCCGCCGATGCCGACCACCTTGATGACGGCGAGGTAGTTGTGCGGGGGGGTCATTGGTCGCCTTCCTCCCTGAGTGGGCGTTTTCCCGTGTGGGTTCTGTCGTTCAGCGGATCTTCCCGACCCTTACAGGTGTGTCCCTAAACCCTCAACCTCAACCATAGGCTTAGAGTTATGTCAAGTAGATCCGCGCAACCAGAACGGTAGGGCCGACCCTCGAATCAACCCCGCAGGCGCGCCGATGACACGCGGGTGAATTTGTCGGAGCCCCGGATTCACCCCGGCCGAGCGCACGCTCTTGTACAGAAATTGCCGCGTGTCGGCGGGCAAACACGCTCGCTCGGCCTATTTGACGGTGGGTAGGTCGGGGCTGGACACGTCATAGGTGCGGCCGGGTTGCGTCAGCAGCGCGGCCAGCTTGTCGGCCTTCTCCTGGGTCCGGTCCTCGGTCCCCCACACCACGACCCGCCCATCGGTCAGGGTCAGCGTGATCGACGCCACCGACGGCGCCGCGACACGCGCCACCTGGCCGGCGACCTCGGGGCGCAACGCGGTCAGCACCGCCAGCGCGGCCTGCGTGGGCAGGTCGTTGGGCGCCGGGTGCTCCACATCGAGGTACGGCAGCGTCAGCGGCGCCGGACCGGTGGCGAAATCGACACCGTCGCGGTCGTAGAGATGCGGCCCGTCGGGAAAGTCCTTCACCGCGATCGGGATCCGCTCGACGATGGTGATCCGCAGCGTCGACGGGTACTCGCGCTGCACCCGCGCGCTGGCGACGCGCCGGATCGCGGCCACCCGTTCGGCGACGACGTCGGTGTTGATCTGCAGCAGCGGCGTCCCGGGGCGGACCTGCGCGACGTCGACCACCTCTTCGCGGGTGAGCTCGCCGGTACCGACCACCACGATGTCGCGTGCCGACATCAGCGGCGTGAAATACAGGATCAACCCCAGCGCGGTACCCACCAATGCCAGCAGCACCGTCCACAGCACGACTTTCAGGCCGCGGACCGTGCCGCGGCGCGGCGATTTGTTCTCCACCACGGCCGCACCGAGCACCTTGCGCTTGGCCTCGCGGCGAGCCTCCTCGATCGCCTTGGCCCTGGCCTCGGCTTCCCGGCGTTCGGCGCGTTCCCGGCGGGCACGCCGGCGCGGCCCCTCCAGGTCTTCGGTGTCCTCCGGCGCTTCCGACTCGGCCTGCGGCGCTTCGGGATCGTCGGGTTGGCTCACTGGCCTGCCCGCAGCTGCAGTTCGGTCACGATCTCGGGGCCCAGCATGGTGACGTCCCCGGCGCCCATCGTCACGATGACGTCACCGGGACGGGCCACCTCGGCCACCGTGCGCGCCACCGCCGACAGATCCGGCACGTAGGTCACCGGCACACTGACATGCTCGGCCACCGTCGCTCCGCTGACGCCGGGCATCGGCTGCTCACGCGCGGCGTACACATCGAGCACGAAGGCCCGGTCGGCACCGTCCA
Source organism: Mycobacterium sp. Soil_C_30 (assembly GCF_057656995.1). Taxonomy (NCBI): domain Bacteria; kingdom Bacillati; phylum Actinomycetota; class Actinomycetes; order Mycobacteriales; family Mycobacteriaceae; genus Mycobacterium; species Mycobacterium sp. Soil_C_30. The sequence goes on along the minus strand of NZ_JBDGJH010000032.1, from coordinate 11,761 downwards.
GGGCGGCACCGAAATCGGCGGCGAAAGTCTTTGTGCGCGAATACAAATGGGGCTGGAATACACCGATCACCCGGCCGCCGCCACCGTGCTCGGTGACGGTCTGCAGCGCGGCCAGCACGGCCCGCACCTCCGTCGGGTGATGCGCGTAGTCATCAAAGACCCGGATGCCGTTGGCGGTGCCGACGAGCTCGAACCGGCGCCGCACTCCCTCGAAACCGGCCAGGCCGTCGAGCACGTCGTCGACCGGTGCCCCCACCTCGCGGGCGGCCAGCACCGCGGCCAGCGCGTTGAGTGCCATGTGCCGGCCCGGCACCGACAGCCGCATCGCACGCGGACCCGGCTCCCCCGCCAACTGGATCTCGGCGACCGCACCCGTGCCCTGTTGCTGCCAGTTCAGCAGCGTGGCTTCCAGGTCACCGGCGGTTCCGTACCGCAGCACCCGCACGCCCGCGGCCTGTGCCCGCGTCGCCAGCGCAGCAGCGCCCGGGTCATCGGTGCACACCACCAGCGCCCCGCCGGCGACGATGCGGTCGACGAACTGGTCGAACACCGCGCTGTAGGCCTCCTCGGTGCCGAAGAAGTCGAGGTGGTCGGCCTCGATATTGGTGACCACGGCGACATTCGGGGTGTATTCGAGCAGCGAGGCATCACTCTCGTCGGCCTCGGCGACGAAACAGCTGCCGCTGCCGTGGTGGGCGTTGGTGCCGGATTCGCCGAGCTCACCACCGACGGCGAAGGACGGGTCGAAGCCGCAGTGCTGCAGGGCCACGATGAGCATCGAGGTGGTACTCGTCTTGCCGTGGGTGCCGCTGACCAGCACAGTGGTGTGCCCGGCCATCAGCTTGGCCAGCACCACCGGCCGCAACACCACCGGTATGCCGCGCCGGTGTGCTTCGACCAGTTCGGGGTTGGTCTTCGGGATGGCTGCGTGGGTGGTGATGACGGAGGTCGGCCCACCGGGCAGCATATCCAGCGCGGACGCGTCGTGCCCGATCCGGATCTGCGCGCCGCGGGCCCGCAGCGCCAGTACCCCGCGGGACTCCTTGGCATCCGAACCGGACACCTGGGCACCGCGGTCCAGAAGTATCCGGGCGATGCCGGACATGCCGGCACCGCCGATGCCCACCATGTGGACCCGGCGCAGCTCCTCGGGCAGCGGCACGCTCACCGGCGGCCCGCCCGCGCCACCTCGAGCGCGACGGCGGCCACCCGCTCGGCCGCATCACGATGTCCGACCCGCGCGGCCGCGACCGTCATCGCCGAGAGCCGCGCCGGGTCGGTGAGCAGCCCGCCCACCACGTCGGCCACGAATTCCGGCGTCAACTCGGCATCGCTGATCATCAGGCCGCCGCCGGCCCTGACCACCGGCAGCGCGTTGAGGCGCTGCTCGCCGTTGCCGATGGGCAGCGGGACGTACACCGCGGGCAGGCCCACCGCCGACACCTCGGCCACGGTCATGGCACCGGACCGGCAGATGGCCAGGTCGGCGGCCGCGTAGGCCAGATCCATCCGGTTCAGGTAGGGCACCGCGACGTAGGGCGGGTCATTCGGGTTGGGGGTGCGCAACTCGAGAGTGTTCTTGGCCCCATGGGCGTGCAGCACGGCGACACCACGGTCGGCGAGTGCACCCGCGGCCGCCGAGACCGCGCGGTTCAGTGAGGCCGCACCCTGGGAGCCGCCGAACACCAGCAGTACCGGGGTCTGTTCGGCGAACCCGAAATGGGCTCTGGCCTCGGCCCGCAGCGCAGCCCGGTCCAGTGTGGTGATGGCCGCCCGAACCGGCACACCCACCACTTCGGCGTGCCGCAGACCGGAGTCGGGCACCGCTGAGAGCACCCGCCGCGCCGAACGCGCTCCGACCTTGTTGGCGATCCCCGCGCTGGCGTTGGCTTCGTGGATCACCACCGGCACCCGGCGCCGGCGTACCCCGCCGCGGGCGGCCAGATAGGCAGGCAGCGCGACGTAGCCGCCGAAACCGATCACCACATCGGCGTCGACGTCGTCGAGCACGTGGCGGGTCTGCCGGACGGCCCGGCGCACCCGGATCGGCAGTTTGACCAGATCGCCGGTGGGTTTGCGCGGCAGCGGCACCGGCGTGATGAGTTCGAGGTGGTAACCGCGCTCGGGCACCAGCCGGGTCTCCAGACCCCGCGCGGTGCCCAGGGCGGTGATGCGGATCCGCGGATCGAGCGCTGTCAGCGCGTCAGCGACCGCCATGGCGGGCTCGACGTGGCCGGCCGTCCCCCCACCGGCAAGCACCACCGAGATGGGGGCGCCGTCGGCCGGTCCTGTGACCGAGTCGTTCACCCGTATCGTCGTCTTTCCAACTACCGGCGCCTTTCCAAGGATCGGCGCCCTTCCGCCATCGCATGTGACCGCCCGCTTCGGGCGCGGGCCGGGGCCTCCGGCACCCTACGCCGTTGGCCGCCTCCATGATGCCCTGTGCGCCGACGTGACCCATCACTCACCGCGCTTTTCTTGACCGCCTTGCGAGCCGGCTTGCGGGCAGCGGACTGCTGCGGCCTGCTGGCCTTGGGCGCCGACTTGCCGCCGCTGCGAGACCTGAGCCGGTCCCGCAGCGCCTCCACCCGGGTGGGCACATACGGCTCGGGCAGCGGCAGCCGCAGCAGGCGGTTCATCCTGTCGTCGCGGCCCGCCCGCAGCGCCGCCACCGCCTCCGGCTCGTGCCGGGCTGCGTTGGCCATGATGCCGATCATCAGAAGTGTTGTCGACGTTGATGTTCCACCCGCGGAGATCAGTGGCAACTGCAGGCCGGTGACGGGCAGCAGGCCGATGACGTAGCCCACGTTGATGAACACCTGGGACAGGATCCACAGCGTGGCGGTGGCGGTGAGCAGACGCAGGAACGGGTCGACCGACCGGCTGGCGATGCGGGTGCCGGTGTAGGCGAACAGCGCGAACAGCAACAGCAGCCCGAAGGCGCCGACGAACCCGAGTTCCTCGCCGATGATCGCGAAGATGAAGTCGTTGTGCGCATTGGGCAGGTAGTTCCATTTCGCGGCACCCTGTCCCAGGCCGTCGCCGAACACTCCCCCGTTGGCCAGCGCGAACCGCGCCTGCCGGGCCTGGTAACCGGAACCCTGGGCGTCGGCGCTGGGATCGAGCCAGGACTGGACCCGGGCGGAGCGATAGCCCTCGACCATGGCCAGCACCGCCGCGGCACTGATCACCGAGATCAGGGAGGTGACGAACACTTTCAGCGGCAGACCTGCATACCAGAGCAGGCCCAGCAGGATGATGCCCATCGACACGCTCTGCCCGAGGTCGGGCTGGGCCAGGATCAGCGCCAGCGCGATCACCGCGCCCGGCACCAGCGGCACCAGCATCTCCTTGAGCGACGCGCGTTCCAGGCGCCGGGTGGCCAGCAGGTGGGCACCCCAGATGGCGAAGGCGATCTTGGCCAGCTCGGAAGGCTGCATCGAGAAGCCCGACACCACGAACCAGCCGCGAGAACCGTTGGCCACCTTGCCGATACCCGGGATGAGCACTAGAACCAGGAGAACGATCGTGAACGCGAAGCCGGGGAAGGCCAGCCGTCGCATCAGGTTCACCGGCATCCGCAGCGCCGCGTAGAACGCGACCAGCCCGATCACCGTCCAGAGCACCTGCTTGGCGAACACCGCCCACGGCGAGCCGTCGGAGTCGTAGGAGTACACCCCCGACGCCGAGAGCACCATGATCAGGCCCAGGGTGATCAGCAGCCCCGTGATCGCGACGATGAGGTGAAACGACGTCATGGGACGCGACAGCCAGGAGCCGAATTTCGTCTTCGCCAGCCGGGCGGTCGCTCTCGCGCTCCGGGTCTGGTTGTCGTCTTTGGCGATGACGGGGGTGGGTTCGGTGTCGGCAGTGTCCGCGGTGTCGCCCGGGACGGCGTGATCGGTGTCGGTGGCGGGCCGCTCGCTGTTCCGCCACCGGGTCAGGATGCTGGCCATCAGCGAGTTACCCGGTGACGGCGCGGACGGCGCCGGCGAAGGCGTTGCCGCGGTCGGCGTAGCCGGCGAACTGGTCGAACGAGGCGCCCGCCGGGGCCAGCAGCACGGTGTCGCCGGGTTGGGCGAGGTCGCGGGCGGCGGCGACGACCTCCGTCATCACGCGCGCCCCCAGGGAGGCCTCGGACGTGCCGGATGCGACCGCGGCACTGATCACACGAGTCACAGATGGCACATTCGTCTCTTGAACAACAGGGGCCCCTTGCACCCCAGCATCCTCCCCCGTCACAACCTCTACGACGGGGACATCGGGCGCGTGTCGGGATATCGCCTCGGCGAGCACGGCCCGGTCGCGGCCCAGGAGGATCACCCCGGCCAGTCGATCGGCGACATTGCGCACCGTCTGGTCCACCGAGGCACCTTTGAGCAGGCCACCGGCCACCCAGATGACCCGGGGGTAGGCCAGCACCGACGCTTCGGCGGCATGCGGATTGGTGGCCTTGGAATCATCGACGAAGGTCACGCCGTCCACCGTCGCGATCACCTCGGCCCGGTGCCGGCCCACCCGGAACCCGGCCAGCGCCTCCGCGATCGCAGCGCCCGGCACGTCGACCGCCCGCGCCAGCGCCGCCGCCGCCAGCGCGTTGAGCATCCCCACGGGCCCGGCGACGGTGATGCTGTCGGCGCGGGCCAGCGCGGTGCCCGACGAATCGACGAGCCACCCGTCACGAACCCCGAACTCACCGGGGCCGGGCGCGCCGAGTCGGAAGCCGATCTTGACCGGGGCGGCCGCGGCGTCCAGCAGCCCGGCGGCGATCGGGTCATCGAGGCCGACGACCGCGACCCGGCCGTCGAGCACCTTTGCCTTCGCCTGCGCGTAATGCTCGAGTGAGCCGTGCCAGTCCAGGTGGTCCTCGGCGATGTTGAGCACCACCCCGGCCTCCGGCCGCAGCGACGACGACCAATGCAGCTGGAAGCTGGAAGCTTCGACGGCCAGCAACTCCGACGGCTGATCCAGCACGTCGAGCACGGGGTCGCCGATGTTGCCGCACAACAGACTGCGCCGGCCCGCGGCGGTCAGCATCGCCTGCAGCATCGAGGTGGTGGTGGTCTTGCCGTTGGTACCGGTGACCACCAGCCATTTCCGCGGCGGGCCGTAGCGACCGGACTGATCCAGCCGCCACGCCAATTCGACATCCCCCCACACCGGCACCCCCGCGGCGGCGGCCGCGGTCAGCACCGGCGCCACCGGCGGCAGCCCCGGGCTGGTCACCACCAACGCATAGTCCGCGATGTGGTCCACGGCGGAATCGGCATCGAGCACCCGCACCCCGTCGAACGCGAAGGGCTCCAGCGCCATGGGCCGGTCGTCGGTCAGGTCGGCCAGCGCTCCCAGCGGGGTCAGCGCCTTGAGCACCGCCTTCCCGGTGACGCCGGCGCCGACCACCAGGACACGGGCGCCGGGACCCAGCGGGTGCAGGTCCTCGGGCACGTCAGGCACCGATCGCTGCGCCATCAGGCGCCGATGGCGCTGAGCCACTCGCCGTAGAACAGCGCCACACCCAGACCGCAGGCGATCGCCGTCAGCAGCCAGAACCGGATGATCACCGTCGTCTCGGCCCAGCCCACCAGCTCGAAATGGTGATGGAAGGGCGCCATCCGGAAAACCCGCCGCCCCGTCGTGCGGAACGCCATGATCTGCACCACCACCGAGACGATCTCGGCGACGAACAGGGCGCCGAGCACCACGGCCAGCACCTCGGTCTTGCTGGTCACCGAGATGCCGGCGATGATGCCGCCGAGTGCCAGCGAACCGGTGTCGCCCATGAAGATCTTGGCCGGCGCGGCATTCCACCACAGGAAGCCGATACACGCACCGGCGGTGGCCGCGGCCACGATCGCCAGGTCCAGCGGATCGCGCACGTTGTAACAGCCCAGGCCCGGCGAGGTGGCGCACGCGTTGCGGTACTGCCAGAACGTGATCAGCACGTACGCCGCCGACACCATCCCCATGGACCCGGCGGCCAGCCCGTCCAGCCCGTCGGTGAAGTTCACCGCGTTGGACCAGGCGCTGACCAGCACCACCACGAACAGGATGAACACCAGCGGCGGCAGCGTCACGGTGGCGATCTCGCGGACATACGACAGTTCCGTGCTGCCGGGAGTCAGGCCGTCGCCGTTGCGGAACCACAGCACCAGCACCCCGAACAGCACCGCGGCGGCGATCTGCCCCACCGTCTTGGCGGTCTTGTTCAGCCCGAGGTTGCGGGCCCGGCGCAGCTTGATCATGTCGTCCATGAACCCGACCAGCCCCAGCGCCGTGGCCAGCCCGAGCACCAGCAGACCGGAGGCCGACGGCCCCTCGCCGTCGAGCGCCACCCCCACCAGGTGGGTGCCGAGATACCCGACCCAGATACCGGCCAGGATGGCCACTCCGCCCATCGACGGGGTGCCGCGCTTGGTCTTGTGGCTGGGCGGGCCGTCCTCCCGGATCTCGTGGCCCAGGCCCTGCCGGTTGAACAGCCGGATCAGCCACGGCGTGAGCAGGATCGACACCGCCAGCGACAGGCCGACGGTGATCAGGATCAGTCTCATCGAGAAGGTTCCCCCGCCGCCGGACCGGACAACAAGCGCTCGGCCAGCGCGGCCAGCCCGGACGAGTTGGAGGCCTTCACCAGGACCACGTCACCGGGAGCCAGCTCGGCCTGCAACAGCTCCAGGGCCGCCTCGGCATCGGCCACCTGCGTGGACTCGGCACCCCACGATCCCTCCATGACCGCCCCGTGGTGCATGGCGCTCATTGACCTCCCGGTTCCGACGACGATGAGTCGACTGACATCTAATCGCACGACGAGCCGGCCGATGCGATCGTGCTCGGAAATGGCGTCCTCGCCCAGTTCGGCCATCTCGCCGAGGACCGCGAAACTCCTCCTGCGCTGTCCGCCGTTGCGCGCCATCCAGGCCAGCGCCTGCAGACCGGCGCGCATCGAATCGGGATTGGCGTTGTAGGCATCGTTGATGACGGTCACGCCGTCGGCGCGGGTGGTGACCGCCATCCGCGCTTTGGAGACCGGCCCGGCCGCAGACAGCGCGGCGGCCACCTGCTCGGCGGTGGCGCCGCACTCGAGTGCGACGGCGGCCGCGCACAGCGCGTTGGACACCTGGTGGTCGCCGTGCACCGCCAGCTGGATCGCCACGGTGCCGGCCGGGCTGTGCAGGGTGAAGCTGGGTCTGGCCTCGGCATCGAGGACCACGTCGTCGGCCCAGACATCCGCGGCGGCGCCGCGGCCCACCCGCACCACCCGGGCCGCGGTCTTGTCGGCCATCGCGGCCACCACGGTGTCGTCGGCGTTGAGCACCACCACACCGGAGGCCGGAACTGCCTGCGGCAACTCCGCTTTGGTGTCGGCGATGGCTTGCCGGGAGCCGAACTCGCCGAGGTGGGCGGTGCCGACGTTGAGCACCACCGCGATCTGGGGCGGTGCGATGGCGGCCAGCGCCGCGATGTTGCCGGGGTGTCGCGCCGACATCTCCAGGATCAGGTAGTCGGTGGACTCGTCGGCCCGCAGCACCGTCCACGGATGGCCCAGCTCGTTGTTGAACGACCCCGGCGGGGCCACCACCTGACCCAACGGCGTGAGCACCGCGGCCAGCAGGTCCTTGGTGGACGTCTTGCCGGAGGACCCGGTGACGCCGACGATGGTGAGTCCCCCGGCGACCAGGCGCCGGGCCACCTCGGCGGCCAGCCGTCCGAGCGCCGCCAGCACCGCGGCCCCGGAGCCGTCGGCGTCGTGTTCGAGCACGCCGGCGCTGCCGTCGCCCAGTTGTGGTGTCACCACGATGGCGGGCACACCGACCGGGCGCGCCGCCAGTACCGCGACCGCACCCGCCGCCACCGCCGCTGCGGCGAAGTCATGGCCGTCGCTGCGCGCACCGGGCAACGCCAGGAACAACGACCCTGCGGCCACTGCGCGCGAATCGAATTCGACCGTGCCGGTGACGACGGTGGCGGCGGCGTCGGCGGCACTGATATCGGCGAGTTCCCCACCGGTGATCTCGGCGATCTCGGCCAGCGAAAGCTCGATCACGAGACGGTCCCCAGACGCCCGAGGGCCTCCAGCGCGCGCGCCAGCTCGTCGCGGTCGTCGAACGGGCGGGTCTGTCCACCAGCGGTCTGGCCGGACTCGTGACCTTTCCCGGCGACCAGCACGACATCGCCGGGGCGGGCCCAGCTCACCGCGTGCGCGATGGCCGCGGCCCGGTCACCGATCTCCACCACCTCGGCTCCGCCGACGGCTCCGGCGAGGATCTCCGCGCGGATGGCGGCGGGCTCCTCGTCGCGGGGATTGTCGTCGGTGATCACCACGAGGTCGGCGAGTTCGGCGGCCACCGCACCCATGGGTGCGCGCTTGCCGGCATCACGGTTACCGCCGGCACCGAACACCACCGCCAGGCGGCCCGCCGGATTCTGGGTGCGCAGGGTCTGCAGCACCGCGTGCAGCGCACCCGGCTTGTGGGCGTAGTCGACGAGCGCCAGGAACCCCTGGCCCCGGTCGATGGGCTCCAGCCGGCCGGGCACCGTCGCGTCCCGCAATCCGGGCGCCGCCTGCTCCGGCGCCACGCCCACGGTGTCGAGAACCGCCAGCGCGACAAGGCAATTGGCGATGTTGTAGCCACCGGGCAGGCGCAACCCGATGCGGTGGTGCACACCGGCGGGATCACACACCGTGAACTCCTGCGCCCCGTCGGGCAGGTGCACCACCTCGGAGACCGTCCAGTCGGCGGCACCGGTGGTGCTGACCGTCACCGGATCGTGCGCCCGCGCGGCCATCGCACGGCCGGCGTCGTCATCGACGCAGATCACCGACCGACGGGCGTGCACCCCGGAAGCCGGGTCGAACAGGCGGGCCTTGGCTTCGAAGTAGTCGGCCATCGTGGGGTGGTAGTCGAGGTGGTCGCGGGAGAGGTTGGTGAAGCCACCGACGGCGTAGTGCACCCCGTCGACCCGGCCCTGCGACAGCGCGTGGCTGGACACCTCCATCACCGCGGTGTCGACGCCACGCTCGGCCATCAACGCCAGCAGCGCCTGCAGCGCCGGCGCCTCCGGGGTGGTCAGCGAGCTCGGCACATCGACACCGGCGATCCGGATTCCGACGGTGCCGATCAGTCCGGCGGTGCGGCCGGCCGCCCGCAGGCCGGCCTCGATCAGATAGGTGGTGGTGGTCTTTCCCGAGGTGCCGGTGACCCCGATGACCGACACCGTGTCCGACGGCCTGCCGTACACCTCGGCAGCCAGCCGGCCCAGGACCGTGCGGGGGTGTGCGTGCAGCAGCACCGGAACCCCGGCGTCGCGGGCCACGGCCAGACCGGCGTCGTCGGTCAGTACCGCCACGGCACCCCGGGACACCGCGTCGCCGATGTAGCGGGCCCCGTGCGCCCTGGTTCCGGCCAGTGCGGCGAACAGGTCACCCGGCTGGGCGTCCTGGGCTCGCAGCGTCACCCCGTGCACGGTGACGTCGGGCACCTCGGCGTCGGTGCCGAGAGACGCCGCCAGCTCAGCCAGTGGAACGCCGGTGGTGGTTCCGGGTCGCAACGGGCTCGACACGGTCTTCACCTCCGTTCGCGCCGTGGTCAGCCTTGACACCCTACTAAGCCGCTGCGGCGGCGTCGGGCATGGCGGGCTCAGTCAGTCAGGTCTGGCGCAGCACCAGCGGTGGGCCGGGATCCGGCGACAGCGGCACGTTTTCACGCTGCAGCAGCCAGGACGCGATGTTGTGGAACAGCGGCGCCGCCGAGGAACCGGGCGACCCGTCGGCCGCACGATGCGGCGCATCCATCATGATCCCGACGATGTAGCGCGGGTCATCGACGGTGACCATCCCGGCGAAGGTGATCCAGTAGACGTCGCTGAAGTAGCAGCCGCAGGCCGGGTTGATCTGCTGCGCCGTGCCGGTCTTGCCGGCCACCTGGTAGCCCTCCACGGCGGCCTGCGGCCCGGTGCCCTGCTGGACGCCCATCGGGTCGCGCTGCACGACGGCGCGGAACATGTTGCGGGTGACCTGCGCCGTCTGCGGCGAGACCACCCGGATGCCCTCGGGGCGCGGTTCTTCGGTCGTGGTGCCGTCGGCGGCGATGGTTGCCTTGATGATGCGCGGCGGGATGCGCACCCCGTCGTTGGCGATGGCCTGGTACATACCCGCCATCTGCAGCAGGCTCATCGACAGGCCCTGGCCGATGGGCAGGTTGGAGAACGAGCTGCCCGACCACTGGTCGATGGGCGGCACCAGCCCGGAGGTCTCACCGGGCAATCCGACTCCGGTGCGCTGGCCCAGCCCGAACTTGGTGAGCATCTCGGCGAACTTCTCCGGGCCGATGCGCTGCGCCAGCATCAGCGTGCCGACGTTGGACGACTTCCCGAAGACGCCGGTGGTGGTGTAGGGCTCGACGCCGTGGCTCCAGGCGTCGCCGACGGTGACGCCGCCCATGTTGATCGAGCCGGGTACCTGCAGCACCTCGTCGGGGTTGGTGAGGCCGAGTTCGATGGCGGTGGCCGCGGTGATGATCTTGTTCACCGACCCCGGTTCGAACGGCGAGGACACCGCCGGGTTGCCCAACTGCCGGTTCTCCTGGCGGCCGATGTCCTGGCTCGGGTCGAAGGTGTTGTCGTTGGCCATCGCCAGTACCTCGGAGGTCTTGGCGTCGAGGACGACGGCCGAGACGTTCTTGGCGCCGGATGCGTCCTTGGCGAGCTGCACCTGCTGCTGGACGTAGAACTGGATGTCGTCGTCGATGGTGAGCTGCACCGTCGAGCCGTCCACCGCGTCGTGGCGGTTGCGGTAGCTGCCCGGGATCACCACGCCGTCGGAGCCGCGGTCATAGGTCACCGAGCCGTCGGTTCCGGCCAGCACCGAGTCCATCGAATCCTCGAGCCCCAGCAGTCCGTGACCGTCCCAGTCGATACCGCCGACCATGTTGGCGGCCAGCGATCCGCCGGGGTACTGGCGCAGATCCTGGCGCTCCGACCCCACCTCGGGGAATTTGTCCATGATGGCCGTGGCCACCGCCGGGTCCACCGCGCGCGCCAGATAGACGAAGGATTCGTTGCTTCGCAGCTTGCGCAGCACCGTCGCCATGTCGGGCCGCCCGTCCAGCCGCGCGGACACCTCCTTGGCGATGTCGCGCAGGCGGGTTTGCGGGTCGGGGGCCTCCGGCGACTTCGCCCGCGCCTCCTCGAGTTGTTCGCGGATACGCACCGGCTGGAACGTCAGGGCCCGCGCCTCGATGGTGAAGGCCAGCTTGTCGAAGTTGCGGTCGACGATGGCGCCGCGCAGGGCCTGCTGGACGTCGGTGACCTTCAACTGCCCGGCGGCCTCGGCGCGCAGCCCCGCCGCTTGCGGCACCTGCAGGTTGAACAGCTGCGCCGCCGCCACCGCGATCAGCACGCCGATCGCGATGTTGCCGGTGCGGCGACGGAAGGCGAATCCCGACGTCTTGCCCGAGCCGGTGGTCGCCGGGGCACCGCCGGCTTCGGCCGGCAGGCGGGTACGACGACGGCGCGCCGAGTGACCCTGTTGCGGCGCAGTGGCTTTCGGCGCACGTGCGGCCGTCCGGCTCACCTTGGCGCTGCGGGTCTTCTCGGTGGTGTCCTTTGCCGGTTTGTTCGCCTTGGCACGCCTCACGCCGGGGCTCCCGGCGGCGGCACGATCGCGGGGTCCGCCGCCAACGGCGCCACGGGGTCGGCCAACGGCGCCACGGGGCCGGGCAGTGGACCGGTGACCGGACCGGGCGCCGGGCCGGTGACGGGGCCG
>NZ_JBDGJH010000031.1:0-57093 GCF_057656995.1 Mycobacterium sp. Soil_C_30 | reverse complement strand
CCGGAGGGGCCCAGGAGCACGCTGACCTCACCCGGGGGCAGGTCGAAGGTCACGTCTTCCCAGATTCGCTGGGAACCAAATGATTTAGTCAGGCCTTCGACCCGAATACCGATACCCACGGCGTGTCCTCACGTTGCCAACAGCTGTCTGCAGAAAGCCCGCCCCGTCAGACGGGTGCGTAAAGCCCGTCGATGACCTCGGCGTACTTGGCCGCGATAGCACGGCGTTTCAACTTCGAGGTCGGGGTCAGTTCGTCGCCGTCGGGCAACCACTCATGATCCAGGAGCCGGTACCGCTTGATCTGCTCCACTCGGGACAACTGATTATTGGCCCGCTCAACGGCCTCGGCAACAACCTGCTGGATCTGCGGATCCTCGGCGAGTTCACCGGTGTCCGAACCGGACAGTCCGCGCTCGCGGCCGAACGTCCGGGCCATGTCCGGGTCTAGGACCAGTAGCGCGACGTTGTAAGGCCGGGCGTCGCCGATGCAACATACTTGACCGATCAGGGGCGAGGCCCCTTTCAGGGCGCTTTCGATGTTGACCGGCGACATGTTCTTCCCGGCGGCATTGATGATCAGTTCTTTCTTGCGGTCGACGATCCGCACGAATCCTTCGGCGTCGATGGTCGCAACGTCTCCGGTGTGGAGCCACCCTTCGTCATCGATGGCTTCAGCCGTCTTGCCGGGGTCTTTCCGGTAGCCGCGCATCACGTGTTTGCCCTTGAGCAACAACTCTCCGTCGGCGGCCAGCCTGGCCGCTGTGCCGGGCATCGGCTGGCCCACAGTTCCCATACGAATGTCGTTGAGCAGGTTCGTCATTCCGAGAGCCCCCGTCTCCGACATTCCGTAGCCCTCTGCCAGCGGGATACCCAGCGCCAGGAAGAACTCATGCACCACAGGCGCGATGGGCGCAGCACCGGTCATCAGCAGATCCACCCGATCGAGACCGAGTTCACGCCGAAGCGGTTCAAAAACCTCTCGGTCGGCCTGTCGCCACTGCTCTTCCATGTCGGTGTCGATGCGGCTGCCTTGTTCTTCAACCCGCCGCTTCATCACCGCGAGGTCGATCGCCGCATCGATGGCGACCTGCTGCTCGGCCGGTTGCGACTTGAATCGGGCGAGTAGCGCGGCGCGGAGTTTTTCCCAGATCCGGGGCACGCCCATGAACCACGTCGGGTGGACGTCGGTGACGGCCGCAAAGATCTGTCGGGCATCCTGCACGGTGGTGATTGCCCACCCTGTTGCCATGAAGAGGTAGTGCGAGAACACTCGGTCCGCCATGTGCGCAGTGGGCAGGTAGGAGATGCAACGCCCCTGCGCCGCAAAAGGAAACCGGGTGTTACACGCTTCGAGAACAAAGACCACATTGGCATGGGTCAGCTCGACGCCCTTCGGAGGGCCGGTGGTGCCCGACGTGTAGATGAGGGTGAGAACGTCGTCCGGTTGCACCGCACGCCATGTTGCTTCGAAGTCGAAATCTGCAGGCGCACTTTCCACGAGCTGCTGCAGGCTCAGCGTACCGCTGGGCGGCTCGCCGTCGGCGTCGATCACCACGATGTGCTCGAGATGACTTCCTCTGGCCGCGCGTACCCGCTCCACAAAACTCTTCTCGCAGAACATCACCCGGTTCTCGGCATGGTCGAGAAGGTAGGAGATCTGCTGCGGCGCCGACGTGTTGTAGATCGAGAACGGTGCCGCACCCACGTGCACGACCGCGGTGTCGACCAGGTGGAACTCGGGCCGGTTGGCCATCATAAGACCAACCGTGTCCCCTCGACGGACGCCCAGTCCGACCAGGCCGCCGGCAATGGCCTCGACCGCACGCCCGTACTCCCGCCGAGTGAACACACCCGGCCCACCGTGCTCGCGCAGTGCGATCGCATCCGGATCGGACGCGATGGTCTGCTGAAAGAGCCCGCACAGCGTTGTTGCTGCAGCTGGTGTTTTGGGTCGATCGTCGGACGGCACGGTCAAAGTACTCATGCGGCGACAATACACTCTGTATGGACTCGGTGAATACTGTTTCGAGGCGAGAAAGTTGTTTTCGCCGAGCGATTCTCGACGCCTACGTCTGTGTGACGATCCCGGCGTGGAGCATTGCGTCAATGTCCTCCTCGCCAAAACCGGCACCGGTCAGCACCTCCCGGGTGTCCTCGCCGGGCCTACGCTGTGGCCGGGGAACAGTCGGAGGAGAGCCTTCGAACCGCGGCGCCGGTGCACCCTGCACCACCCCGTCGACCTCGATCAAGGTACCTCTCGCCGCGTTGTGCGGATGGTCGGCCACTTCACCCAGACTCAACACGGGCGCATAGCAGGTGTTCTTGCCCAGGAAGACCTTGTCGAGTTCAGCGCGGGTCATCGAACCGATACGCTGCCCGAGCAACAATCGGAACTCGCCCCACCGCGAGCGGTCTAATTGGTTGTGCCGCACCTGATCAGGCAGTTCCAGGACGTCACACAGTTCGGCCCAGAACTGATCCTCGATGGCACCGATGCTGACCCACTGGCCGTCACTGGTGGCATAGACGTCGTAGAAGAACGCACCGGTGTCCAGCAGATGGGTGCCACGGTCCTCGGTGAACTCTCCGTTGCCGCGCAAGGCATGGAACATAGCCATGAGTGCAGAGGCCCCGTCGATCATCGCTGCATCAATCACCCGTCCCTGACCACTTACCCGCGCCGACAGCAGTCCGGCCAGCATTCCGACCACCAGCAACATACCGCCACCACCGAAGTCACCGATCAGGTTCAAGGGCGGCGTGGGAGGCCCACCTTTGCGACCGATCGCGTGCAGAGCTCCGGTGAGCGCGATGTAGTTGATGTCGTGGCCCGGCATGGACGCCATGGGCCCGTCCTGACCCCAACCCGTCATGCGGCCGTAGACCAGGGCCGGATTGACCGCAAGGCAGTCGTCCGGACCGACACCGAGACGCTCCGCGACCCCCGGCCGGTAGGTGTCGATCAGCCCGTCGGCGGTTCTGCACAGTTCCTTCACAACGGCGGCGCCGCCCGAGTGCTTCAAGTCGACGGCGATGGACCGCCTGCTGCGGAACATCACGTCATGTCCCCCAGCTGCCCAGGGATTGCCGCCCGGTCGATCAATCGTCACGACATCAGCGCCCAGATCCGCCAACATCATTCCCGCGAACGGCCCCGGTCCGATACCTGCCAGTTCGATGATCCGTACGCCCGTCAGCGGCGCACCCTGAGTACTCGTCATCACGCTCCTCTATCCGTTGAGCCGACACGGTAGGGCAACGTTGACATCGTGTCCATACGATCTGTATCTTGGGGTGGCGTTCGTCACATCATCGATGATCGCGGCTACGCGCGACAGGCCATGTCCGTCAGACCGCCACGTAACCAGAAGCCCCGCAGCACTTGGGGGCGCACGCAATTTCCGGAAGAGAGCACGCATGTCAGGTCATCAGGGTTCCTCGGTTGTCGTCACGGGCGCAGCAAGCGGCATCGGTCGCGAGGTGGCTCAGCGGTTCGCGGGAGCTGGCGCACGTGTTGTCGTGGCCGACCTCAACGAAGCCGGCGCGAAGGCCGTGGCAGCCGAGTTCGGGGAAAACGGCCGAGCGGTGGCATGCGATGTCACCGATCCGAGCGCTGTGGAGAACGCCGTGGCGTTGGCAGTCAGGGAGTTCGGCCGACTCGACATCATGATCAACAACGCCGGCGTCTGCACTCTGGGACCTCTTCACCTTCTGGAGGATGCCGATTTCGACCGGATGATCGCAGTGAATCTCAAAGGGACGTTCCACGGACTGCGCGCCGCCGTGCCCCACCTTGCCGCCAACGGCGGAGCCATCGTCAACGTCGCGTCGACCGCTGGTCTCAACGGCGCACCGCTGTTGGGCGGTTACGGCGCCACCAAAGCGGGCATCGTCAACCTGACCAAGACCGCCGCTGCTGAGTTGCGTCCCATGGGCATCCGGGTCAACTGCGTGTGCCCCGCCCTGGTCGAAACACCGTTCTCCGATGCGCTGATCACCGGCTTCGAAAGCGCGACCGGCGCCTCGGCTCAGAAGTACTTCACCGAAAAGCAGGGCAGAATCGGTCAGCCCGAGGACATCGCAAAAGTGGTGTTGCACTTGGCTTCCGACGACGCCGATTGGGTCACCGGGGTGGCATATGCCGTCGACGGTGGTCTGCTGGCGGCGTCCATCTGACTCGTCCCTCGCCCCTGATTCCGCGGAACTGGCCGTCAGCCGCTCAACACGGCCACGACCGAGGAAGAACGCCCACCTACCAGGAGAACACACATGACAGAGCTGGCCTTCAGCAGGGACGAGTTGATCGAACTCGCAATTGCCCCCGGCGACAGGGCAATCGCAGCACTGGATCGAGGTGACTTGGCCGCAGCACGCGAAATCGCGGCGGGATCGGTCGACGCCCACTTTTCGACGCGCGACATCTACACCCTGTGGAACAGCCTGACCGTCAGCTACATCGTGCGCGAATTCGGAGCCGAGGCACTGACAGACTCGGTTCCTGCTTCCGTGCGCACTATCTCACGACCGTGGGTGGAGTGGTTCCGCAACGGCGTGTCCCGCGAGGCGGTTGCCTCCATGGCCACGATCTTCCGCATGGACGGCGCCCAACTGGACGCCGTTGTCGAGGACGAATCCACCATTGTTTTCGTCTCCACCGGATGGGCGGGCAATCGGTCCGACGCCATCCCCGGTGGCGGCGACCTGCGACTGTTCAGCGAAGCGATCGAACGGTGGGCATGCGAGTGGATGGGTTATCCGCCGTTTGTCTTCGCCGACGGCAAAGACGGTGCGCCACTGCGCTTGACGATGTACAAGAACCCGCTGGACGTTCCGGAGGATGTGTTCCGACGGCTGGGCGCCGAGCGCGATGTGGCCCGCATCGGGGCCGCTTTCGATGTCTCTGGCGCCCTGCTGTTCGACGCCGACGAACTGGAGAACATGCGCTTCCAGGCGTATGCGCTGGCGGTCAAGGCCATTGACGCCGGAGATCTTGCACTGGCGCGCCGACACCTGGTCCTGTCGAAGACGGAGTGGTATCTGGGACATCACTTCGGACGCGATCTCATCACCGCCCAGACAGGATGGATCCTGGAGAACCACGGTGTCAAGCACTGCTGGGAGGCCGTTGACCAGTGCTACAACCTGCCCACAATGGGCGCGGTCCTGGGCCAGGTCGACGCCATGCCGTACCGCGACCAGATGCAGTGGCTTGCCGGCCTGTTCCATCAACATGGCATGAAGTACACCCTGTTCGAAGACGAAGGACGCTTGGCTCTGGACGCGGCACCATGCGGCAGTGGCGGCCGGTTGATCGACGAGGGTGCCTACGACGGGCCCAAGAACCTACCTCTGGTGAAGGGGCCGTCGGTCGAGAGCTTCGGACTAGAGGAGATGCCGGTGTACTGCATGCACTGCCCCGGCACCAACAAGTACGTGCTGGAGCACGGCAGGCCGCACTTCCTGCTGGTCGAACCCGGCATCAAAGACGGCAGGATCACCGGGCACTGCCGGTTCAACATCTTCAAGTCCGAGGAAGCCATTCCCCAGGAGCTCTACGACCGTGTGAGCGTGCCACGGCCACAGCGAGTTTCGGACAAGAGGCCGGAGTTCACCGCGCACGCGTGACGTTCGTTACCCAAGATGGGAACGCTCGGCCGGGGCCCCCAGGCCGAGCGTTTTCATTTGTGCGACTTAACGATTCCGCCGCCTTGCCAAGTCCGGTCACCCGAAGGTGAACAAGTATCGCGTAAGTCACTGCTCTGCTCCGAGATCGGTAAGTGGACAGAACGCGGCAGTTCTCGCGGTGCGATTCTCGACGAGCATTCTGTTGGCGGTAAAGGAAGCCCGCGCCAGGCTCAGAGCCCCGGACAGCCCCGCAACGATGAATGCGATGATCTGGAGTTCATCGCCGCTGGCGGACGCCGACCCGTTCAAGATCACGACGAAGGCGGTGATGAACACCGCGTTGGCAATGTAACTCATCCGACTCCGCTCCGGTTTTCGCGAGGTGGCAACGCCGTATAGAACGGCGGCCGTCGGCGATTTGCGATGCCCGCCGCAATCCAGTAGAGCATACATAACGTCCACACACAATGTATGGTCATGCAGGTGCCACCGAAATGCCGAAGGCCGCGCCCACACTCGGAATCGTTCGCGGCGATGCGAACGGACATCCATGTGGGCGCGGCCATCTCGAAGCGCCGGCGAGCGTTACCTCAGACGCTGACTGTCTGCTTGGGGCGGCGCGGGACCTTGCCTTTGTTCGCGGCGATATCAGCCGTCAGCGTCTCGGGGTCGGCAACTTCCTGCTCACGCTGGTCGTCGGGCAGCTCGATCGCGCCACCGAGCAGCTTGATCGTCTTCATCGCCTTGGCCTCGTCATCGTGCGGCAGGAGACGCATGATGCGGTCGGCCGCCGAGATGAACGGCTTGGCCACCGGCATTGCAAAGCGCCACGCCGTCTTCTCGACACCGAGCATCTCGTTGACATACTTGGGCTGCCAGTTCTGGATGAGGCCCCATGCCAGGTGGGTGCGGCGCTCGGTGGTCATGAACTTGGCCACTGCAGCGGGCAGAATCTCGGCGTCGCCCGGCGGCTTCTCCGAGGCGTATTCGATGATTGTCTTGACGACCTCGCGGCACAGATCGTCGGCCGGCAGCTCGATCAGTTTGTGGAACTTGACCTTCATCCGCGCGTCGTCGACGTTGGTGTGCAGCACCGCCTCCGGAATACCGATGACCCAACCGACGTAGCGGCTGAGAGCGAAGATGTCTTCTTCCTCTTGGTCGCTGAGCCTGATGCCAGCGGCCCGAATGCCGTCGACAAGGGTGACCCCGAACTGGCCGGCCTGGGTGTTCATCGAGTCCAGGTTGCTGATGGGCATACCCCAGGCTTCCCAGTCCCAGTGCGGTGAGTGGCTCAGGGTGTTCCGGACGGCGGCGTGGATCATGCGGACCTTGGCCGTGAGGCGGAATCCCGCTCCTGTGCGGGCCATCTCGCCCGGCCCATAGGCGGAGACGACGTAGCGGAAGCTCTCGGTGAGCCGGCCGCCGACCGCTTGCTGATCCTTGAGCCGCCCACTGAACAGCACCGGCCGGGTGGAGCTGTACATGGAGAAGCCTGCACCGATCGAGCAGTAGGTGAGCACCATCGGAGCCGCCGGTCCAACCCGCCACACTGCTATAGCTCCGCGGTACAGCTGATCCCAGTCAACCCAGTCCGGCACGTGGTCGAGCTGTTCAAACAGACCTACGAGCCCGTCCGAAGGATCGTCGAGCGAATCGATGCCGTGTTCGAGCGCCTGCTCGAACATCTTCCAGTTGGCGTTCTTGGACTGGTCCTTGAAATCCAGGAAGGCGCGGTACCCGTGGTCGTCGCCGAGCAGTGCGTGGTCGGTCAGACGCTCCGTGTACTCCCGACCGAACCGGGCGAGTGCGATTTCACGATTGTTGATCCGACCCAAGTCGATACCCCGAGGAAGGCCCTCGGGTACGTCGAGTGACCCTTCGCGGTACTGCCCGGGCTGATCCGTCGTCATGACTCTCCTTACTCATCCAGCCCACTGTCCGAGCTGACAACTCACCCAGAGGGCCTGCAATTACGTGTGCGGTGTGATCGACGCTACTGTGGCGTGGACCATAAGTCAACGTGTCTGTTGTAGCTGTATGAACACTATGTATGCTGCTCGACAGCTGACCAGAATGGAGGCACAACATGGCGCCATCAGAGGTCCCGTCGAGCATGTTCGACGTGTCCGGATCACACGTCGTGATCACCGGCGGAACCCGCGGGATCGGCCGGATGATCGCTGCCGGCTACGCCGCGGCAGGGGCCAAGGTCGTCATCTCATCCCGCAACAGCGAGGCGGCCGAGGTGGCGCAGCGGGAACTGCGCGAGATCGGTGCCGTCACCGCCATCGTCGGTGATGTGTCGTCTCCGGCCGACGCACGGGCGCTTGCCGCCTCGGCAACCGACCTCCTCGGCCGCGTCGATGTGCTGGTCAACAATGCTGGTGTCACGTGGGGCGCACCGCTGGAGGAGTTTCCGGACGCCGGTTGGGACAAGGTGATCCACACCAACGTCGAGGGCCTGTTCCACTTCACTGTGGCGACGCTTCCGGCACTGCGCGAAGCAACCCAGGGCGCCAGCGTCATCAACATCGGGTCAGCGGACGGCATCAACGTTCCGGCCATGGAAAGCTACAGCTACGGCGCCAGCAAAGCCGCAGTGCACCACCTGACCCGCCACCTCGCAAAACGCTTGGCGTCGGAAGGAATTCGGGTGAACGCCATCGCTCCTGGCCTCTTCGAGAGCAAGATGACCAAGTTCGTCGTCGAAGATGCCTCGGCCAAGGAAGCCATCGATGCCACCATTCCGCTCGGCCGATTCGGCGCACCCGACGAGATCGCCGGCGTCGCCATTCTGCTCGGCTCCCGCGCCGGCCGCTACATCACCGGAGCGGTGATCCCGGTCGACGGCGGGCTCGTCGGTTGTGGACCGACCGCCGGGCTCGCCGTGCCCGGCGCCAAGCCAGACTCGGCGGGGAGGTGAGACCAGGTGCACGTCACCGTCGACAGGCGCCGGTGCACAGCAATCGGCCACTCCAAGACTCATGCTCCAGACATCGTCAGCCTCAACGAGGATGACGAACTGCATGCGACGGAGAACATCCCCGAAGCACTCGAAGGCAGCGTGCGACGCGCTGTGTCCGGGTGCCCGATGAGAGCATTGAGGTTCACATGACCGAAGCCCGAGCAGTTCTGATTCCTGAATTCGGCGCACCGGACGTACTCGAGGTGGGCACCGTCGACGTCCGTCCTGCCGAGGCAGCCGAAGTGCGGATCGCGGTCCGTGCCGCCGCGGTGAACCCCACCGACATCGCTACCCGCAGCGGGCTGGTGGCTGCTGCGTACGCCGATTTCACGGCACCGTACATCGCCGGCATGGACGCGGCCGGGACCATCGAATCGATCGGGCCCGGGGTCACCCGGTTCACCCCGGGTGACCCCGTGATGGCCATCGTCATGCCCCGCCGCCCGGAAGGCGGCGCTCATTCCGCATTGGTCGTCGTGCCCGAGGCGGCGGTGGTCCCGGCGCCGCACGGTCTGAGCATCGAAGAAGCAGCAATGCTGCCGATGAACGGTCTCACGGCTCTGGAAGCCCTTGCCTGCCTGGACTTAGCGCCCGGCTCGACGCTCGGTATTACCGGCGGCGCAGGATTTCTCGCCGCGTTTGTCACGGTTCTGGCCAAACGCGCCGGCCTCACTGTCATCGCAGACAGCCGGTCCGAGGAACGCGCACTGGTGCAAGACCGCGGCGCCGATCTGGTGGTCGACCGAGGACCCGATGTTGCGCAGCGCTTCGCCGAGTCGGCTCCCGGTGGCTTGGATGCAGTACTCGACACCGCTTTGATCGGCGCTGAGCTGTTCGACTGCATCAGGGACGGGGGCCGATTCGCCACGGTCCGAACCTTCACCGATGCCGCACCCCGCGACATCAGCGTGCAGCCTGTGTGGGTACGCGAACGGCTACTCGACACCGAGGGGCTGCTCCACCTCAGCCGGCTGGCTTCCGAGGGTGCCTTCCCGTTTCTGAATGTGAGCGCTCAGTTTCGGCCTGAGCAAGCGGTCGACGCCCATCGGATGGTGGAGGCGGGCGGTCTGCGCGGCCGGCCCCTCATCATCTTCTAGGAACGGCCGAGATCTTCCCGGAACGTCAGGTGATCCGCCGCGTGTTGCCATAGCACGCGGCGTTTCCGACGTCGAGGGTGTTCTGGCAGACGAGCTCGCCGTTGTAGAAGATCCGCACCGTGACCCACCTCGCCGGGCCTGCCGTGGATCTCCAGTCGGCCCGCACCTGACTACCGTTGGGCGGTGGGCCCAGTGCCTCGTCGACCGGCACGGTGTACCGCCACGGGAGTGTGACGCTGGGATTGAACATCCGGCCGTTCACCGTCTGATACTGGACAGCCGTGGACAGCACAACCGGTGACACCACCTCGTAGGTCACGACGTCCTGGGGAACCGTGTCCTCGGCGTGCACAACAGGCGGAGCGACATGAGGCAGCACGGCCAGTGCCGTTCCTGCACACAGAGTGACGAGTCGTTTCACAAGCATTCCTGTCTCAGGACTTCACGGGCCGGCGAGAACGGCCACCACCAGG
This sequence comes from Mycobacterium sp. Soil_C_30, assembly GCF_057656995.1. Lineage (NCBI taxonomy): Bacteria > Bacillati > Actinomycetota > Actinomycetes > Mycobacteriales > Mycobacteriaceae > Mycobacterium > Mycobacterium sp. Soil_C_30. Next base: position 46,930 of record NZ_JBDGJH010000031.1, on the reverse strand, counting down.
GCGTAGCCGGTGGTCTCCGAGTAGACGATGCTGGTTCCGAAGTCGGTGTACGAGCAGTCAGCGATGGTCGCGTAGCCCTGGACTACGGCCCCTTTGACCGCCTCTCCCTCGATGAGCGAGGCACCCTGGAGCAGAACGGCTTTGGTAGCGCCACTCCCCAGATCTTTGAGAATCGGTAGCGGCTGCGGCTTGGTGTCCGCCGGAGTCACCACCGAGGTGGTGTCGAAGTAGCCCTGCGTCGAGCGGTTCACGATGTCGGCGGCCCGCGCGATGGCCTGGTCATACCGCAAGGGTGGACAGAGGGATCCGCGCACCTCGGTGATCGCGGCTGCGAATCCGGAGTCAGGATCCGCCGCTACCGGCGACGCCACCGTGACGCCAACCGACGACACTGCCGCCATGGTCACGAACGCACCTACCGCGCAAGAGAATCCGGGCCGGACTGACCGATACACGTCGAACGCTCCTTCTCTGGTCGATTCACGCCGCTCAGCCGCAGACATGGGACCGGTTGATCTTGCTGCCGAAACGTTGTGCATGTTGGAAAGACGGGCCGACGAACCAGGTGGGCTGGCGCGCCTTGATTCCGTTGCTCACATTCGACAGCTGTTCCCACAGACGATAGAAGCTCTCACCCTGATAGAGCGGGAAGTAGATGTCCCCCGCATGATTCTGGTCCCGAGTGAGTGCCTGCACCCGCGGTGTCAGGAACGCCACCGATTTGTCGATGTTGGCCGTCACCGCGTCGGCGTGGGCCGATACGCCCGGGGCGTTGAAGTTGCCGTTGTTGCGAATCACCGTGTTGTTCAGGTTCTCGATCTGGATCTTGAGTTCCTGATACTGGGGATAGAACCACTGGCACATCTCACGTTGTGCGGTGATGTCGGCTTCGGTGATGTGGCTGCGCAGCTTGTCGAAGGGGAACGGGAACTGAGGTTGCCAATCAGTGGCCACCGGAACCACATCCGGCAGTGGTGGAGGCGGTATGTCGCTGTCGCGAGGTTCGGCCACAGCGGTGCCGGCACTGATTATCGCGGTCGCAAAGAGGACCGCACAGGCGATTAGGCGCACAGCTATGGTCCTTCCGCGAGTCAGTTCGATCCGAGCACGGCGTCGATACCGCCGACATCGCTGATCTGCCAGTTGTTGCTGCTGTCGATGGTGATCCCATAGGTGGCAGTCGATTGCATGCCTTCCGGTGCCTGCGCAGTCTTGGTCAGCACGCTGACGAAGGTGTCAACCACGTAGATGCCCCCGGCGCTCGACCGCACAGCGGCCGCCAGCGGCCGCGCCGTCGACTCCCACTGAAGAGGCGCCAGCACTTGCTCCATATCGGTGGCGGCCCTGCCGAGTTTCTCGTTCAGTTCCGGTGTGGTGTTGTCGACCAGCTTGACCTTCCAGCCGGCGAAGTCCTGATAGTTCATCTGGGCGGCGTTGACGGCATACTCCAATGCGATCTCTTCTGCCCGTTGCTCTTTGGCGGCCAAGGCGGCCTGGGTGTCCAGGTCGTTTCGGACTCCGATATACAGCCAGGCCAGCACCCCGACGGCGACCCCGAGGAGCACCACCACCGACGAGTAGACCAGGCTCCGCACGGAGATCGACAGTCGCCGGTCCGAGGGTGCAGCAGGGGGCGGTGTGTCGTTGTCCTCCGACTGCGCGGTGTCCTTTTCGGCTACCTCGTCGCGGGTGTCGTCTGTCTTTGCTTTCAGACTCGTCTTGCTCATCTCTGCTGACCTTCCTGAATTCACGGCTGATGGGCGTCCGGGATGGTGACGTGCAATTCGATTGCGCCGTCTTCGGGGATGTTCTTGAGCATGTTCGACAGGATTCGACCCGAGTCGAAGTTCATCAACGACCCCCCGATCCCCTTGAAGTGAGGCATCAACGCCTCGGTCAGCACCTTGAGGTCGGGCGCCCGCTCGTCGAGGAACTTCTGGATGCGCGCCAGAAACGCGCCGAAGTCCCTCATGTTGTGCGGGTTGTTCCAGGAGACGGCGGTCATGAACGAGTTGAACACCCGGCTGGCCTGCAGCCCCGTCTCACCCACCATCGGCCCCAGGTCGGCCAGCACCGGACCAACCCACTCGGCGTTGCGCAGCAGGGTCTGGAAGTTGTCCAGCGTCTGCTGACCCTTGCCCTGCATGCCTTCGACGGTGGTGCGAAGAAGTTCACTGGTGCGGGCCAGATTCGGCAGAACCTGTTGCGGGTCAGGCAGAGCTGTGTCAGCCTCGGCGAGAATTCTCTTGAGCTGCTCGGGGTCGGACTGATTGAGTACGCGGACGACGCTGGTGGCCAGTTCGGAGATCGACGGAGGCACCGTGACAGCCTCGGCGACGATGTGCTGTCCGTCTTGGAGCACGGGTCCGCCGGTGCTCCGCGGCGCCAGGCCCACAAATGCCTCACCGAGTGCCGACAAGTTCTCCAGGCGAACGTCGGTGTCTACAGGTATTTCGTACCCACGTTGGACGTAGAAGTCGATGGTGGCGTCGTCGATCCCCGACCTCACGCCGGTGACTTCACCGACCCGCACTCCGCGCAGGAGCACGCTGGAGCCCACCACCAGGCCCTTGATGTCGGGTACGGCCATGGAATAGTTGGCCCGGTCGGTCGGCGGCTTGGCCTGCAGGCCGAAGGATCCGATATACATCAGCGAGAGCACGATGATCAGACCGAAAGCCCCGAAGGACAACAGGTTCCGCACGATTCTCATGGCATCGCCCCCAGCACGCGTAGCACGTCCTGCACGTTGGGCAGCAGTTCCCGACCGTCGGGGCCGGTGATGGACGTGATGTTGATGGCGGGGTATTTGTCCACCGGCATGAAGTATTCGGTCATGAGCGTCTGCCACTTAGGGTATTCCTCTTCAAACGACCACTTGCTCTTCTGCACCGCGCCCATCGCATCGGCGAGCGAGCTGAGCATCGGCGTCAGCCAGTAGCCGCCGCTGTAGATGCTGCCCACCGAAGGGACCAGCGTTCCGATGTAGCTGGCGGTGACAGTCGCCCGGTCGAATCCGGTCATCCCGAGGGGAGAGAACCAGAAGTCGTAGTTGGGAATGTTGGCGAAAAGGACCTCGCCAGTTCCCGACACACCGTTGAGCCACTGATCGACGACGTCGATGTTGTCGCCGACGTCCGACAGATCCTCAGCGACCCGGGCCACGATGGCGCGCAGTTCTTCCGATCTCTCCGGGGTCACACGGTTCAGACCCATGATGCTGGCCTGGATACGCTGCACGGAACCACTGCCCACGAAGTTCGCCAGATTGGCGAGAGTGTCCTCGAGTTGCGGCGGTGAGGTCGTCTGCGCCAGCGGAACTCGTCCATCTGGCTCGATGACAGAGGCGGCGGCGGTACCGGTGGCTGGCCGCTCCAGCGCCAGGTAGGTATCGCCGAGCACGGTCGCTTGTTGCAGCGTCGCACGAACGTCCGAGGGCACGGCCACCACAGAATCGATCCGAGTGGTGACGTCGACCCAGCCTTGCTCGACGCGCACGCCGGTGACGACACCCACCGGAGTCCCATCAAACACGACCTTGGCCCGGTCCGGCAGGTTCAGCACGTTGGCGAACTCGACGGTGAGCTGATACCCGTCGCTGTACTGATTGCCCGGTTGCGGAAGCGAATTGACGGTCAACGTTGCGCACGACGACACCAGCGCTGCCGTCGAGACTGCGGCCAAACACGTGACGATGCGCAACCTCATTTGCGTGCCGCCTCGGTCAGGGCGTACTGCAACAGCGCGACGTCGACGGCGTACGGAACTCCGTTGACATCGGCGCAACTTCCGGGCGTCGAGGCGTTCATCATGCCGCACAACGCCAGCCCGTTGTGCGTCGGGACGCGGAACATCGGTGGTCGGTAGGCGATGTTGAAGGTGTGGAACTGTCGGTTGTTGAAGTGGTTGGCGAAGGTGTTGATCCACCACGGCACCGGTGTGAACAGATCCGAGATGGCATTGGCATGCGGAGTCGTCTTCCTGATGAGTGCGCTCACAGTGTCGAGCGTGATCTGCGTTTCGTCGCCCATTCGGGTCTGCAGGATGGCGACCAACTCGGCCAGCGGCCCGAAGTTGCTCATCTCGTGCACACCACCCATCCGGGCGCCGCCGTCCAGTGCCCGCGCCAAGTCGGGGGTGGTCTGCTGGGCGTCCAGCATGATCTGCTTGATCGGGCCGCGGAGGTCGGTCAGCACCGTGGTGAGCTCCGCAAGGTTCTGCGTGATGGATCCGAGATCGCCAAGCGCCTGGTCCGGGCTGTCGAGCAGGGCCGACGAGGACCGCAACAGCTGCGCGGCACCGGCACCGTTGTTCTGCGCCAGCCGGTCGAGTCCGCTGATGGTGCCGGCGATGTTGGTGGACCCGTCCGCCGTGATGGAGTCGAGGAACTGGTCCGCGGATCCGATCACCTGCGAGATCGTCTTCGGGGAGAACGACCGATCCAACTCAACACAGGTGTCCGCGGTCAGTTCGGGGCCGCCACTGTAGTTGCCGACCAACTCCAGCGCCCGGTCCGCGACGATCGATGGTGACCGGATGACGGCTCGGACATCCGCGGGTAGTTGCCTGTTCTCGGTCACGGTGAAATCGACGCGTACCGAAGTACCCTGCGGCTTGATGGCGCTGACCCGGCCGATCTCGTAACCCATCTGCGTCACCGGGTTGCCGACGTAGAGACCGATGGTGTCGGGCATGAGCGCGCATCGATCCGTCGCCGCCTGCTGCACTTCCGAGGAGCACGAACTCACTGCGGCCACGATTGCGGTCACAGCCATTGACGTGGCCAGCGTCCGCCTGGCCAACGTGCGGTCGATTGGGTATCTCATCAGCACGGGCTTCCGGGCACGGGGATGCAGAAGTCAGTGGCCAGCAGCTCCGGTGCGGCGTTCTGCGCGTCGAGCATGCGGGTGATCTTGTCTCGCACCCTGCGCAGCCTGGGGATGATCCGGCTGTTGTTGTCTGCCCATCGCCTGACTCTGTCTTGAGCATCGCGGACCTTCTGTAGGAACGCATCGCGGTTGTTCACCCAGAACTCTCCGAACGGTTTCAGAAACCGATCACCGATGTCACCCATGCCGGACAGCGCCGCCGCGAATCCCTTGCTGTACACGGTGAGGGTCTGTTCGAGGATTGCGATCTTGGAGACCATCTGGCGGAGTTGGTCGGTGTAGCCGTTCAAGGCCTCCAGGTACTCATCAGAGACATTGAGAATGTTGGAGATCTGGCCGCGCTGGCGCTCCATGGTGGCCGTCAATGCGTTGCCGGCGTTGATGATCGCCGAGATGGTGCTGACGTTGCCGTCGTTGATGCCGGCCTGGATCTGGTCCAGCGATTCCCGGATGGGTCGAGGGTCGACCTCTTCGGTGATCTTCGTGGCATCCGCGAGTGCGCTCATCAGGTTGTACGGCATGGTGACCCGTTCGAGCGGAATCGGGTTCGAGCCCAGCGGTTCGTCGCCGAGGGAGACCAGGTTGACGTAATAGCCGCCCACCACCGTCAGCATCCTCACCTGGATCAGTGACTGGTCACCTACGAACGCCTCGTTGTCGACCATGGCGGTGACCTTGACCTGATCCGGCTCCAGGGTGAGGTCCTTGACCTTGCCGACGGTGATGCCGGCTATCCGGATGTCCTCCCCGGAGCGCAGCGATGCAGCGTCATCGGTGTAGAAGACCACCTGACGCTGACCGGGCGGGCTGACGTACAGCAGTCCAGCGACCACCGCCAGAACCGTCAGCATCACCAGCGCGCCGCTACCCCACAGTGTCGCATTGCCTTTCAGGCTGGCCCACGACTTTGTCACTGATTGCACAGGATCACCCTTTGCCCATTCAGCAGTACGTCCATCGACTCCGGCAGCTGCGCCGCACCTCGCGAGCAGGGAAGCGGCTCCCCCGGCGCGGCCGGCGGGCCGATGTCGTCCCAGATGACCGGGATCTTCTTGACCGACTCGGTGAAGTCGTCGAGCACGGTGAAAGCACGGTCGAGCCCCTGGTCGATGTCTGCCGTCTCACCGTCGAAACCCATGTTGAGCAGAAGCCGGGATGCGGCGCTGGTGAACCCAGGACCGTAAAGCTCCGACTTCCGGAACTCGTCCAGCACCTCCAACGAGGCGTCCAGAGGACGGTTGACCCAATCGAGGATCTGGACGAAACCCTTGGAATGTCCCCCGATTTCATCGGCGACAGCACTCAGGTTCGCCATCAGGGTGGCGATGACCTGCTGCCTGTCAGAGGCAAACTCGGTGAGCTTGCGAATGCTGTCGAGCATCGGCGCAAGACCACCACCGTCACCCGTCAACAGGTTCGCCGCGTTATCGGTGAAGGTATCGATCTCTTCAGGGCTCAAAGTTGCCAACACCGGCTGCAGTCCGTTGAACAGGGTGGTGATGTCGAACGACGGAAGTGTCATGCTCACCGGAATTGTCGTCATCGAATTTGCGGCGGCAGCGGATTCGGTGGGCTCGGTGATGTCGAGGTAGCGCAGACCCGTCAGCGCCTGGTACTTGATCGACAGCCGCGTCGTGGGGGCGACACCGTAGTGATCGTCGAGGCTGAACTGCACCGCCGCAACACTCTGTCCGGAGCGTCGCTCCAGCGAGATCTCCTGGACCTTGCCCACCCGGACGCCGCGTACCCGCACGTCCGCGTCGATCCGTAGACCTGACGCGTCGGTGAATTGTGCTGTGAACAGGCGTGTCTCACCGGCCACCGGCTGACGCAGCACGTTCATGATCGCGATGAACACCACAAGAACCAGTGCTGTGCTGATAAGCAGACGCCACAGTGCGGACCGAGCGGTCACGACACACCGCCCATCGCGTTGATCGGGGCCGCGACCCCGGGGAGCTGGTCCAGCACGATGTGGACCTGTAGCGCCCGCTGTTCCGGTGAGCCGGCGTACATCTTCTCGAAACGGCTCCGCAGCTCTTTGAGGCTGGCGTCGATGTCCTCCGGAGCGATCAGTCCGGGAACGGTGTCGGTGATCGTCTTGACGAGATTCACTGCCGGCGCCAAGTTCGTCGGATGCGACGACAGGAGATACCCAAGCGCTCCGAAGAATTCCCCTGAGATCACGTCGAATGTGGGCTGAATACGTGTGTTCCAGTAATCGTCTGAGACCACCTGGCCGATCACCGGAATCTGATCCCTTCCGAGGAGCGCATCGGGGGCCGAGACCCTGGCGATAGCGAATCCCGATCCTTGGTTGATGTGCCATCCGGCATCGGAGACGCCGCGCACCAGTCCGGGCAGAGCCACGCTCACCCCGGTCGCGTTGCGCAACAGCTGCTCTGTGGACACCGTTTGAACCAAGGTGACCGCCTCGGCGACCACCATCATCGTCTCGACCAGGGGCGTGAGACCGTCGGCGTACCGGGTGGCTCGGTCGATCACCTGGACCAGCTGCGGGGTGATCACACCTCCGGTGATCTCACCGAGTCGGTACAGCAACGTCTGCAGGGTGTAATTGCCCTTCGGCGTCGTGGTGATGCTGGTGCCGGTGCGGACCTGGCTCCCACCCGAACCGGGGATGATGTTGATGCCGGTGACGCCGAAGTAGTTGGCCGTCCGGAAGTCGATTCCGAAGGTGTCGCTGAGGCCCTCCGTCGGCTGGGACTGCAAGGCAGTGTCGATGCGGACCTGCCCGCTGGGGAGGTTCGTGATCGAGGTGACTTCACCGACCGTGACCCCGTGCATCATCAGCGGGGTGCCGCCTTGGACTCCCTGTCCCAGATACGGGACGGTCAGGGCCACCGACAACCGGTCATCCGCGCGACCGCGGAACGGGTTGACGATCAGCAGCGCACCGACCAGGACCAGGCTCAGCAGCAGGATGGCCCCGATGAGCCGCAGTCTGCGTGCCTCGGCATCGGCCGTCATTCGAAACAACACGACCGGTCCCCTATCCCTTGAACACGAACGTCGGCTGGATACCAAACAGCAGGATGGTCATCGCCAGATCCAGGACCATGATCGTGACCAGACTGGCCCGAATGGCACGACCGGACGCCTGTCCGACTCCGACCGGCCCACCTGAGGCGAAATAACCGTAATAGCAATGGATTATCGTCACGGCTGTGCAGAACACCGCGGCTTTGAGCAACGACAACGCGATGTCCTGCGGCGTGAGGAACTGTACGAAGTAGTGGTTGTAGGTGCCTTCCGGCTGGTTGTAGGCAACACCGATGATGAGCGCCGAAACATAAAAGCTGACCACCAGCGTCAGAAGGAACCCCGGCAGGACACAGAGCAATCCGCCGATGACGCGGGTTCCGACGACGAACGGGATGGAACGCAGGCCCATCGCCTCGGTTGCGTCGATCTCGTCCGCGATGCGCATGGATCCGATCTCCGCGGTCATCCGGCAACCGGCCTGAGACGCGTACGCTACCCCGGCCACCAGCGGAGCCATCTCACGGACGTTGCCCCAACCTCCGATGATCCCGGACAACGCGCCCAGCCCGATCAGGTTGAGCGTGGCGAAAGCCTCGATGGCGACGATTGCCCCGACCGTGATGCCCAGGATGGCGAGCACGCTGATCACTCCGCCGTCGACAACCAGGGATCCTTTACCCCAGGCCAAATTGTTCATCACCTGCAAGGTCTCGCGTCGATATCGACGCACCGTGGTGGGCAACAGCCACACGATCTGCGCGATGAAGGCCGCCCACTGTCCGGCCTCCTGCAGTGCCCTGCCCGCTCCGGCGAACAATCGTGGTGCACGTAGATATCTGGCCGGCCCGGCTGCCGCACGGGTGGAAGCGGTCGCCATCACGCCACCGCCATCGGGAAGAACATCGACTGCAGTTGTGTCACACCAAGATTGACGAACACGATGCTGATGACGTTGATGACCACAGAGGCGTTCACGGCGTCGGCGACACCACGGGGCCCACCCTTGGCCTCAATTCCGCGCTGTGCCGAGACCACCGCCACGATGGCACCGAAGATCACTGCCTTCGCGATGGTGAACCACACGTCGATGGGCTTGGCGAAGGCACCGAACGACAGCCAGAAGCTGCCTGGTGTCACATCATTGATCGTCACGGCGATGACGAACGCCGCGCCGACGCCCATCGCGATGATAATGGTGCAGAGCAGGGGCGCAATCGTGATCAGTGCCAGGAATCGCGGAACCACCAGACGACGAACCGGGTCGATTCCGAGCACCCGCAAGGCGTCGAGTTCCTCACGGATGGCGCGTGCGCCGAAATCGGAGGCAATCGCCGCCGCTGCAGCTCCGCCCATCAACAGGCCTGCGGTCACCGGTGCACCCTGGCGCAGCACTGCGACGCCGGTGGCCGAACCGACCAGCGAATTCGCCCCCACCTCGTTGACCAGGCCCGACAACTGCACAGCGATCATGGCGCCGAAGGGGATCGCCATCAGCATCGCCGGCAGTGCCGTGACCTTGAACAGCTGCCACGCCTGCACGATGAACTCGCCCACCGGCAGCTTCAAGGTGATCGTGTCGAGCACCGCGTAGCGCAGGACCGAGGCCGCCAGCAGAACGGACCGCCCGACCGTCCCGGCACTGGTGACCGGAATCGAGGCCACCTTGGCCACTCGCTTGGAGAATCTGCCCTGCTGGGTCGCGCGGTGGGAAGTGCCCGAGAGTCCGCCCGCCGCAGGGGAAGGACCATCACCGGGGGGCTCGGCGGCCCGTCCGGTGACCTCGGTACCCCTGGTCTGTACTGACATCTGGCGCTCATTCCTCCCACGTACTCGGTCGGCTTGCTGGTGGTTTTGTGACTCACAGGCTCTAGCAGCTGTGTCCCGCATCACGCCGTCCGAGACACAGTACACTACGTATGAACGCCTCGTATGGTCATCGTGATCAGATGTCGGAAGGTTTGCTCTTGCCGCAGTTCCTGTGACGTCAGCTGTAGCAGGGAGCACCCGGGGCATCGGGCGGGCTGCATGATGCCGGCCCGAGTTCCACCCAGCTCAAATCGATCCACGGAGCCGACAGCCAGGTCTTGGTCGACTCGATCAGGAACCTCATCGGCCCTCGCTCGCAGTACGTTGCACCGTTCGGAGTCACCGCACACGTCGTACCTTCATGGGTGATGACGCTGTACGGCGCGAGCGGCAGTTGCGCTTGCGATCCGGGGAACCGTACTGCCACAGTCCAGTCGTAATGAACCGCCCGGTCGCCGTCGATCCAACCGATGTGCCGGGTGCCGGCCGGCGCACCGGGAATGAAGCCGGTGCACCCGAAGCTCCCCCGGTTCCAGATCCCGCAGTTCTGTCCGCCCGGCGTCCGAAACCACACCCCACCGGGCACGGCAAACGGTGCCGCGTCGACCTGGTCGTAGTACCTGATGTCAGGAAATGGCTCGACGGCCGCCTCGGCCGCTCCCGGGGCAGCCATCGCGGTCGGGCCGCCCGTTACCGAGGTCGTCATCACAAGCAGCAAGAGTGCGAACAGTTTACGAAAACTGTTGTAACACAGACTATTTACGCCCAGCCTTGACGCGCTTGAGATCTGGTTCAACCAGAAGGGAGCGTGCATGAGGGGAAACATACATCATGTTCAGACAGCTCGACCAGACTTTTGCAACAGTCGGCCGTTCATGCGATTCTGACGGCGGCGGCAATCAACGCCCGTAGATGACCGCATTCACCAGCGTGGCCAGGAAGCTGGTGAGTTCGTCAACATCACCCAGGTGCGCTTCGCCGGCCATCGCACCTGCGAAACTGCGTTCCAGCGTCCACATCAAGACGGCGGCCAACTGCGGCGCAGGTGGCCCTTCGATGGCCAGCCCGGTGGCACGGTCCGCCTCGATGACCGCTTCCAGCGCGTCGGTCATCCGGGCCATGGTCGCCAGATAGAGTTCGCGGAGTTCTGGCCGCCTCGACCATTCGTGAATCGCGGTGCGCGCCACGGCCTGCGTGTCGGTGTCGTAGTGGAGCCAGTCCGAGATCACCTGCTCGACCGCCACCGGATCGGCACGGTCGGCTTCAGCCAGACGTTCGAATCCCGAGGCGATGCCTTCCGCTGCGTTCCGGAACAGCGCCACAAAAGCGTCGTCTTTGCTGCTGAAGTAGAAATAGAACGACGCCCGCGATGCGTTGGCGGCGGTCAGGACGTCCGCAACGCTCAAATCGTCCAGCGACCGTTCTGCCAGCACCGCATTCATCGCCTCGAGGATCGTCGTGGCGAGTTCTCCGCCCACCTCGGCGGTGGACTGTTCGTCGTCGGGTCGGTTCAGCGGGACGGGCGCCGAGGACCGCGCTTTCGGCTTCACCCGGCGACGCAGGCGGGACGCGGGGCGTTTGGCTCCGTAGGTGGAGGCGAAGACCAGTTCCACGATGGACTCGACGGCCGCCTCGGCGTTAGGGATTCGGTGGTCAAGTCCACGCGAGCCGATGTAGAACGACCGCTCCAGACCGCACACCAGCACCGTCGCAATGAGGTCCGGCGGGACCTCACCTTCCGCTTTGCCCTGTTCGCGTTCGTAGTTGATCTGCTCGGCGATGGCCGTGACGAAGCGTTCCAACATCTGGTTCCACGCCACAGCCAGCGCAGGGTTTCCATGCATGTGTTCCACCGCCGCGCACACCACGGCGCCATGCTCGGTCCACATGTCGATAGTCCGTCGCAGGGACGCGTCCATGGCACGTTCCCGGGATTTGCCCTCGCCGAACTCCCACGGACCATGCGAGTAGGTGTCATCGAGCAGACGGGCGACCAACGCCACCAGGACGTCGTACTTCGAGGCAAAGTAGTGATAAAAATTCGCCCGAGACAGCTTGGCCCGCTTGATGATCTGGGCCACCGTGATGTCCTGGAAGGCCGACTCCCCCAGCAACTCCTCCAACGCGGTGAAGATGGCACGTTCAGCGTTTCCGGAGCCGCTGTGCGTACGGGGACGTTGCCGGACAGGTAGCGACGGTTTCACCACCTCAGGATACCAGTGTATGGATAGACTGACTGGTCATCCCGTCCGGACAAGCGCGTGCCCGGTGTGTCCTCTGCCAACGTAATGATGCTGTGCCTGACACCGCCACCCCCACACCGTCTCGGCTAGGACAGGGGTTGCAGGTCACCGCCTCGAATCACCGCGCTGGGGGTGACGACAAACTCCTCGAGATCCGGCTGGTGCGTGCGGCGCCAGTAGTCGATGTACTTCCACGGGCTATTGGTCACGACACGGCCTTTGGAGTTCCGGTAGTAGGTGCTCATGCCCGGATGGGTCCAGATCGAATTGGCCAGGACCTCCCCCAGCTCCTCGTCGTATGCATCGAACACGTCTTGCCGGATCTCGACCGCGGCGAGGTCGCCGTCGATCATCTGAGCCAACAGATGGGTCACGTACTGCACCTGCATCTCGGTGCCTGCGATCACCGTGCCACCGTGACCGGTGTTGGTGTTGGGGCCGTAAAGGCAGAAGAAGTTCGGGAACCCAGGGACGCTGATACCGAGGTACGCGCGGCCGTCGTCGTGACCCCACTCCTCGTGCAGGGAGCGACCGTCGCGGCCGTAGACGTCGATGGATCCCAGGACGTTGACCGCATCGAAGCCGGTGGCGAACGCAATCACGTCGAACTCGTGCTCGGTGCCGTCGGAGAGCTCGATTCCCTTCGGCTTGATACGGGCGATCGGATCGGTGACCAGCTCGACGTTGCCCCGGCGGATGGCCGGGTACCAACCGTGATCGACGAGCAGCCGCTTTCCGTAGACCGGATAGCTCGGCACGCTCTTCTCGATGAGGTCGGGCCGGCCGTCGAGCTGGGTCTCGATGTATCTGGTGAGCATCTTGCGCAAGGCGTCGTTGCTCTTGTTGATGGCGCGCTCGCCGTGTTCCCAGGTGTTGTCGACCTGCAGGAGGCTGTGCAGACGGTCTCCCATCCGCCAGAACACCCGCACCCGGTACCAACCGAGGTAGTGCGGGATGTGCCGATGGAGCAGGCGAACCGCCTCGGGCACTTCGCGGGATTGGTTGGGATGCGGCATCGCCCACTGCGGCGAGCGCTGGAAGACGGTGACCTTGCCGGCAATCTCCGCAGCTGCGGGAACGAATTGCATTGCGCTGGCACCGGTCCCGACGACGGCCACCCGCTTGCCGGTGAGATCGACCGATCGATCCCAGCGGGCTGTGTGCAGGCACGGGCCCACAAAGTCGTCGATGCCCTCGATCGTCGGCAGCGCAGGCTGATTCAACAGACCGACGGCGCTGATCACCGCGTTGGCCTCGATTTCGTCGACGGTTCCGTCGGCGCTGCTCACCCGCACCCGCCAGCGTGAGGCATCCTCGTCGTACCGGGCGGTCTCCACCTTGGTCCCGAATCGGATGTTCTTGCGGACACCCCATCGGTCGGCCAGCGAATGCCAGTACGTGGCCAGCTCGTCGCGGTGGACGAAATACCTTGTCCAATCCGGATTCTGGTCGAACGAGAAGCAATACAGATGACTGGGAGTGTCCACACCGCAGCCGGGGTAGATGTTCTCCTGCCAAGAGCCGCCCACATCGTCGTTCTTCTCGAAGACGGTGTATCCGATTCCTGCTTGCTCCAACCTGATCGCCAGGCACAGACCGGAGAGACCGGCACCGATGATGGCGACGTGGAATGCCGCGCGCACATCAGCTGCGGCCTGCGGTACTCCGCTGCGGGGATAGATGCCCAGCTCCTCGCCGAGCAACTGGCCGTAGTCGGGGGGCAGTGACTCTGCGACTGATGCCTCCAAGATGCGCACCAGGCGCTCCGGACTCGGTGGCGCCGCCACCGCCCTCTGACCGTCGCGGATCTCACGGAGAACGACGAGCGCCTCGTCGCGGATGGTCTGGACGACATCGGCGGGCAGCCCACCGTCATCGTGATCGTCGATGTCCCGCCGATGGGTGGGTGTGAAAGGCGGTTCTATCCATCGATCCTCACCCGTCAGGTGCGCAAGCGTCGCCAACAACGTCGGAATGTTGGCCGAACCGAGAAGGCCTTCGAGTTCCGCGTCGGTCAACGATAGAGCATTCTCCGACGAATCATAGCCAGTGTGCATGCCATGACCATACGGAGCGTTCATACGTCGTGTCAACACACTTGAGCAGGCATTACCATCACAACAAGGCCAGTAGCGCCTCATCAAAATCGTCGGCGCACTCGAGCATCGGGTAATGCCCGCAGTCGAGCTCGATCAGCTTGCCGTTCAACTGTTCCTGCACCCAGCGCGCGCCGTCGACGGACAGTCCCGGGTCATGGCTGCCGATGATCTGCGACACCGGGACCGTGATCTCACTCAGCAGATCGGTCTGCTCGGTACGCAGCAGTGTCGACAAGCAGGCGCTCGCAGCCCAACTCGGGGTCCGCAGCGAGACCCGATGGAGCCAGTCCAGTACGTGGGGTTCTGGCGAGTTCTTGAACAAACTGCCAATCGCACTGCGGCGGAAGCTAATCCGATCCTGGTGTTCCAGGTCTTGCATCCCGGACTCGGCTCGCTTTCCCGCTGGACGGCCGTACGGGTAGGAATCTTGGCGAACGTGGGCCACGCCGACGGAGGCCACCATGACCACCTTGGATACCAGATCCGGGTACGCGTGCGCCATTCGCAGCGCTGTCATACCGCCGAGGGACCAACCGACCACCGACGCAGAATCCACCCCATGCGCCCGAAGCACCGCGGCAGCGTCTGCCGCAAGCTGCATGATGTCGTATCCCTGCAGAGGAGCATCCGATGCACCGTGTCCGCGCATGTCGATGGCGATGACCTTGTGGCCGGCGCCGGCAAGCACCCGCATCTGCCGATCCCACACGTCGTGGGCCAGGCTCCACCCGTGGATAAGTAATATCGGCGGCCCATCGCCCAGGACCCTTGTGTTCAACCGGATTCCGTCACCGACATCGACCAGGGTGTTCACTCTCCTGCCCACGTCACAACGTCGTCGGTCAGGCGCCGGGGCGTCCGATACGAGTTCGCCGGGTGCTCGTCGTCGGGATAGCCGAACGAGATACCCAGCAGCACCCGCCGGTCGTCCGGCATGCCGAAATGGCTCCGGACGAAGTCGGAGTGACTGGCCAGCGCCGCCTGTGGCACCGCCGCCACCCCAAGACTGTGCGCAGCTAGTAGGAAACTTTGAACGAACAGCCCACAGTCCACCGCGCCGTACACACCCAGGGAGTCCGGGGTGGTGACGATCGCCGCATGTGGTGCCCCGAAAAGATCGAAGTTCCTGAGCATTTCGCGCGCCGAGGCCGCGCGGTCACCTTTCTGCACGCCCAAGGCCTCGTACAACTGCCATCCGCTGGCACGCCGGCGATCCAGGTACGCCCCCTCGTAGGTTTCCGGGAACGGAAAGTCGGTGTGTAGCTGTGGATCGGCGGCCCAGCTCGCGGCCAGATCGGTGCGGAACCGGTCGGTGGCGGTCCCCGAGGTGATGTGCAGATGCCAGGGCTGCGTGTTGCACCACGACGGCGTCCGGCGGGCGACGTCGATGATGTCCTCGATCACGTGCCGCGGGACCGGATCGGTCCGGAACCCTCGGCAACTCCACCGTTCGGACACCAGATCTGAAAGGGCCTGCGCCTGCGAGACACTCGATTGTGTTGCCATGAAAAGATTTACCCCGATCTCGTTCCGATGCGGCCGCCGTACACTGCCGTGACGTCGAACCATACAACATGTATGGACTAGGTGACAGTCAGAAGCGGACTAGAGACCCAGTGAGCGTCCGACGATTTCACGCATGATCTCGTTGGTGCCGCCGTAGATCCGCTGCACGCGACAATCACGCCAGCGCCGGGCGACCTCATACTCTTCGATGTAGCCGTAGCCGCCATGGAGTTGCAGGCAGGTGTCCAGCGTCTCGAACTCCAACTCGGTGGTCCAGAACTTCGCGCCGGCCGCCTCGGCGGGCGTCAGCTCACCGGCACAGTGGGATTGCACGCATCGATCCACGAAAACCCGCGCGATCTGCACCTTGGTCGCCAATTCGGCCAGAGTGAAACGGTTGGCCTGAAAGCTGCCGATGGGTTGGCCGAATGCCTTGCGCTCTTTGCTGTATGACAGCGCGATGGACAGTGCGTATTCGGCACTCGCCACGGCCGTCACCGCCATGGACAACCGCTCCTGCGACAGGTTGGCCATCAGGTACCGCAGGCCATGACCTGGCTGGCCCATGACGTTGGCACCGCTCACCCGGACGTCATGAAAGAACAGCTCCGCCGTGTCCTGGGCGCGGCGGCCGATCTTCTCGAGCTTGCGTCCGCGTTCGAAGCCGTCCTGGTCACCCTCGACGACGAAGAGACCGAATCCCCCACCGTCGGCTTCGGGGATCCGGGCGCAGACGATGATCAGGTCGGCCCGCAGCCCGTTGGTGATGAACGTCTTCGTGCCCGTCAGCGCCCAGCCATCGCCGTCCCTACGCGCGGTGGTGGTCATCGCGCGCAGATCCGAACCGGTACCCGGCTCACTCATCGCGACGGCGACCACCGACGAGCCGTCACAGATTCCCGGCACCCAACGGCTCTGCTGCTCGTCATCGGCGAGGTCGAGGAAGTACGGCAGCACGATGTCATTGGTCAGGGAGAATCCATCGCCGACAGCACCGGTACGCACCACCTCCTCGTCGAGGACGACGTTGAACCGGAAATCACGCTGCCCCGCGCCTCCGAGACTCTCGGGCGCGGAGAATCCGACCAACCCCTGGGCTGCGGCGACGCGCCAGAACGAGCGGTCGACCATCCCCGCGGCTTCCCAGGCCTCCGAGTGCGGCACCGCCTCCTTGATCAGGAACGACCGCGCCATCTCGCGGAACTGCTCGTGCTCGGATTCGAAGAGAACACGTTCCATGGCTACAGCCCCATTGAACGGCTGATGATCTGCCGCATGATCTCGCTGGTGCCCCCGTAGATCCGCCCGATACGTGCATCGACATAGGCCCGGGCGATCGGATACTCCGTCATGTAGCCGTAGCCTCCGAACAGCTGCAGGCACCGGTCGACGGCAGTCCCCTGCAGTTCACTGGCGGCCAGCTTGGCCATGGCTGCGCGGTCGGCGGACAACGTGCCCGCCACCAGTTCACGCACGCAGTCGTCGACGAACGCCTGTACCACCTCGACCTCGGTCTTGACGCTGGCTAGCTCGAAGCGGGTGTTCTGGAACTCCCCTATCGACTTGCCGAAGGCTTTCCGCTGGCGCACGTAATCGATAGCCCAGTCGAGTGCCTGCCTGGCGGCGGCGACCCCGGCGACGGCGATGGTCATCCGCTCCTGCGCGAGGTTGGTTTTGAGCGCGGTCAGGCCACCGCCGAGCTCGCCGAGCAGATTGGCCGCAGGCACCCGAGCGTCCTGGAAGGACAGCTCCGCGGTGTCTTGCGCGTGCATGCCGATCTTCTCCAGGTTGCGGCCACGTTCGAATCCCGGCGTGCCACGCTCAACGATGAACAGCGACAGACCTTCTCGGCCACTTGCGCCGTCGGTGACCGCTGCTGTGATCACCAGGTCGGCATTGATGCCGTTGGAGATGAAGGTCTTGCTGCCGTTGAGCACATAGTCGTCGCCGCTGCGAGTGGCGGTTGTCTTGATGGCGGCCAGATCAGAACCGGTTCCCGGCTCGGTCATCGCGACCGCGGCGATGAGCTCCCCCGAGGCGAGACCAGGCAGCCAGCGCCGGTGCTGGTCGGGGTTACCGTATTCGAGGAAGTACGGAAGGCAGACGTCGTTGTGAAGATTGATGCCGAACGAGACGGTGCCGGTGGCGGCGATCTCCTCGGCAATCACGGCATTGAAGCGGAAGTCGGCCACTCCGCCACCACCGAACTCCCCCGGAATCGCCATCCCCAGGAATCCTGACTTTCCTGCGGCTTCGAAGAGTTGGCGCGGGACGATTCCGTTGCGCTCCCATTCCGAATAGTGCGGAACGACTTCCGATTCGAGAAATCGCCGGAAGCTGTCCCGGAACAACTCGTGCTCTTCGTCGTAGAGATTCCGCTTCGTCCTGGAGGGAACTGTGGTAGACATGCCGGTAGCATACATATAGTTCATACGCAGTGTATAGCCGTTAGGTCGGGCTTGAGAGGCCATAAACCGTACGACTCAGATCTCACTGAATGCCGCGGCTAGACATTATGTATGAACACAGCGTAGCTTGCAGAGGTCGGCACGCTCCGAGTGGGCGTTGCTTCTCTCGAGTCACCCGCACACACAACGGAGTAACGATGGCACCCACCGCGCTGGTCCCCACGGAGCTCGAGGCAAATCAGGCTGCAGAGCTGGTCGACAAAATGCGATCGGTAGTCCAGACAGGCCGCACCAAGGACCTCCGCTGGCGCCGTCAGCAGCTCAAAGGCGTCGTCCGGCTGCTCGAAGAATGTGAAGCCGAGATCGCCAAGGCACTCGCGCAGGACCTCGGCAAGCCGCCCATGACAGTCTTTCTCGGAGAGATCTCACCTCCGAAGGCCGAAGCGCGACACGCGCTGAAAAAGTTGCAGGAGTGGACCAAACGGACCGCGGTGACCGTGCCGATGGCTTTTGCACCCGCCAAAGCGTGGACGCAGCCGGAGCCCAAGGGTGTCGTTCTCATCGTGGCGCCGTGGAACTTTCCCGTCCTGCTCTGCCTGGCACCCTTGGTTAACGCGCTGGCCGCCGGCAACGCCGTCGTCATCAAACCCTCCGAGATGGCACCGTCGGTCGCACGAACCCTGGCCCGACTGCTGCCGCTGTATCTCGATCCCGATGCGGTCAAGGTCGTAGAAGGAGGCGTGGCCACCACAACGGCCCTCCTGAAGACCCGATTCGACCACATCCTCTACACCGGTAGCGGACGCGTGGGCCGCATCGTGCTGGAAGCCGCTGCCAAACACCTCACCCCCGTGACACTCGAACTCGGCGGCAAGACACCCGCCATCATCACCTCCACCGCAGACATCGCGGTGGCAGCGCGCCGCCTGGCCTGGGCGAAGGTCACCGCGGCCGGCCAAGCCTGCGTCGCACCAGATTACGTACTCGTCGAGTCGTCGGTCCGGGCCGAGTTCATCGAGGCCTTGACCAACGAGGTGAAGACGTCCGACCGCTTCGCCGAAACCACACGCATCATCGACGATCGCAACGTCGCACGACTGACGGCACTGCTCGACAATCACGGTGGAATCGAGGCCGTGGCAGGCGGCGCTCGCGGTGACGGAACCTTCGGTCCCGCGGTCATCGTCGATCCTGACCTGAGCTCACCCTTGATGCAGGAAGAGATCTTCGGTCCGATCCTGCCGGTGGTGGAGGTCGAATCACTGCATTCAGCAGTCGATTTCATCACTGGGCGCGACAAACCGCTGGCGCTGTATCTGTTCTCCGCGTCCCGCGAGGACGAGGAGTCGGTGCTCGCGAGGACGTCGTCGGGCTCGGTGTGTGTGAACCACGTCTTCTACCAGACCATGCTCACCGAGCTCCCGTTCGGTGGAATCGGCGAATCCGGCATGGGTGCCTACCATGGGCGTGCCGGATTCGAGACGTTCAGCCACCGAAAGGCCGTGCTCCGCAAGCCCGCCTCACTCGACCCGTCGTTCGCATACCCCCCTCACAACGGAATCGTGCAGCGAATGATGAGGTTCATGTCCCGTTGAAATCGCCGAACAGCCCGGACCACCCGAGACAAGCCTCGACGCCCCGAGATACGAAAGGTTCTGTTGTTGACCAACGAAGCATTCATCTATGAAGCAATTCGAACACCCCGCGGCAAAGGAAAGAACGGCGCACTTCACGGCACCAAAGCCGTGGATCTGGTTGTCGGCCTGATCCACGAGATGAAATCCCGGCATCCGCAATTAGATCCAGCCGACATCGACGACATCGTGCTGGGCGTCGTGGCACCGGTCGGAGATCAGGGCGCCGTGATCTCCCGGACCGCCGCGATCGTCGCCGGCCTTCCCGACACCGTGGCGGGGGTGCAGATCAGTCGCTACTGCGCATCCGGCCTGGAGGCGACCAACCTGGCAGCGCAGAAGGTCCGGTCCGGGTTCGAGAACTTGGTGCTCGCCGGTGGCGTGGAGTCGATGTCCCGCGTGCCCATGGGTTCCGACGGCGGTGCACTGTTCAACGATCCGGCAATCGGATACGACAACTACATCGTGCCGCAGGGAATCGGCGCCGACCTCATCGCGACGATCGAGGGGTTTAGCCGCGAAGACGTAGACCGCTACGCAGTTCGATCCCAGGAACGCGCCGACGTCGCCTGGAGCAGTGGCTATTTCACCAAGTCGGTGGTTCCGGTCAAGGACTTCAACGGTGTGACGATCCTCGATCACGATGAGCACCGCCGCCCAGGGACCACCGTCGACACCCTCGCAAAGCTCAAGCCGTCCTTTGCCGGAGTCGGCGCGCTGGGCTTCGACGCGGTAGCGCTGCAGAAGTACATCGACATCGGGGACATCCAGCACGTACACCACGGCGGCAACTCCTCCGGCATCGTCGACGGCGCCGCACTGGTGCTCATCGGCAACGAACAAGCGGGCGCCAAGGCAGGATTAACGCCTCGCGCACGCATCGTGGCAACGGCCGTCACCGGATCCGACCCCACCATCATGCTGACGGCGCCGACCCCCGCCGCAGAGAAGGCACTCGCCGTCGCCGGACTGTCCGTCGGTGACATCGACCTCTTCGAGCTCAACGAGGCCTTCGCGTCAGTGGTGTTGAAGTTCCAAAAGGACCTGAACATCCCCGACGAGATCCTCAACGTGAACGGCGGCGCGATCGCCATGGGTCACCCATTGGGAGCCACCGGTGCCATGTTGGTCGGCACCGTGGTCGACGAACTCGAGCGACGACAGCAGCGCCGAGCGCTGATCAACCTATGTGTCGGCGGCGGCATGGGCATCGCCACCATCATCGAACGCGTGTAGAGGGAAGGCAGACGTGACTGAATCTGAAACCATCCGTTGGGAGCAGGGGCCCGACGGCATAGTCGTACTGGTGCTCGACGACCCGAGACAATCGGCGAACACCATGAACTCGCGATACGTTGAGTCCATGGACGCTGTTGTCCAGCGGCTCAATGAAATTCGCGACACGATCAGCGGGGTGATCGTGACGTCGGCCAAGAAAACGTTCTTCGCCGGGGGCGACCTCAATGAGCTGATCGCGGCGCAGCCCGAAGATGCGGAAGCGCTGACGCTGCACACCAACCGGGTCAAGGGACAACTACGCCGACTAGAGCTCCTCGGCAAGCCGGTTGTCGCGGCGATCGGTGGCGCCGCGTTGGGAGGCGGCCTCGAGATCGCTCTGGCCACGCACCACCGCATCGCTGTCGACAGCCCGAGCGTGGTAGTCGGACTACCCGAGGTCGGGCTCGGGCTGCTACCGGGCGGCGGCGGAGTCATCCGGACAGTACGTATGCTCGGGGTCGAGAATGCACTGGAAAAGGTCCTGCTCAGCGGCCCGCGCCTCGGCGTGGACGCGGCACGCGAAATCGGGCTGATCGATCAGACGGTCGCCTCCGCGCACGAGCTCATTCCGGCGGCCAAGGCGTGGATCGCCGCTAATCCCACTGCCTCGCAGCCGTGGGACACCCCGGGATACAAGATCCCCGGCGGCATCCCGCCAAGTGTCGCGGCACTGTCGGCGGTGCTGCGCAAACGGCTCCGGGGAGCACCACTAGAAGCTCCCCGCGCCATCATGGCGGCAGCTGTCGAAGGAGCGCAGGTCGATTTCGACACCGCTTCGCTCATCGAAACCCGCTACTTCGTGCACCTGGCCACCGGCCAGGTCGCCAAGAACATGATCCAGGCCTACTTCTTCGACCTGCAGTCCATCAATGCCGGCAAGAGCAGGCCGGAAGGTTTCGAACGCTACCGGGCCAAGAAGGTCGGGGTGCTCGGGGCGGGCATGATGGGCGCAGCCATCGCCTACGTGTCGGCGAAGGCCGGTATCGAGGTCGTCATCAAGGACGTGGATCTCGACGCGGCCAAACGCGGTAAGCAGTACTCGGAGAAGCTGGAAGCCAAGGCCGTGGCCAGGGGCACCCAAACCGAAGCCGGCGCCCGTGCCCTCTTGGACCTGATCACACCGACCAGCGACCCCGCCGACTTCGCCGGAGTGGACTTCGTCATCGAGGCCGTGTTCGAAAGCGTCGACCTGAAACACCGGGTGTTCAAGGAAATTCAAGACGTCGTTCTGCCGGACGCGGTGCTGGGATCCAACACGTCGACACTGCCGATCACCACGCTCGCCGAGGGTGTGGACCGCCAATCCGACTTCATCGGAATCCACTTCTTCTCACCGGTGGACAAGATGCCATTGGTCGAGATCATCAAGGGCAAGAACACCTCCGATGCCACGCTGGCCAAGGTGTTCGACTACACGCTGCAGATCCGTAAGACCCCCATCGTGGTCAACGACAGTCGAGGGTTCTTCACCAGCCGGGTGATCGGCAGGTTCATCGAAGAGGCGCTCGCCGCGGTCGGCGAGGGTGTGGACCCGAACGTCATCGAACAGGCCGGCCTGCAGGCCGGCTACCCGTCGGCGCCGTTGCAACTCCTCGATGAGCTGACGCTGACGCTTCCGCGCAAGATCCGCCAGGAGAACCGCGCTGCGCTGGAAGCCGCGGGCGGGACGTGGGTGGAGCACGGGTGCGCGGTGGTGTTCGATCGGATGATCGACGAATTCGACCGCAAGGGCCGCTCGACCGGTGGGGCGTTCTACGAGTACGACGAAGCCGGTAGGCGCACCCGTCTGTGGCCCGGTTTGTGGGAACACTTCGGAGCTGACGGCGCCACCGAAATTCCGTTCGAGGATCTCAAGGAGCGGATGCTGTTCGCCGAGGCCATCGACACGGTGAGATGCCTCGACGAGGGCGTTCTCAACTCGGTCGCCGACGCCAACATCGGCTCTCTGTTCGGGATCGGGTTTCCCTCCTGGACCGGTGGAGTGGTGCAGTACATCAATGGTTATCCCGGTGGCCTGCAGAGCTTCGTGGATCGGGCACGAGTCCTCGCCGAGCGCTACGGCGACCACTTCCTGCCGCCGGAAAGTCTGGTCGCCCGCGCCGCCGCCGGGGAGTTCATTCGCTAGCCGGACAGTCAATACGGTGGGTCGCCTGCAATCTCTCGAGCGACCCACCGCACACCTCCGGACTCGGCATCACGCACCTGGCCGGGTCAAAGGCGAGGCGAACGGACAATACGGAGAGCTGAGTCGGCTGTAGCCACACAACAGCTACGACTGCCGTGATCAGCATGGGCGGTCGATGGGGCCTGCTGCACGGATAGGTCATCTGAGTTGGCTTGCCCGGAACCGGTGAGGTACTCGATCGACTCGCGAATGAAGTCCTCACTCGCAGTGGCTGCCCTAGATTACGCCGAGGCGCTGCGCTCACCTGTGGCGACGAGCGTTCACTCCGACCGGGTTAGTCATTTTCGGTCGCGAAAATTTGGCCGTGCACTGTCGCACAACGGGTTACACGGATCGGTGAGCCGCGTTGATGCCCTGCGGGCCACGCGGCGATGGAGTCGTTCTTCGCACTTCTGCAACGCAACGTCCTCGACCGGAAGCGCTGGTCCGCTCGAGCCGAACGAAGGCTGGCGACCGTGTCGTGGATAGAGCGGACCTACCACCGACGCCGCCGGCAAAAGCGCCCTCGGCAGACTCACCCCGATAGAGTTCGAACTGCTCCACACACCAGTCGCAACCGCGGCGGAAATTCACACACGCGAGTTAACTGAACTCGGGGCTGGGCGATCATCGTCCACTTGTGCGCGACCATGGTGGCCTCGGCCCGGTGGAAGGCGCCGATGGCATCGACCATCGCCGCGGGGACAGATCCACGCAGGTGGACGGATCGATCAGCTCTTCGAACATGCTTTCGGCACTACCCACACCCACCGACAAGACATGCGCCACAAGGCAATCCACCACGACAAGCGCCTACTTATCCACAGTCTGATGGCGCGGGTCTTGACACACAGCAGCGCGCGTGTTCCACCCCATCAGGAAGCACGTCCGGGCCAGCGTTCATCACGGGGGACGTCAGCAGGCACTCTTCTTGCCATGCCCTCGAGGCCGTCGGTCGCGCAAGAAGACCTCACCGTCGCTGGCGCCACGCTCGACTAGTTGCCACCGGAGATCACGGCGACATCGTTCAACTCATCGAGAAGCATAACGCTGCTTCAGGTCTCGATGTCGTCACTGACCGCCGAAACGACGTCGGCCGATGTCGGATTCTCGGAGTCCGTGACCCAAGGGATCGGGAAGTGGAGTACCGGGCATGGTCATGGCCGCGAAATACCCGCAGCGGCTCGTGCGAAAACAGTTGGTCAATAATTCGTGTGGACCGATTCGACCGTGTACAGATGCGGGTCAAAACCGACGGCGAGCGCGGCCGCCTGCCCCATGTGCTCGCGGGCCACCGGATTCTCGAACATGCGCCGGTAGGCCTCCTCGCTGTCCCACTGGGCGTAGTTGACGACGCGGGTGGCGTCGGTGCTGACGTGGATGTTGGCCGCCCGGAAGCCCGGCTGATGCTGCATGACGTTCTCGGTGGCGGCGGTCAAGACCGCGGCGAGTTCGTGCGCCTTGCCGGGCTCCACGGTGAAGACGTTGATCAGGGTGACGTAAGGCCCGCCGGCCTGAATGGTGGTCATCGTTCCTCCTTGTCAGGTTCCTTACACATGATCAGGTTAGCACTGCTGTAAGGTTCCTGTCATGGAGGTGCCCGCGACCGAGCGTGCGGCCGGTTATCTGATCAAGCGGGTGCAGCAGGCTTTCCGGCGGCGCAGCGATGCCGCCCTGCGCAGTGCCGGGGTGTCGATGGCGCAGTATGCCGTGTTGCGGGCGCTGGCCGACCATCCCGACGCCTCGGCCTCGGAACTGGCCCGGTTGTGCTTCGTGACCCGTCAGTCATTGCAGGACGTGCTGGCCGGTCTCCGAGCCGCGCGGCTGGTGCAGGACGCCGACACTCCCCCGCGCGGGCGGGCGCGCTCGCTGGAGTTGACCACGGCCGGACGCGATCGGCTGGCTGCCGCGGACGATGCGGTGATGGCCATCGATTTCGCTATGCTGCAAGGTCTTTCGAGGACCGACAGGGTACATCTGGTGAAGCTGCTGCAGCGTTGTGCCCACAACCTCGAAGCAACCGAGGATTGACGCTCAGGGGCCTCGGACCGCGTGAGCTGCCATGGTCCGGACAGCAGAGCGCCCGGCGACGGACTCGTTGAGCCCAGTCGCCGGACGCCCCGGGTCACATCATCGATTGTCCAGATTGGTCCTGAAGAACGTTGTCAATGCATCGAACGGAATGAGGTCAACCCGGTCGTAGAGGTCGACGTGACCCGCTCCCGGCACCACCACCAGTTCTTTGGGCTCGTTGGCCAATTGGTAGGCCTGCTGGCTGAACTCCCGTGAATGTGCCTCATCACCGGTGATGAACAGCATGGGGCGCGGCGAGATGGTCTCGATGTCCTCGAACGGATAGAAGTTCATGAACTTGACGTTGCTGCTCAGCGTGGGGTGGGTGGTGGTGTCAGGACTGAAACCCCTTTCGGTGCGGTAGAAATCAAAGAACTCCCGGTCGATGTCCGTCGACTGGTCGGTCAGCTCCTCCGGGGTGCCGCTGGTGTATTGGGTCTCGCCTCCGGTGAACTCGACATCCCGTTGTTGCGCCGCCTGCTCGAGGATCTCCCGCCGCTGGTCGAGTGACAAGGAGCTGGTTAATCCCTGCCGATTCGCCGTGCCCATGTCATACATGCTCACGGTCGCAACCGATTTGATCCGCGGATCGATCTTGGCCGCACTGATGACGAAACTGCCGCTGCCGCAAATACCGAGTGCGCCGATCTTCTCGTCAGCGACGAACGACTGGGTACGCAGGTAATCAACCGCGGCGCTGAAGTCCTCGGCATAGATGTCCGGGGAGACGCTGTTGCGCGGTTCGCCATCACTTTCACCCCAGAACGACAAGTCGATGGACAAGGTGACGAAGCCCTGCTCGGCCAGCTTGGTTGCATACAGATCCGCGCTCTGTTCCTTCACCGCCCCCATCGGGTGGCCCACCACCACTGCCGGGTGCCCGCTGTCGCGGTCGATATCGTTGGGGACAAAGAGGTTCCCGGCCACATTCATCCCGTACTGGTTCTGGAAGCTGACGTCCTCGACGCTCACCTGGTCGCTTGTGTAGAAGTTGTCTGCCCCGTCGGAGGTGTCGCCGGCCGGTAGTACGGGGGTCGCTTCGGCAGCCGAGGGCGCCGCAGTGTCAGCGGGACCGGACGCGGTGCAGCCCGACGCGGCGAGCATTCCGACAATCGCTGCGCTCGCGCCAGCCAGTCTCACCAGGCTGCGCCGACGCCGACGTGGCACCGTCGGTACGTAGTCGGCGGAATTTTGTCTGTTCACGGTCGATTCTCCTTCTGTCATGCGCGAGACTGTCTCGCGCACAATGTGTTTGGTTACAACGTCAGCGGTCAGGTGCCGATGCCCGGGCCGGTTGCCTGGTGAACGCGAGCACCGCCACCGGAACCAGCGCACAACCGGTGAGCGCGGCACCGAGTACCGCCGGGCCGACGAGATGGAGTGGGCCGGCGAGGGTGGCGCCGGCCAACGCCGAACCCCCTGCGGTGCCGAAGTTGAATGCGGCGGTGGCCAGTGACGACGCCAGCGTGGAGTCGCCGACCGCGTGCTGGAGTGCCTGAGCGATCAGCACCGGGTTGGCGCCGAGGCCGCTTGCGCCGAGAAGCACGACGAGCCCGACCACGATCGTCGAATGATCCGCCACCATCGACAGCAGCGCCAACGCCGCCGCGGTGGTCGAGACTGCAACCGCCACCACAGCCAGCGGTCGACGGTCGCCGAACCGACCGCCCAGCGCTGTCCCCGCCAGCGCTCCTATACCGAATCCGACCAATACGAAAGGCACCAGCGCCGCCGGAATTCCGGCGCGCTCGGTCAGCAGCGGGCTGACATAGCTGTAGGCACCGAGGAAGCCCGCCTGGGCGAAGACGATCGCCGCCAGGACCATCCACATCCGCCACGGCCGCACGGCGGCGATCTCGCCACGGATCGGTGTCGCCGCCGGCCGGTCCCCGCTGGCGCGGGGCGCGAACCGCACGACGGCCGCGATCATCACCAGCGCCAGCACCGCAAGCATCCAGAAGGGTCCGCGCCACCCGGCGACCTGGCCGGCGAGAGTTCCCAGCGGCACGCCCAGGACTACCGCGAGGCTCAATCCGCCCGACATCACCGCCAACGCCCGCGCACCGGCCCCGGGCCCCGCTGAGGTCGTCGCCAACACCGCACCCACCGCCCAGAACGTCCCGGTGGCCAGCGCGGCGACAACCCGCGTTGCGGTCACGACGGCGAAGGAGTCACTGACCGCCGCCACCGCATGGCTGGCAGCGAAGACGGTCAGCGCGCCGACCAGTGTGGCGGTGGCCGGCAAACGCAGAGTTGCCAGCGCCATCACCGGCGGGCCGATGATCATGCCGACTGCGAAGGCGGTGACCAGAAGTCCGGCCCGGGCGGTATCGACATCGAGGCCGGCGGCCACCTCGGGCAACAATCCGGCGATCATGAACTCCGTGGTGCCCATCAGGAAGATGC
Organism: Mycobacterium sp. Soil_C_30; assembly: GCF_057656995.1. Taxonomy (NCBI): domain Bacteria; kingdom Bacillati; phylum Actinomycetota; class Actinomycetes; order Mycobacteriales; family Mycobacteriaceae; genus Mycobacterium; species Mycobacterium sp. Soil_C_30. The sequence continues at coordinate 19,418 of NZ_JBDGJH010000031.1, read as the reverse complement.
CGGCGCCGATCACATACACGAGGTTCGGGAGGCGGCCGCGGTAGGTGCCTTGCTCATGCTCGGTCGGCGTGCGTCCGAAGTCCCGCGTACTCGGCTTGTGTCGGTCCGTAACTGGCATGGCTGCCACGAAACACTGCTTCGGATCGGACAGGCACTGCCTGAGGTGGGGTGTACCGATAGTGCACCCCAGCTGCGGGGGAACGCTCGTACCGTAGATGGCATGGACAATCGTGCCGAGACCCGCGAGTTCCTGATGTCGCGGCGTGCCAAGATCACGCCGCAGCAGGCCGGAATGCCGGTGTACGGAACGCGGCGGGTGCCGGGGCTGCGCCGCGGAGAGGTCGCCGCGCTGGCCGGTGTGAGTATCGAGTACTACAGCAAGCTGGAGCGAAGCGGCCTGGGCGGGGTGTCGTCCTCGGTCCTCGATGCGATCGCACGCGCGCTGCAACTCGACGACGCCGAACGCGCCCACCTGTTCCATCTCGCGCACGCCGCTGACGGCACCATCGCCGGTATGCGACCGCGCCGCCGCGCCAGCAAGCGTTGGAGCCCGCCCCCGAGTCTGCAGTGGGTGCTCGACAAGTTCGCCGCCCCGGCAATCGTGCGTAACGGCCGCATGGATCTCTTGGCCGTCAACCACCTCGGCCGCGGGATGCACTCATCGTTGTTCGACAGGTCAGATCCATCCCGGCCACCGAACTTCGCCCGCTACACCTTCCTCGACGACGATTCCCATCGCTTCTACCCACACTGGGATGACGCCGCCGACATCTGCGTGTCCATCCTGCGCACCGAAGCGGGGCGTGACCCGCTCGATGACCAGCTCCAGGACCTGGTAGGTGAATTGTCTACGCGCAGCGTAGATTTCCGCCGACGCTGGGCCGCACACGACGTCCGCCAGCATGGCGCAGGCGCAAAACACTTTCATCACGAGGTGGTTGGCGATCTCGAATTGTTCTACGAGAGCGTGGATATGATCTCCGAACCAGGCTTGACCCTCACGCTGTACGCGGCCGAACCTGCCTCCCGCACCGCGCACGCGCTCGATCTACTCGCCTCGTGGACAGCCAACTCCGTATCGGATCAACACACCTCATCACAGGCCGGCGGTATCACCCAGTGACGGTGCCACTGTCCGGCGGGCAAGTGGTGACCCGACAGCCCGACCGAGCATCAGGTGGTCAGCAGGACCTTGACCGCGCTGCGCTCGTCCATGGCACGGTATCCCTCAGCAGCGGCTTCAAGGGGCAACGTCTTGTCGAAAACCTTGCCGGGGTTGATGTCTCGATTCCAGATCACGTCAATCAACTCTGGCAGGAAACGCCGCACCGGGGCCGGTCCGCCGTGTAGGTGTACCGCCGAGAAGAACAACTCCTCGCCCGGCAGCTCGACACCGTGCGACACGCCCACATAGCCGACGTGGCCCCCCGGCCGGGTTGACCTGATGGCCTGCATCATCGACTCCTGCGTACCGACGGCCTCGATGACGCTGTGTGCACCGTGTCCACCGGTGAGCTCTTTGATCATGGCGACACCCTCATCGCCGCGTTCCTCGACGATGTCGGTGGCACCGAACTCTCGGGCAAGACGTTGCCGGTCGGCGTGACGGCTCATGGCGATGATGCGCTCGGCGCCCAGCTGTTTGGCGGCCAGAACCCCCAGCAATCCCACCGCTCCGTCACCCACCACGGCCACCGTCTTCCGCGGGCCCACGTCGGCGGCGACCGCCCCGAACCACCCGGTGCCGAGCACATCCGAGGCAGCCAAGAGGCTGGGAATCAACTCAGGCTCCGGCACCTCGGGGGTGGGTACCAGCGTGCCGTCGGCCAGCGGGATCCGCGCGTACTCGGCCTGGGTGCCGATCGCGCCCATCAGTACGGCGTGTTCGCATCGGCTCTGGTAACCGGCCTGACAGATCTCACAGGTGTTGTCGGAGGCGAAGAATGATCCGACGACGAATTGCCCCGGCTTCAGAGTGCTGACGTCCTTGCCGACTTCTTCGATGACGCCGACGTACTCGTGCCCCATGGGGGTGGGTGAGCTCACGTCGTCCAGTCCGCGCCACGGCCACAGGTCCGAGCCACAGATACAGGCGGCCGACAGACGGATGATGGCGTCGGTGGGTTCGATGATCGTCGGATCGGGCCGCGTCTCGACGCGTACCTCACCGGGGGCGTGCATGACGACACCACGCATGTTCTCGTCTCCCTACTGAAAATACTGCTCGTCGGTGACGTGTTCCATCCAGTGGACCGGAGTGCCGTCGACGAAGGTCTGGATCGCGATGTGAGTCATGGCGGTCTCGTTGCCACCGCCGTGCCAATGCTTGACGCCGGGCGGGGTCCAGATCACGTCACCGGCGCTGATCTGCTGCTTCTGCCCGCCCCATTCCTGCACCCAGCCGGTGCCCTCGGTGACAACCAGCGTCTGGCCGCCCGGGTGCGTGTGCCACGCGGTTCGCGCGCACGGAGTGAACGACACCTCCGCGGAGCTGAAGTTGCGGGAGTCGTTGGTGTCGAACAGCGGTTTGACGGTCACGTCACCGGTGAAGGTCTCTGCCGGTCCCGCGGCCGCCGGACGCTCGTCATTACGCGAGATCTCCATTGGGGCCTCCGCGCCGGCGGGGGTCGCCTTCCACAGCCCCAGCGGCACCGCCGCGGCCAGGACAGCGGCCACGGACATCATCCGTCTCATCGTCAACTCCTTCTGTGCGGTTCTCCTCCACCATGACGCCGTCTGGAGCGGCCAGGCAGTGACTGGCTACCCAGGTACTGGCAGTACATCCCTGGCGGCCCGCAGCCGACATACTCTCGATGGGGTGGACAGCAAGAACGACATCCGCGAGTTCCTGACGACGCGCCGGGCGAAAATCTCCCCGGAGCAGGCAAACTTGCCGTACTACGGGAAGCGACGGGTGCCCGGATTGCGACGGGAAGAGGTCGCCGCACTGGCTGGTGTCAGCGTCGATTACTACAACCGGCTGGAGCGCGGCAATCTGGCCGGTGTCTCCGAGGCCATCCTCGAATCGATCGCCAACGCGTTACGACTCGACGAAGCCGAGCGGCTGCACCTAAACCGTCTGGCGCGCGCCGCCAACCCCGTGCCCCGCGCCCGGCGGGCCACCAAGCGCCCACAGTTGAGCCCCAGTATCCAACGCGTTCTCGACGGCATGTCCGATGTCGCCGCCATCGTCCGCAACGGGCGGATGGACCTGCTGGCGTCCAGCACCTTGGGCCGTGCGCTGTACTCCCCCGCTTACGACGAAGAGCCGGACCGGCCGAACCTGGCCCGGTTTGCATTCCTGAGTCCAGCGGCCAGAGCCTTCTACCCCGATTGGGAAGGCGCCGCCAACGTGTCGGTGGCACTGCTCCGCACGGAGGCCGGCCGCAATCCGCACGACCCTGCGCTGACCGCCCTGGTGGGTGAACTGTCAACGCGTAGTGACGAATTCAGGGTTCGGTGGGCTTCGCACAATGTGCGCACACACTACAGCGGCTGCAAGGTGTTCCACCACCCCGCCGTCGGTGACCTGACCCTCAACTATGACGTGATGGATCTGCCCGGTGACAGTGGATTGTCGCTGACGGCCTACACCGCCGCGGCGGACTCCACCTCTGCCGACGGCCTCAAACTCCTGGCCAGCTGGGCGGCAACGGCTTTCACCGACACCGACAACTCGACCACCTGACCCGCCGTTGCCCACACCGCTCCAGACCCCCGTCTGATGGCCGTACTTTGTCCCAGCCCGACAGAGAGAAGCTGACGTTGATCAACGACGACGAGTCCTCCGTACCCGAAACCCGGCCGCCCGGCTTCCAGATGAGCCGACGCACCTTCGTCGGCACATCGGCTGCCATCGGCGGCACCGTGGCAGTGACCGGCCTGCTGGCCGGCTGCGGCGCCGACGACGACAGTGCCGGACCGGCTGCGGCGTCGAACTCGACGCAGGTGCAGCTGACCATCAACGGAGAGACCCACGAGGTCGACGTCGACACGCGCACCTCGTTGCTGGATATGCTGCGCGAACGAGTCGGTTCGACCGGTACGAAAAAGGGCTGTGACCAGGGCGCCTGCGGCGCGTGCACGGTGCTCGTCGACGGGCAGCGGGTACTGAGCTGCCTGACCCTGGCTGTGATGACCAGCGGCACCGAGGTCACCACCATCGAGGGGCTGGAACGTAACGGCCGGCTGCATCCGTTGCAGCAGGCGTTCATCGACGACGAGGGCTTCCAGTGCGGTTTCTGCACAGCCGGCCAGATCCTGTCCGGCATCGGCTGCATCCGTGAGGGCCGCGCCGGCTCACCCGAACAGGTCCGGGAAGCCATGAGCGGCAACATCTGTCGGTGCGGCGCCTACACCAACATCGCCACCGCCATCGCCCGGACCGCCCGAGACGGCGAGGTGTGAGCCGGTGTTCCCCTTCGAATTCAGCACCGCCGCAGACGAATCCGCAGCCATCCGAGCAGGATCCGACGGAGCCCGCTACATCGCCGGGGGCACCACGCTGGTGGACCTGATGCGTCAGACGGTGGAACGCCCGGACCGCATCATCGACATCAACGGGTTGCCTTACCGCGACATCGAGCTGGACTCGGCGCGCCTGCGCATCGGATCCCTGGTCCGGATGGCCCAACTCGCCGACCACCCGGGAGTTCGCGACCAGTTTCCCGTCATCAGCCAAGCTCTCGAGTTGAGCGCCTCGGCGCAGCTGCGCAACATGGCCTCCATCGGCGGCAACCTCATGCAGCGGCCACGCTGCCTGTACTTCCGCGACGTCGGCGCCGCCTGCAACCGGCGCGACCCCGGGGCGGGGTGCGCGGCGATCGAGGGTCGCAACCGCACGCTGGCCATCTTCGGCACCAGCGATCATTGCGTGGCCACCCATCCGTCCGATCTCGCTGTGGCCCTGGTGGCACTGGACGCAGCCGTCATCGTCAAAGACTCCGACGGCGAACAGTCGATCCCGGTGGCCGAGTTCTTCCGGCAACCCGGTGACACCCCCGACGTCGAGCACAACCTGTCGCCCGGTCAGATCATCACCGCGGTGGAGGTCCCGGTGCGCCCGGATACCCGCCGCTCGGGCTACCTCAAGGTCCGTGACCGAGCCTCCTACGAATTCGCCCTGTGCTCAGCCGCGGTCGCACTCGATCTGGTCGGCGGAACGGTGCGCGCCGCCCGGGTGGCCGTGGGCGGCGTGGGCACCGTGCCCTGGCGGCTGCCTGCCGTCGAAGAGCGACTCATCGGACGCCCAGCCGTGCCCACCCTCTGGCGGGAAGCCGCTGCAGCCGCCGGCGACGGCGCACAACCGTTGTCGGAGAACGGATTCAAAGTGGAACTGGTCAAACGCACCGTCCAACGCCAGCTGACCACCGTGGCGGGGCTGCCATGACGGACCCGGTTCCCGCGGCCGCCCCACTGAGCGGACAGCCGATCACCCGGGTGGATGGCCGGCTCAAGGTCACCGGCCAGGCGCGCTATGCCGCTGACAACCCGGTGCCCGATCACCTGCACGCCATCCTGGTGACCTCGACCATCTCTCGAGGCGACATCGACGGCCTCGACACCGATGCAGCGACAGCTCACCCCGACGTGGTGCGAGTGCTCACCGATTTCACCGGTGTCACTCTGCCCTGGGGTGCCGGTGTGTGGTTCTTCGGACAGCCGGTGGCGATCGTGGTCGCCAATACGCTGGAAGCCGCAACCCACGGAGCGCAACAGGTTTCGGTACGCTACCGGCAGGCCAACGAGCACACCGACTTCGATGAACCGGGCGCGCCACCCGCGGCGGGCTCGAGCCCCGACTATTCCCGCGGTGACACCGCCGCCGCGCTGGCCGCCTCGTCAGCGGTCGTCGAGAGCACGTATTCCATTGCGCGGAACTACCACAACCCCATGGAGATTCCGGCCACCATCGCGGCGTGGGACGGCGACCGACTCACCGTCTGGGACAAAGTGCAAGGCGTGCACTACTCGCGTGACGCGTACGCCGACGCGCTGGGCATCCCCGCCGACAACATCCGTGTCGTCTCCCCGTTCGTCGGCGGCGCATTCGGCAGCGCCGGCGAGACCTGGCCGCACCAGCTGCTGGCCGCACACGCGGCCCGTCAGGTGGGCCGTCCGGTGAAGCTCACCCTCACCCGCCCACAGATGTACGCAGCCATCGGATACCGACCGGCCAGCCGCCAGCGCGTGGCCATCGGAGCCGGCGCCGACGGCCGGATCACCGCCATCGAGCACGACAGCGAAGTGGAGGTGTCCCGGTACGGCAGCTATCAGGAGGCGCCGACCCAGGGCACGCAGTTCCTGTGGAGCTCGCCGGCCATCCGCACCTCCGGCCGGGTGGTCGCGCTCGACACCAGCGAGCCGACATATATGCGCGGTCCCGGTGCGGTGACCGGCGCGTTCGCCCTGGAATGCGCTCTCGACGAATTGGCCGAACGCCTCGGTATGGACCCGATCGAACTGCGGCTGCGCAACGAGCCGAGCCGCGACGAGAGCAAGGATGTGCCGTTCTCGACCCGCCGGGTCACCGACTGCTTCCGCGAAGGCGCCCAGGCGTTCGGCTGGTCGCGACGCAATGCGACGCCGCGTGCAGTTCGCGAAGGCAACCAGCTGATCGGGATGGGCACCGCCGCGGCGCTCTACCATGTAGTGCGCAACGAATCCTCGGCGTCGGCCCGGATCAATGCCGACGGCACCGTCGACGTGTTCGCCGCCACCAGCGACATCGGACCGGGAACCTACACATCGATGACCCAGGTGGCCGCCGATGCGCTCGGATTGCCGCTGCACCGGGTCCGCTTCTCACTCGGAGACACCCAGTTTCCGCGAGCCGCCGTGCAATACGGATCGCAGACCATGCTCAGCGTCGGCTCGAGCATCGCCCTGACCGCTGACATGCTGCGGGACCGGGCGATCCGCACCGCGGTGCTGGACCCCGGTTCACCGCTGACCGGCGCGCGTCCCGAGGACGTTGTGGTGACCGACGGCCGTATGCACCTTCGCAGTGCGCCCGGGCGGGGTGAGACCTATCAGGATCTCCTGCGCCGCAGAGGTTTACAAAGTCTGGACTCCGCACAGACCTATACCCCCGACGACGCGTCGAGTCGCTACTCGATGCATTCCTACGGGGCGGTGTTCGCCGAGGTCGGCGTCGACGACTTGCTGGGCACCGTGCGCATCCGGCGCATCTACGCCGTGTACGACGCCGGCCGGATCATCAATCCGCGTCTGGCGCACAGCCAGGCTCTCAGTGGCATGACCCAGGGCATCGGAATGGCACTGCTGGAGGCAGCCGAAACCGATCACCGCGACGGTCGTATCGTCAACGCCAACCTCTCCGATTACCTGGTTCCGGTCAACGCCGACGTTCCCGCACTGGATGCCCACTTCCTGGACGCGCGTGACGATATCGCCGCACCGATCGGGGTGAAGGGACTCGGCGAGGTCGTCATGGTCGGGGTTCCCGGTGCCATCGCCAACGCGGTCTACAACGCCACCGGTAGGCGTATCCGCGACCTGCCGATCACCCTCGAGAAACTGCTGTGAACCGCCCGCACCACGCACTTTGACACTTCGGGCATCTGGCGCGGTCACACCGCCTGAAGTCCCGAGTCCGATCGAGGGTCAGCCCCGATACTTGTCCACCAGTGCGGCGTACTCGTCGAGCAACCGCAGTGACTCATCTGTGGGCCGCGACGGCAACAGCAGCGCCACCTGATCGAAGCCCAGTTCGTCTGAGGCGCGCCAATACTCGGGGTCTGCCGGGGTGCCGAACTGCGCGAGCGGCACGTCGTGGCCGGCGCCGTCACGCATCTGATCGATGCGCTTGGACAGCGACTCCACCGGCAGCGGATTCGAGATCCAACCTGCCCCATGGCGAATGACGCGCCTGACCGTGGCATCGGAGTCGCCGCCGATGTAGATGGGCGGGTGCGGCTTCTGCACCGGCTTGGGCCGGCTGTAGGAGGCGTCGAAATCGACATACTTGCCGTGGTATTCGGCCGGTTCCTCGGTCCACAGCGCCTTGATCGCTTCGATACGCTCGTCCAGGAGGGCGCCGCGGGTCTTGGGGTCGGTGCCGTGATGCCGCATCTCCTCGAGATTCCAGCCGGCCCCCACACCGAACACGAACCGGCCACCCGAGATCAGATCAATGCTCGCGGCCTCTTTGGCGGTGTGGATCGGATCGCGCTGGATCAGGAGTGCCACCCCGGTGAACAGTTCGATGTTCTCGGTCACCGCGGCGGCCGCAGCGAGTAGAACAAACGGGTCGAGTGTCTTGTAGTACACCGACGGCAGCTCGCCGCCGGCCGGATAGGCGGACTCGCGGCTGGCCGGGATGTGCGAATGTTCAGCCACCACCAGCGAGTGAAAGCCTCGCTCCTCCACGGCGCGGCCCAGTGTCACCGGGTCGATGCTGTCGTCGTTCACGAACGTCGAGATACCGAACTTCATACGAGTCTCCTCACAGTGGCCTTCTCGAAGCAGAATGCCCGTCGCCCGCCGCACTATTCCCCCCGGATCGCCTGCCGGCTCGCTGCCGTGGCGCTATGGTGCTGCTCGTGGGCAAAGGAGTGCTGACCAGCTCGCGGGGCCGCTGGCTGGCGATCGGTGCGTCCTTGACGGTGTCCGCCGCCATGTTCTACGCCCAGAGTGCACCGCCACCGCGCCCTGTCGAGCCCGCGACGGCTTTGCCTGCCGGTCAGGCCCTCGATGCCACCGAGCCCAGCGCGGCGCTGGCTGCCGATGCCGCGCCGTTGATGGCGAGCGTGCCCGTCGGCGCCCAGGACGTCCCGTTCGCATTGCCGGCCGGCGTCGCACCCGAGGGTGGCCTGCAGGTCCGAACCATCTGGGTGGCCCGCGCCATCAGTGTGCTGTTCCCCGAGGTGACCACCATCGGCGGGTATCGGCAGGATCCGCTGCGGTGGCACCCGGAAGGGCTGGCCATCGATGTGATGATCCCGAACCACAACAGCGAGGAAGGGATTCAGCTCGGCAACCAGATCGCCGGACTTGCACTGGCCAATGCCGAGCGGTGGGGTGTCCTTCACGTGATCTGGCGGCAGGGCTTCTACCCCGGCGTGGGCGCGCCGAGTTGGACCGCCGACTACGGCAACGAAACCGCGAACCATTTCGACCACATTCACATCGCCACCACCGGTGGCGGCTACCCGAGCGGGAAAGAGACCTATTACATCGGCTCCATGCGCCGGAACTGAGTCGTTGCGCCCCGCCCCCACTGGCGAACCACACCGACATGAATTATTGACGCGCAGTCCAGAAACCGATCCGCGGCCGCCGCACGGCTTGTAACCTCTGCACCACCTGGACTCCTGCCGTCGCGCGCGAGGGCACCAGCCATGCCCGAACATCCGAGGGGAGATCGTGTCGTGACGACGGTGAAGCAGTTGTGCCTTGGTGTTGCGGTAGCGGGTGTGGTCGCCGGCGCGGGCTCGGTGTTGGCCACCGGCGTTGCCTGTGCCGAGCCCACCGATGCACCGAGCGCATCGGACTCCGGTGCCACGTCCTCCTCTGAGGCCTCGAAGACTTCTGATAGCTCAGAAGCCCCGTCGCGCAAGGTTTCTCGGCGCGACGGGCAGCGGTCGAGTTATTCGGCCGACCGGCAGCCGAGCACCGCTTCCGCAGGCGCCGACGCCAGTACCGAGCCCAGCGACTCCCCCACCCGAAATACCGGCCGCACGGCGGGATCAGCGTCAGGCACAAAGACCGACGCGGACTCCGACACTGAGGCGGCCCCCACCCAGGCTGCCGGCACCCGCAGTTTCGGAGTCCGCAGGCCCGAGAGCACCCCCGCCACAAGCGAAGCTCCCGCCGAGGTCACCCAGGCTGTTGTCGCACAGGCGAGTACGTCGCCGGCGCCCGAAGCCGCCGTCGCCCAAACAGCCGTCGCCCAAACAGTGGTGACGCCTGCGCCGCAGCGGCAGATCCTGTCCTCCTACCTGCCGGCGCGTACCCCGAAGGTTCCGCTCCTTCCGCTGCCGTTGCTGCCCGCGCCGGCGGCCGCCACCACCGTCAGCGCCGCCACGGCCTCGACCACTCGCAACCGCGCCATCACCACCGCCGACGTCACCGCTCAGGTGGTGGACCCCACCAAACAGCGGGTCCTGGTGATCGGCGTGGACGGCACCAATCTCAGCCGCATCCTCGACGACCCGGCCAACACCAATTTCTTCGAGCTGATGGACACCGGCACCACGTCGGCATCCACCATCGTCGGCCACACCACCATCTCCAACCCGTCGTGGACCGCCATCCTGACCGGCGTGTGGGACACCAAGAGCGGAGTGATCAACAACGTCTTCACCCCGTCGACCTACTACTCCTGGCCGACGGTCTTCAACCAGCTCGAGGAGTACAACCGGGATATCGAGACCAAGGCGATCGCGGACTGGAAGGTGATCGCCGATATCGCCAATGGCGGCACGACACCGGCCGACGTGGTGATCTACATCCCGCAGGGCGAGAACGACCCCGTCTATGCGGAAGCCGATGCCGCGGTCACCAACGAGACCGTGAAATCCATCCTGGGCACCGAGCTGGGTTATCAGGACGTGCCCAACTTCCTGTTCACCTACATGACCGGGGTCGACGAAGCCGGCCACCTCTACGGCGGCGCGTCACCTGAGTACGCGGCGGCGATTCAGCGCGCCGACACCAACGTCGGGCTCATCCTGGACGCGGTGGCGCAGCGGGAGGCCGCCACCTGCGCGGCCGGCCCCAGCACCTGCGAAGACTGGACCATCATCATGGTCACCGACCACGGCCACCAGCCGCAGCAGGGCTTCGGTCACGGCTTCCAATCCCCGGACGAGACATCGACATTCGTGATCGTCGACGGACCCGGTTACGGGGACGGGCAGATGAACCTGCAGTATTCGATCGTCGACGTCACGCCCACCGTGGTGAGCATGTTCGGTCTCAACCCGAGAAGCGACGCCGACGGCGTGCCCCTGGCCGATCTCGGCACCAGCACCGTCGATCCCGAAGATCTGCATCAGGCCCTGCAGGACGCGATCGACATGTACGGCTGGCCGGACATTCAGACCAACGTGGCGTTGAGTCTGCGCACCATCTTCGCCACCATCCCCTACTACGTGGACACCTTCACCACCGACATCACCGACCAGCTGCGGGCCGTGGCCGACCAGGGGATCTTCCTGGTGAGTGACATCGCGGCGTTGGCGGTGTTCCCGGTGCAGTTCATCGGCGACGCGGTGTACGCGGTGACGAACGCCATCGCTCAGGTGGTGGCTCGACTGACCGGTGCCGGGGTCATCCCGCCGAGCACCTCGACCACGGTGCAGCGCGACGGGCAGCCGTATCCGTGGGCGCTGGGCGCCAGCGACCCGTGGGTGCTCGCCTAGCCTCAGGGCCAGCTGTCCGCCAGCGCGGTGAGCTCGGCCCGGACCTCGTCGACCGGACGGTGGAAGTCGCCGGGTGCGGCGGGCGGTTCGGTGTGCACGACGACGCCATGGACGTCCATGCTCATGAAGCCGCCGAGGATCGCGTAGAACGGCGCAAGAACCGGATCCGTGCGGGTGTCCGCGCCGGTCGGGGTGGCGCGCGCGGACACCGCCACCACGGGCTTGGAGCGCAACGGCGCGATTCCTTCGGCGGCCGGCGAATTGACGCCGATGACATGCACATAGTCCAGCCACGCCTTCAGCGTCGACGGCATCGAGAAGTTGTACATGGGCGTACCGATCACCACCGCGGCCGCGCCGGCCAGTTCCTCGAGCAACACCGACTGGAGTGCGGCGGCCTCGGCGGTGGGGGGCACCGCGTCCTGCGGCCGCAGTGCTTCGGCGAAGTGCAGGGCATTGGTGGGCAGGTGCGGCAACTGCTCGGCGTGCAGGTCCCGGTGGCGGATCTCGCGGCCCGGGCCCGCAGCAGCCCAGCGCTGGACGAACTCCCCCGTGAGCCGGCGGGACACCGAGGAGGCGAGATTGGCGGACGAGTCCAGCTGCAATATGTAAGCCACGGGATGGCGAGTCTAGTCAGCCGGGCTCAGGTGTGGCGGTTCGCCCAGCCGTCGTCGTTGTGCGCGAGAAGAAGCAGTTCGCGTTCCCAGGCGCGGGCGCGCGAGCGGTCCAGCCCTTGCCGGACCACCAACGCGGCGAACACACTGAGCACCACGGCACTGATCCAGATGGTCCACGCCACCCCCAGTGCGCTCACCTTCGCATCGACGGGGGTCAAGGGGGCACCGACCACCTTCCCGCTGTCGTCGAGCCAGATGGTCAGCGGCGCCCCCGCCTTCACGGTCTCGGGGCTGATGACCTGAGCGTTGTGGGTCACCGCTCCCTCGCGCCACTCCACCTGGACGTAGGCAGGGCTGTCGAAGTCCGCCGGCATGCCCATGCTGCCTTCGACGACGACGGCCTCCACGGAGTGGCGGGTCTGGGTCTGCTCGGCGGCCGTGTGCATCCGCGACTCGTAGGTCTTGCTCCCGAGATGTACCGAGACAGGTACCGCAATGAGTGCCAGCACCAGAACTCCCAGAACGGCAAAGGCCTCGAGCCGGTCGCTGAGGCGAACCAGCGGGTTGCGTCCCAGTGCGCGCAAATACCAGCGACACTTCCGAGCAAACGATGTGACGCCCGTCAACATGTCACCACCTGCAGTACTGCGAATCTCGAGAACACCCCTAGCATGCTGACACCGGCGCGACGCAGATGCCAGTTGTGGCCCGTCAGCGCGACAGATATCACAGTTTGTGGCACGCCGTGCCGGAGGTCTGTGGCGCAGCGTCCTGGTGTCGACGCGGCCGGGACCACAGTCCTGGGCAAAGCCGAAAATCACTGCGGGGGCCGGACGTTCTGATGTTCAGTCGTCTCTGTCGCCGGCCTCGTCGAGCACCTCGGCGCGGTACAGGTCGGCAGCGTCATCGATGGCGGCCAGGGCGTCGGAGGTCAGCTCGGGCCGAATCCCGCTCTCGGCGTGGGCGAATGGCACGAATGCACGCAGCAGCGCCGGCAGGTCCAGCTGCGTCGCCACCGGGATCTCGTCGTCGAAGACCACCGCGGTGCTCAGCAGCTCCCGGACACGTACCTCGCTCCAGCGCAGCGGGTCCCCGGTGCCGTCGTCGATGGACAGCCGAAGCAGCTCTCGGTGATCTCGATCATTCATCGACGTCGCGAGCGGTGAGGCAAAAAACCGGTCCAGCAGGTCCTCGTCGACCGGGATCTTCTCCGGCACAGTGAAAGCCGAGCCTTCGCCGGGCATCAGCCGGACCAGCCACCGCACCAGCGCCCGGCTGCTGGGCCAGGTGTCGGACTGGTGCACCAGCAGCAGCGACGGCGGCCGCTGCAGCGCATACTGCAGACGGACGCGACACTCCGCCGGCTCCATCTCGTGGAAGCTGGTGTCGGGATCGGTGTTGCTCGACGTGGCGACACCGAGCACGGTGCTGATGGACTCCGGCACGAAGAACGCGTCCTTGACCGACGACATCATCAAATGGTCGACGTGAACTGCGCAAGTGATCTCCTGCCCGTCGGCGAGCCGCACACCGACAAGCAGTTCATCGGCGTCACCGAATACGTCGGTCATCCGGACCGTTCGGACGACGGTGGTGTCGGCCAGTTCGGTGAGCCAGCGTGGCAGGCTGTCGTGGCGCGCGGCGACCTCCCGCCGGCACCGGGCGCGCAAGAGGTCATCGTCGACCAACTCACGCAGGACGGCCAGCAACGCGGTGGTTTCGGGAACGGGTGTTCCGATGAAGGCGGCCAAGAGTTCGTCCAACCGGGGAGGCGCCACCTCGTCCGGTGAGGTCAACAACGGGGTGTTCGCCGGCGCCGAGGCCTCGATCACCATGCTGCCCATGAACAGCAGATCCAGCGGATGCCCGGCAAGGGCTTCGCGGATCTCGTCGATCAGCGGTGCTTCGTCCTGCGTTGTCCGCTGCGAGTGCCGACGCGCCTTGTTCTGCCGGGCGTCACGTCGCGCCTGCTTGGCTTTGTTCCGATTGCGACTGTCTGCCATGGCCGGACCCTACCCGCGGGCGGGGCGCTCGCTCTTGGGTCAGCTTGCCTGATCCGGTGACCAGTAGGCCAGCATCTCGGCGAAGGTGTCGAAGGCGGCTCTCGAGACGCCGTAGGTGGCCTCGAAGTGAATGCTCAACGGGTAACCGAGCTCGGCGACTCCGTCGATCACCCGCTTGTAGAGTTCGACCAGCAGCCCGCGCCGCTTGTCGGGATCGCTGCCTGCCAGGGTTGCGACGAACTCCTGCTCCCGCGCCACGGCATCGTTACCGGGATCCTGGATCAGCCAGTTGATGAGACCCACGTTGGCCTCCATCTTCGGCACGAAACCGAATGACAGCAGGATCTCCGGCCGTAGATCCGTGGTGGCGGCATGTTCGGTCAGGAAGTCGACGATGGCATCCGAGTAGAGCAGTTGCGTCATCCCGAAGTTGGCGCCCTTGTCGCACTTGAAGGAGAAGCGCCCCTGCTCGCCCTCGCGGGTGGGTATCAGGATCGCCCCGCGATTGCCCACGATGTCGCCGTAGAGGGACAGCGCGTCGGCCGGCGCGACACCCCCGCCTTCGCCGTCTTTGAGCGTGCGCGGGACACCGACGAAGATCATGCCCTCGAACCCGGCGGCGCCCAGCGTGGTGAGGCGCTGCCGCAGCGACTCCTGGTCCATGAACGCCGTCACCTGCGTACACAGCCCGCGAACACCGGGCAGTTCGGGCGCGATGATCGACCAGAAGTCGAGCACGTCGAGCTTGGGTTTCATGTCGATGGGCCGGTCGTCGTCCTCGTCGATCATGCCGGGGATCATGACGTGGCCGATCCGCCCCTCGATCCCGGATTCCGCCGCCAGGCGCAGCACCTTGTGCGCCTCGTCGCGTGCGAACCCGGTTCCGCGCTCGACATTCGGCGGCACCAGCTCCAGCGCGATGGTGTTCAACGGCACGATGCATCTCCAGATCTGACGACAACTCCCCCGGCGCCTTCGGGTCCAACCCAGACACGGTACCGAGAGTCCGCGCCCGGATGGGGCATCGAACAGCTCTCAGCGATTTCACAGCGACGTTTGTCCACAGTGAGTGCGGTGCCCCCAGGTTATTTACGGCAACCGCACAGTAACTCCACAGCAACTAGGTATTCGAGGTAGGCGATGGCCAGGTCGACACTCAGATTCGCCGCCGGACTCAGCGCGTGTGCGGCGATGCTCGCACTCACGTCCTGCAGCTCCGGCTCCGACTCCGCACCGGAGACGTCCACACCGGCGAGCGCGGATGCCGCCGCCCAGAAAGTCGTCATCTACTCCGGCCGCAGCGAGGAGCTCGTCGCTCCGCTGCTCGAACAATTCACCTCGGACACGGGTGTGGAGGTCGAGGTCCGCTACGCGGGTTCGGGTGAGCTGGCCGCCCAGCTCATCACCGAGGGTGAGAACTCCCCCGCCGATGTGTTCTTGTCCCAGGACGCCGGAGCGCTGGGCGCGGTGTCGAAAGCCGGTCTGTTCGCTCCGATCGCCGCCGAGACACTGGCGGCGGTCCCCGCCGAGTATTCGGCTGCCGACGGCACCTGGGTCGGTGTTTCGGGCCGGGCGCGCGCCATCGTCTACAACCAGGAAATGGTACCCAGCCCTCCGGACACCGTCGACGCGCTGCTGGATCCGCAGTGGCGCGGTCAGATCGCGTATGCGCCGGGCAACGCGTCGTGGCAGTCGTTCGTGACCGGACTGCGTGTCCTGCGCGGTAACGAAGCCGCCGAAGAGTGGCTGCGCGCGTTCAAGGCGAACGATCCCCAGCCGTATGAAAGCAACGGCCAGATCCGGGATGCGGTGGATTCCGGTCAAATCGGCATGGGCTTGATCAACCACTACTACATGTACGAGCTCATGGAGAGCAAAGGCGCCGAGAACGTCGCGGCGCGACTGCAGTTCATGGCCCCGGGAGATCCGGGTGGTCTGGTGAACGTGGCCGGGGTGGGCGTGCTCAAGACCGCGCCGGATCCGGAAGCGGCCCAGGAGTTCGCGGCCTACCTCGTCGGCGAGTCCGCGCAGCAGTACTTCGCCACGGAGACCGCCGAATTCCCGCTGATCGACGGAGTGGCCGTGGTGGGCGAGGTGCCCCCGCTGGCTGATCTGCAGCCGCCCGCTGTCGATCTGTCCCAGCTCGATGACATCGAGACCACCCAGCAGATGCTGGTGGACGCCGGGTTGCTCACCAATTGATCACCGTCGGGGCGGTCCGGGCCGGTGTTCGTCGCCGGCCGGGCCGCCCACCGGTGTTCCTGCTGCTCGCGGCGGGGGCGGTGGTCGCGACCACCCTGTTGCCGCTGATCTACCTGGGGCAGCGCGCTTTCGAACGCGGCGGCGCATATGTGGTCGACGAACTCGGCCGTCCGCACACCGTGGCGCTGGTGGGGAGGTCACTGCTGCTGGTGGGGGTGGTGACCTCGGCGTGCGTGGTACTCGGTGTCGGGTTCGCGGTGTTGCTGTCACGTACCGATCTGGGCGGACGCCGGTGGTGGACCGTCGCGTTGACACTGCCGTTGGCGATGCCCAGCTACCTGCTCGCCTTCCTGTGGGTGTCGGTGTTCCCGTCGGTGAGCGGATTCTGGGGCGCCGCACTGGTTCTCACGCTCGTCAGCTATCCGTTCGTGCTGTTGACCACCATGGCCGCGCTGGCCCGGGTGGATCCCGCGCACGAAGAGGTGGCCCGGTCGCTCGGGCTGGGCAGCGTCGCGGTGCTGTTCCGGGTCACCCTGCGCCAGGCCCGCGCCGCCATCGCGGCAGGGGCGCTGCTGGTGGCGCTCTATGTGCTCAGTGATTTCGGGGCGGTGGCCGCGATGCGTTATGAGGTGTTCACCTGGGTGATCTACGGTGCCTACCGGTCGGGATTCAACCCGTCCCGGGCGGCCGTCCTGTCCCTGATCCTGCTGTTTTTCGCCGTGCTGTTGGTGGTCGCTGAACGCTGGGCCCGCGGGCTGGCCGCGTCGCGCCTGGGGCCCGGTTCCCCACGGCCCGCACCGCGCGCCCGGCTGGGCCGGTGGCGGCACCTGGCTGCCGCGCCGGGCCTGACGGTCATCACCCTCGCCATGGGCATCCCCTCGATCGCGTTGGCGGAGTGGCTGATTGCCGGTGGCTTGCGGTGGGACACCGAACGCTGGTGGAGCGCGCTGACCGCCACGGTCTGGCTGTCGCTGGTGGCGGCCGTGGTGTGCACCCTGGCCGCGTTGCCTCTCGGTCTGTTGGCGGCTCGGTACCGCACCGCGGCCACCCGGCTGTTGGAAAGCGCCGGCTACCTGGCGCACGGTCTGCCGTCGATCGTGGTGGCGATCTCGATGGTGTCGGTGGGCGTGCTGCTGTTGCTGCCGATCTACCAACGCGAGCCTCTGCTCATCCTGGGTTATCTGGTGCTGTTCGTGCCGCTGGCCGTCGGGTCGGTGCGTGCTGCCATCGAGTCGTGCCCACCCCGACTCGATGAGGTGGCACAATCGCTCGGCCACTCCCCCGTGCGGGTGTTCCTTGCGGTCACCGCGCGGGCAGCTGCTCCCGGAATCGCCTCTGCTGCAGCACTTGTCCTTCTCACGTGCATGAAAGAGCTACCCGTGACGCTGTTGTTGCGCCCGACCGGGGTCGACACCCTTGCCACGCGGTTGTGGGGATACAGCTCGGTCAGCGACTACGCCGCCGCGGCGCCGTACGCCGCGGCGCTGCTGGTCTTCGCTGCGATTCCGACGGCACTGCTCGGTGTGTGGACGTCCGGAACGGTGAGGACTCTTGATGCCTGACCGCGCGGAAGTCGAAATCGCCGGTATCACCAAGTCTTTCGGCCGGCGCCGGGTTCTCACGGGCGTGGATCTCGAGGTTGCGGCCGGAACCGTCACCGCGGTCCTCGGACCCTCAGGGTGTGGAAAATCGACACTGCTACGCATCCTGGCCGGTTTCGAGAACCCGGACGGCGGCACCGTCCGGGTCGCCGGGGCTGCCCTGGCCGACGGTTCGATGTCGGTGCCCGCGCATCGGCGGCGGGTCGGGCTCATGCCGCAGGAAGGCGCGTTGTTTCCGCACCACACGGTGGCCGGGAACATCGCCTTCGGGCTGAACCGGACGTCGAGGTCGGAGCGGGCCGCGGTGGTGGCGAAGTGGCTGGCGGTGGTGGGTCTGGACGGTCTGGCCGACGCCCACCCACATCAGTTGTCCGGTGGCCAGCAGCAGCGTGTTGCACTGGCTCGCGCGCTGGCCGCCCGTCCGCGCGTACTGCTGCTCGACGAACCGTTCGCCTCGCTGGATGCCGGGCTCCGGGTGCGGGTCCGGGAAGACATCACCGCCATCCTCCGCGAGGCCGGGACCACCGCGATTCTGGTGACCCACGACCAGGCCGAGGCGCTGTCGCTGGCCGATCAGGTGGCCGTCCTGCTGGCCGGGTCGATCGCCCAATGTGGCGAACCGCATGAACTCTACCGGCGGCCCGTCTCGCTGGAGGTTGCCCGATTCGTAGGCGGCACAGTCGAACTCGCCGGACAACACCACCGCGGGGTGGTCAGCACCGCCCTGGGCAGCCACCCCGTCAGCAACGAGGTGGGCGAAGGTTGCGTCACTGTTGTCCTCCGCCCCGAGCAAGTCCGCATCGCCGAGTCCGGCGCCGTCACCGCCGTGGTGACCGGACACCGCTTCTACGGTCCAGACGTCGCCGTGCGGGTCGCCCTGGCGGACGGGACCTCGCTCGAGGTGCGCCAACCCGGCGACGTCGGCCACGTCGGCCAAGAAATCGGTATCCGGGTAGATGGCGGTGTGCTCGCGTTCTCCGTGCCCTGACGGTTCTCAGCGTGCCTTCAGCGTTGCTCTGGCACGGTGCACACATGACGGTCCCGCACCAGCCCGCGGAAGCCCGACCATCTGACGCAACGCCCATCGACGTTCACGAGTTGGCCGAAGATCTGCACTCCCGCCTGTTCGGCGTCATCTCGTCACTGCGCCGCCGGGAACACCTGGAGATCAACGGCCAGACGTTGACTCCGGCCCAGCGCTCACTGCTCTACGTCCTGCGCGACGGTGTCCGGGTACCCGTCACGGATCTGGCCGCACACGAGGGTCTGTCCCAGAAAGCGTTTGCCGGACACATGCGGGTACTGGAAGACCTGGGCCTGGTTCGCCGCTTCCGGGATCTCTCGGATCGCCGCAAGATGTGGGTGCAGATCACCACCAAAGGCGTGGAGAGTCAACGCGCTGCTGCCGCGGACCTGGTGGAGATGACCGCGCTCGACCTGTCGCCGGCGGAGGTCGCCGCGCTCAACGACGCGCTGGTGCTGCTGGAGTCGCTGGCACAGCGCGCCGTCCTCGCCTGAATCGTCCGCGCCTTGAATCATTGTGGGGCGATGACACCTTGGACCTGGCTCACTTCTTTGCTGAGGGCGTCGATGGCGCGGGAGAGTTCT
>NZ_JBDGJH010000030.1:0-89772 GCF_057656995.1 Mycobacterium sp. Soil_C_30 | reverse complement strand
AGAACTCTCCCGCGCCATCGACGCCCTCAGCAAAGAAGTGAGCCAGGTCCAAGGTGTCATCGCCCCACAATGATTCAGACGAGCACGATTCAGCGTCTCCCGTCCAGCCGGCCAAGGGATTCTCCCGACGCAGGCTGATCGGCGCCGCAGGTGTCGGTGCCGCCGTCGTCGGGGCCGCGGGTGCGGGTGCACTCGCCGGTCGCGCGTCGGCGGCCCAGCCGTCAACCGACCACCTGCAGGTGGAGGTTCCCTTCCGCGGTGAGCACCAGGCCGGGATCGTCACGGCCCAACAGGATCGGATGACCTTCGGGGTCTTCGACGTCACCACCGATTCGCGGGACGACCTGATTGCGCTGCTGCAGGAATGGACCGCGATGGCCGAGCGCATGACGCGCGGTGAGGAGGCGTTCGCCGACGGCGCCGTGGGCATGAATCCGTATGCGCCACCGTCGGATACCGGCGAAGCGCTGGGGTCGCCGGCGTCGCAGTTGACGTTGACCATCGGCTTCGGCCCGTCGTTGTTTCTCAAAGACGGCGTGGACCGCTTCGGTATCGCGGACAAGAAACCCGCCCAGCTGGCAGATCTGCCGAAGTTCCCGAACGAGAGCATGGACCCGGCGCGCTCCGGCGGCGACATCTGCGTGCAGGCCTGCGCCAACGACCCGCAGGTGGCCTTCCACGCGATCCGCAACCTCGCCCGCGTCGGCTTCGGCACCGTCGCGGTGCGCTACGCGCAGCAGGGTTTCGGACGCACCTCCTCGACCACCCAGGAACAGGCGACTCCCCGGAATCTGTTCGGGTTCAAGGACGGGACGGCCAACATCAAGGCCGAGGAAACCGACAAGATCAACAATTTCGTGTGGGTGGCCGACGGTGACGGGCCGGCCTGGTTGACCGGCGGCAGCTACCTGGTGACCCGGCGGATCCGGATGCGCATCGAGAACTGGGACCGGACCACGCTTCTGGAACAGGAACGGGTGATCGGACGCCAGAAGGGCTCGGGTGCCCCCAACGGCCTCACGCAGGAATTCCAGGAACTCGACTTCGACCTCGTCGACGACAAAGACCAACCGCACATCGACGTGAACGCCCATGTCCGGCTGGTCTCCCCCGAGCACCTCGGCGGCATCGAGATCCTGCGTCGCGGTTACAACTTCACCGACGGCACCGACGGTTTCGGGCATATGGATGCGGGTCTGTTCTTCATCGCCTTCGTGCGGGACCCGGTCAAGCAGTTCATCCCCATGCAGGCGGAGATGTCCCGCAAGGACGCGATGAACGAGTACATCACCCACACCGGCACCGCGATTTTCGCGTGCCCGCCGGGGTTGCGCGAGGGCGACCCGACGGCGTTCTGGGGCTCGCAGCTGTTCGCCTGAGCGGGTGGCCTTACGACTCGTCGTCGACCGGTACCAGTTCGTCGGCATCGAGCACGTCGTCGACTTCACTGGGCCAGGCGGCGCGCCACTCGTCCTCGCTGACCGCACCCAGGGCCACGTCGTCCAGATCGCCGACCGAGACACCCCGCGCCACCGCCACCGCCCGTTCGGCACTGCGCACGTCGTCCATGAATTCGAGAACCGCTGTGCGCAGGTGATTCTCGGCGTCGAACTCCGGCGCCAAGGTGACCGCGAGCATGCCGGACGGGAAGAGATCGGCGGGCACCCCCGCCTGCTGGGCGCGCGTGATCACCTTCTGCGCCAATGCCAGAGCGGGTTGGCCCGTGGGCAGATCCGCCACCACCGATTCACGGGACGACTTCTCGCGGGCTTTGCGCTCCTCCCACTGCGCCAGCTGCTCCTCCAGGGAGATGGTCTCACCGGCCAGCACCGCGGGCACCCGATTGCGCAGCTTACGCACCAGCGCGTCGGCCACATCGTCGATCGAGAACGCCTTGTCGGTGGCGTCCTCGGCGATCCGCGCGTGAAACAGCACCTGCAGCAACACATCTCCGAGCTCGTCGCGCAGCTCGTCGGTGTCGCCGCTGCGCACGGCATCGAAGAGTTCGTAGGTTTCCTCGAGCAGGTAACGGCGCAACGAATCGTGGGTCTGCTCACTCTCCCACGGGCCGTTGGTGCGCAGCTTGTCCATCACCGCGACCGCGTCCAGCAGCCGCTCCCCGGGCTGGGGAGCCGGAGCCGAGATCACCTGCTCCCCCGCGGCTATCCGCGCCAGGACGGCGGGGTGCTTGGGGTCTGACGACAACAGCACGGGCGACACCTCGCCGGTGACATTCCCTACGAGCAAAGGCCTTGCCTTGGGAAGCGACCACGGCACCTTGACCGGCATCTCCTCGGTGTACTGCACCTCGCCGGCCAGCAGCGCCACCGCGTCGACGGGCACCAGCGTCGGACGCCTGGGGTCAACCAGAATCACGGTCACGTACCCGCCCCCTCCAGCTTCGTGATGTCCACTTCGCCCTGCGGTTTGCCGTCCAGTGCCAGCACCAGATCCGCCACCATCTGCGCCAGCTCGAGATCACGGATGCGTGGTGCGCCGATTCCGCTGCCCGCCCGCGGGATCGGCACCTGGATGGTCGACGTGGTGGCACGGTACGCAGCGCCCGGATACATCCGCTTGAGCCGTAGCTGCCCGGAATCCATCAGCGTCAGAGGCGAGATCCGCAGCGTGGAGGGCTGCCCCGCCGAGCCGGTGGCCGACACCTCGGTGATGCCGTAACCACGGCACAGCAGCCGCAGCCGGGCCACCGCCACCAGCCGCAGCGCCGGCTCCGGCAGCGGGCCGTAGCGGTCGACCAGTTCGTCGACCACGGACAGGACATCGGCATCGCTGGTGGCCGCGGCGAGCCTGCGATAGCCCTCCAGGCGCAGCCGGTCGCTGTCGATGTAGTCCGGCGGCAGGTTGGCATCGATCGGCAGATCGATCCGCACCTCTTTGGGTTCCTCTGCGCCCGCGACGGTTTCACCGTCGGCAGCGGCACGGTAGGCCTCCACGGCCTCACCGACCAGGCGCACGTACAGGTCGAAGCCGACGCCGGCGACGTGGCCGGACTGCTCGGCGCCCAGCACGTTACCGGCGCCGCGGATCTCGAGGTCTTTCATCGCGACGGCCATACCGGCACCGAGTTCGTTGTTCTGCGCGATGGTTGCCAGCCGGTCATATGCCGTCTCGGTCAGTGGCTTCTCCGGCGAGTACAGGAAGTACGCGTATCCGCGTTCGCGGCTGCGACCGACGCGGCCCCGCAGCTGGTGGAGCTGCGAAAGGCCGAAGGTGTCAGCACGTTCCACGATCAAGGTGTTGGCGTTGGAGATGTCCAGACCGGTCTCGACGATCGTCGTACAGACCAGGATGTCGTACTCCCGGTTCCAGAAGCCCTCGACGGTCCTCTCCAGCTGCTCCTCGGGCATCTGCCCGTGCGCCACCACCACGCGGGCCTCGGGGACCAGCTGACGGACCTTCGCGGCGGCCGAATCGATGGAGCTGACCCGGTTGTGGATGTAGAAGGCCTGCCCGTCGCGCAGCAGTTCCCGTCGCAGCGCCGCGGCCACCTGCTTGTCGTCGTGCGG
This sequence comes from Mycobacterium sp. Soil_C_30, assembly GCF_057656995.1. Taxonomy (NCBI): domain Bacteria; kingdom Bacillati; phylum Actinomycetota; class Actinomycetes; order Mycobacteriales; family Mycobacteriaceae; genus Mycobacterium; species Mycobacterium sp. Soil_C_30. The sequence continues at coordinate 86,245 of NZ_JBDGJH010000030.1, read as the reverse complement.
ACCGACATAGGTCAACACCGGGTAGCGCTCCTCGGGCGGTGTCAGAATCGTTGACATCTCCCGGATTCCGGCCAGGCTCATCTCCAGCGTGCGCGGAATCGGGGTGGCGCTCATGGTCAGCACGTCGACGTGCGTGCGCAGACTCTTGATGTGCTCCTTGTGCTCGACGCCGAATCGCTGTTCCTCGTCGACGATCACCAGCCCCAGGTCCTTCCAGCGCACGCCGGTCTGCAGCAGCCGGTGTGTGCCGATCACGATGTCGACGGAACCGTCGGCCATTCCCTCGGTGGTCTTGCGCGACTCCGCGGGATCGGTGAACCGCGACAGCCCCTTGACCGTCACCGGGAAACCGGCCATCCGGTTGGCGAACGTCTGCATGTGCTGATCGGCCAGCAGCGTCGTGGGCACCAGCACCGCGACCTGCTTTCCGGCCTGCACCGCCTTGAACGCCGCCCGCACCGCGATCTCGGTCTTGCCGTAACCGACGTCGCCGCAGATCACGCGGTCCATCGGAACTGGCCGCTCCATGTCGGCCTTCACCTCGGTGATGGCCGTCAACTGGTCGACGGTCTCGGTGAACCCGAACGCGTCCTCCATCTCGTTCTGCCACGGGGTGTCCGGCGGGAACGCGAAGCCCGGCGCCGCTTGACGTTTGGCGTAGAGGGCCACCAACTCGGTGGCGATCTCGCGAACCGCCCTGCGCGCCTTGGTTTTGGTGTTCGCCCAGTCGCTGCCGCCGAGCTTGCTCAAGGTGGGAGCCGTGCCGCCGACATACCTCGACAGCTGATCGAGGGAATCCATCGGGACGTAGAGCCGGTCGGACCCGCCGCCCCGCTTGGCGGAGGCGTACTCCAGCACCAGGTACTCGCGACGGGCGCCGCCGACCACACGTTCGGTCATCTCGACGAACTTGCCGATGCCGTGCTGGTCGTGCACCACCAGGTCGCCGGCGGTCAGGGCCAGCGGGTCGACGGTGTTACGCCGTTTGGCCGCAAGGCGTTTGCCTTCGGTGGCGGTGACCCGGTTACCGGTGAGGTCGGTCTCGGTGATGACGACGAGGTGGGCACCCGGTAAGACGACACCGGTGTGCAGCGGGCCCTTGAGAACCCCCACGACGCCGGGCTTGGGAGTGGCACCGGGATCCAGCAGTGCGGCCGGGGTGTCGGCATCGGCGAGCTGTTCGCAGACGCGGGTGGCCGTGCCGGTACCCGGGGTGACGATCGCCGCGGAGCCCCCGGTGGCGCAGTGCGCCCGCAGCATCGCGAAGATCTCCTCGGCATTCTGTTGGCTGCCTCGGGCCGACGGCGCGGCTCGAACCTCGAGTTCGATCGCCGACTCGTCGGGCAGCTGGCTCAGCGTCCACCACGGATGGCCCGCCTTGCGGGCCTGCGCGCGCACCTCGCCGAGCTCACGGAATCCCGAACCCCCGAGCTGCTCGACGTCGATGGGTGCATCGCCGCCGATGGCGGCCACCGACCACGACGCCTCCAGGAACTCCCGGCCGGTGTTGATCAGATCAGCGGCGCGGGTGCGGACCTTTTCCGGATCGCACACCAGCACCGGGGTGCCGGGTGCCAGCTGATCGGTCAGCAGGGCCGGGTCCTCGGGCCGCAGCACCGGCAGCAACGCCTCCATACCGTCGACCGGGATGCCCTCGGCGAGCTTGGCCAGCATGTCGCCGACACTGCCCGTCACCACGTTGTCGGTGGCCGGGCTGCTGCCGGCCAGCATCGCCGCGCGCTGTTTGACGTCCTCGGTGAGCAGCAGTTCCCGGCACGGGACAGCCACTAGGTGCTCGATGGGGATCTCGGTGATGGAGCGCTGGTCGGCGATGGAGAACAGCCGCATCTCGGTGATCTCGTCGCCCCAGAATTCGATACGAACCGGGTGCTCGGCCGTGGGCGCGAACACGTCGAGGATGCCGCCACGGACCGCGAACTCGCCGCGCTTGCCCACCATGTCGACGCGGGTGTAGGCGAGCTCGACCAGCCGGTGGATGGTGTCGTCGAAGTCCAGTTCGGCTCCGACGGCGAAGGTCAGCGGTTCGACGTGCGACAGCCCGGGCGTCATGGGCTGCAGCAGTGACCGTGCCGTCGTCACCACCACCCGCAGCGGCGGGCCCAGGCGGGCATCGTCGGGGTGGGTGAGCCGGCGCAGCAGCATCAGCCGCGCGCCGACGGTGTCCACCCCCGGGGACAGGCGCTCGTGCGGCAGGGTCTCCCAGGACGGGAACATGGCCGCGGCCTCGCCGAAGACGCCGCGCAGTTCGGCGGTGAGGTCGTCGGCTTCCCGGCCGGTCGCCGTGACCACCAGCAGCGGACCCTGCTGCGCCAGTGCCGCCGCCACGAAAACCTGTGCGCTGCTCGGTCCCACCAGGGTGAGCTCGTCGGGCCGCTGCTTGGCGCGGTCGATCAGGTCGGTGAATGTCGGCGCACTGAGCGCCAATTCGATGAGCCCCGCGATCGGGGTCTGAACAGAAGGATGCCCCGGTGCGGTCATGATGCACCCATTCTAGGCGGGTGGATCGCCGTCAAGAATCGACCCGTAGCTGTCAAGACCTCGTCAAGGCCTGTGCCTGTTCCCAGCCGGCGGGCGCACGGTGGATCCATGACGCTTCTGGACATCCTGCCCTCCTTGCGCACCGCCGTGAGGCCGCGGGTCGATCCCATGTTGTGGCCGCACACCACCCACGCCGACGAGGCCGGCCGGCTGACCGTCGGCGGCATCGCGCTGGTCGATATCGCCGATGAAGTCGGCACCCCGGCCTATGTGCTCGATGAAGCCGACTTCCGGTATCGCGCCCGGCGCTACCGCAAGGAACTACCCGGCACCAAGGTGGTCTACGCGGGAAAGGCCCTGCTGACCACAGCGGTGGCCCGCTGGGCGGCATCCGAACACCTGGGCCTCGACATCTGTTCGGCCGGCGAGCTGACGACCGCCCTGGCCGGCGGCGTCGATCCAGCCCGCATCGTCTTCCGCGGCAGAACCCACGACGACCTCGCCGCTGCCGTGCAGGCCGGTGTCGGCCGCATCGTCGTCGACTCGACGATTCAACTCGCCTACCTCGCCGGCCTGGCCCGTCAGCCGCAGAATGTGCTGGTGGGCTCGGCCGAGCTGGCCGCCGCCGTGGTGGACGAGCCGACCCTGCGACTGGCCGGTCTGCACTGCCAGGTCGACGAGGCCGGGCGGTGCGGCGAGGTGGTGCGACAGATGATCTGCGTCATGGCCGATGTGCGGCGGGCGCACGGCGTGCTGCTCGGCGAGCTGAACATCGGCGGCGACGTGGAACCGGATCCGCGTGCGCTGTCACTGTCCATCGAGGACGCACTCGACGCCTGCTGCGCCGAGCGGTTCCCGCGGCCCACGATCGTCGTCGCACCCGGGCGCGCGCTCGCCGCTCGGGCCGGCGTGACGCTGTATCGGGTGCTGTCTGTCGCGGAAGGGCAGGTGACGGTGGACGGCGGCCCTGGCGACTGCCCGGGATGCGACGGGCACACCGCGGCGCTGGTCAATCGGCATCCGTTGGGGCCGTCGCAGCCGATGACAATCGTGGGCCTCGGGTGTGAGCTCGTCCGCGGCGCCGAGCTGCCCTGCGACGTCCATCCCGGTGACCTGATCGCGGTGGCGGGCACCGGCGCCTATCACCACTCCACGGCATCCAATCGCCACCTGGTGGGCCGGCCACCGCTGGTCGCGGTGCGCGACCGGCGCCTGCGGACGTTGGTGCGGCGCGAGACCGTCGCCGACGTGATGGCCCGCGACCGCGGGTGAACGAGTGTCACGCCAGGGCGGCATTCGACCCGAATTTCCGCCGCTGAGTGACTTTCGATTCTTGAAGGGTCCGCGCTGCCCGCACTCTCCGGGCTATCAGCACTTCGGAATCCTCCTTGATCACCCGCACGACGACCCAACCCAACCGTGTCAGCTCCTCGAGTCTGCGCATATCGCGAACATATTGACGACGGTCGCTGCGGTGTTGGTCGCCGTCGTACTCGATGGCCAGCTTCAACTCGGGCCAGCCCATGTCCAGGCGGGCGACGAAATCGCCGAACTCGTCGCGCACTTCGATCTGTGTTCGGACCGGGGGAAGTCCACAGCGTTTCAGCAGTAGCCGCAGCCAGGTCTCCTTCGGCGACTCGGCCCCGGCATCGACGGAGGCAAGAACCCGCTCGAGGTTTCGCAGTCGTCGGGCGCCGCGGTGCCGTGCCGCCACTGCCTCGATATCTCCCACGCTGGTCCCCGTCGCATTGAGCAATGCGTCGACACCAGCCACGACGCGACAGCGTGCGTCTTCGTCCTCCCCGGTGTCACGGCGCGCGAGGTCAAAAGCGGTTCGTACAGGGGTGGTGACGAGCATGCCCTCGATCCGGCACGTCTCGCCCGCAAGAAGGCTGTCACGGTGAGCGTTGATCCGGGTGGGCGGCCTGGTGCTGGCGTAGTAGATGTCCACGTCGACGGTGGGCTCGATCCATTTCGTGCCATGCAGAGCCGCTGCCGCGTCGCCGGCGATGACCGCCTGTCGCCGGCTCCACAGCCATGCAGCCACCGTGCGGTCGTACAGCGTGGGCACAACGGTCTTGTCGAGGTACACCCCCGGGAGGATGGCGCGGTAGCGCGTGCGGAGCTGATGCCGCGTCACAAGCCCGGCGGCCAACGCCTCTGCTCCGAGAAAGGGCCCGACGATCACGCCGGGAGCGTCGCAGATTCAGCGCGAGCCCGAGTTCGTCAATCCACAGCTCCATCGAGTGTCACACCAGGGCGGAAGCGGGCACGAATTCCCGCCGCTGAGTGACACTCGATCACTCGTCCTGCAGGTGCGGATCCGCTTCGAGATGGGTCAGGCCGTTCCACATCAGGTTCACCAGATGCGCGGCCACCACTTCTTTCTTCGGCTCGCGGGTGTCGAGCCACCACTGCGCGGTCATCGACACCGAGCCCACGAGGGCCTGCGCGTACAGCGGCGCCAGCTCCGGGTCCAGCCCGCGGCGGGAGAAATCGCCGGCCAGGATCGACGCCACCTGCGACACGGCGTCGTTGAGCAGTGACGAGTACGTGCCCGAGCTGATGGACGCCGGCGAGTCGCGGATCATGATGCGGAACCCGTCGGTTCGCTCTTCGACGTAGGTCAGCAGCGCCAGGGTCACCATCTCCACGCGCACCCGGGAGCGGTTGTTGGTCAGCGACGACGTGATGCCGTCGAGCAAGGCCGACATCTCCCGGTCCACCACCACGGCGTAGAGGCCCTCTTTGCCGCCGAAATGTTCATAGACCACGGGTTTGGACACGTTGGCGCGCTGCGCGATCTCCTCGATCGAGGTGGCGTCGTAGCCACGCTCGGCGAACAACGAGCGGGCGATGTCGATCAGCTGATGCCGCCGCTCGCTGCCGGTCATGCGGGCCCGCGGGGCGCGCACGTCTTTGTCCGGAGCAGCCACGAGCATCAGACTATCGGCTTGCACTAGGATTTCCGGCGTCGGCAGTCCGTCGTGGTGTAATCGGCAGCACCTCTGATTTTGGTTCAGATAGTTCAGGTTCGAGTCCTGGCGACGGAGCTTTTATGACAATTCACGGTGAATCCGCTGTTCTCGTGCTGGCCGCGGGCGCCGGTACCCGTATGCGGTCAGACACCCCCAAGGTGCTGCACCCGCTGGCGGGTCGCAGCATGCTGGCGCATGCCATCCACGCTGTGGCCAAGGTGTCACCGCAACACTTGGTGACGGTGCTGGGCAACAACCGCGACCGCATCACCCCCGCGGTACAAGACCTGGCCGCCAAGCTGGGGCGCACCATCGACATCGCGATCCAAGAGGAGCAGCTGGGCACCGGTCACGCCGTGCTCTGCGGGCTCAAAGCCCTTCCCGACGCTTTCGCCGGCGTGGTGGTGGTGACCTCCGGTGATGTCCCCCTGCTGGACGCCGACACGCTGGCCGGCCTGATCGACACGCACCGGGCGGCCGCCGCCGCGGCGACGGTCCTGACGACGACCCTGCCGGACCCGACCGGCTATGGCCGGGTGCTGCGCACGCAGGACCGCGAGGTCATCGCGATCGTGGAGCAGGCCGACGCCAGCCCCAGCCAGAAGGAGATCCGCGAGGTCAACGCCGGGGTGTACGCATTCGACGTGGCGGCGCTGCGCTCGGCGCTCAACCGGCTGCGCTCGGACAACGCCCAGCACGAGCTGTACCTGACCGACGTCATCTCGATCCTGCGCGGTGACGGGCAGATCGTGCACGCCCAGCACGTCGACGACAGCGTGCTGGTGGCCGGCGTCAACGACCGCGTGCAGTTGTCCGCCCTCGGCACCGAACTGAATCGCCGGATCGTCGCCGCCCACCAACGTGCGGGCGTCACCGTCGTCGACCCCGCCACCACGTGGATCGACGTCGACGTGACCATCGGCCAGGACACCGTGGTGCATCCCGGTACCCAGCTGCTCGGCGCCACCTCCATCGGCGGGCACTGCACCATCGGGCCGGACACCACCCTGGACGACGTCACCGTCGGGGATGCGGCGTCGGTGATCCGCACCCACGGCACGTCGTCGTCGATCGGTGCCGAGGCGACCGTCGGCCCGTTCACCTATCTGCGCCCCGGCACGATCCTCGGCGACGACGCCAAACTCGGCGCCTTCGTCGAGACGAAGAACTCCACCATCGGAACGGGCACCAAGGTGCCGCACCTGACCTATGTCGGCGACGCCGACATAGGCGAGCACAGCAACATCGGCGCCTCCAGCGTGTTCGTCAACTACGACGGAGAGACCAAGCGCCGCACCACGGTCGGCTCACACGTGCGCACCGGTTCGGACACCATGTTCGTGGCGCCGGTGACCGTCGGCGACGGCGCCTACACCGGTGCCGGCACGGTGCTGCGCGAAGACGTTCCGCCCGGCGCGCTGGCGGTCTCCGCGGGCCCACAACGCAATATCGAGGGCTGGGTGCAACGCAAGCGTCCCGGTAGCGCGGCGGCGACGGCAGCCCAGGCTGCCCGAAAAGACCCAGCAGAAGATGCCTGACGTTGGGAATCTGGTAACCCGCCACCACACCCGCCGAAACGCTACGTACGATTGCTCCGTATCAGTTCCCGACCGGCGAGGGCAATGGTGAGCCACGACTGGACCGACAACCGCAAAGCGTTGATGCTCTTCTCGGGTCGGGCGCATCCCGAGCTGGCCGAGCAGGTCGCCAAGGAACTAGACGTTCCCGTGACCGCGACAACCGCACGTGACTTCGCCAACGGTGAGATCTTCGTCCGTTTCGACGAGTCGGTGCGCGGCAGCGACGCGTTCGTGCTGCAGTCGAATCCGGCGCCGCTGAACAAGTGGCTGATGGAACAGCTGCTGATGATCGACGCGCTCAAGCGCGGCAGCGCCAAGCGCATCACCGCGATCGTGCCGTTCTATCCGTACGCCCGCCAAGACAAGAAGCACCGGGGTCGCGAGCCCATCTCGGCGCGCCTGGTGGCCGATCTGCTCAAGACCGCAGGCGCGGACCGCATCGTGACGGTGGATCTGCACACCGACCAGATCCAGGGCTTCTTCGACGGCCCCGTCGACCACATGCGGGCGCAGAAGCTGCTCACCGGCTACATCGCCGAGAACTACTCCGATCACAACATGGTGGTGGTCTCCCCCGACTCCGGACGTGTCCGGGTGGCCGAGAAGTGGGCGGACTCCCTGGGTGGGGTGCCGCTGGCCTTCATCCACAAGACCCGAGATCCGCTGGTGCCCAACCAGGTGAAGTCCAACCGCGTGGTCGGTGACGTCAGGGGCAAGACCTGCATCCTGACCGACGACATGATCGACACCGGCGGCACCATCGCCGGCGCGGTGAACCTCCTCCGCGAGGACGGCGCCAGCGACGTCATCATCGCCGCCACCCACGGCGTGCTGTCGGACCCGGCCGCACAACGCCTGGCCGACTGCGGCGCCCGCGAGGTGATCGTCACCAACACCTTGCCGATCGGTGAGGAGAAGCGGTTCCCGCAACTGACCGTGCTGTCCATTGCACCGCTGCTGGCCAACACCATTCGTCAGGTGTTCGACAACGGGTCGGTGACCAGTCTGTTCGACGGCTCGGCCTAGATGGAAGCTGACCCCGTGACAAGAACGACGATCTACCACAACCCGCGGTGCACCACGTCACGCAAGACGCTGGATCTGTTGCGCGAGTCCGGGATCGAGCCGACGGTGGTGCAGTACCTGAAGACGCCGCCGTCACGCGCGGAACTGGCGCAGATGATCGCCGACGCCGGGATCGACGTGCGCACCGCCGTACGTAAGCGCGAATCGCTGTACACCGAGCTCGGGTTGGCCGACGCGTCCGATGACGAGCTGCTGGACGCCATGGCCGAGCACCCGATCCTGATCGAACGCCCCTTCGTCGTGACCGACAACGGCACCCGGCTGGCCCGGCCGATCGATACGGTCCGCGAGATTCTGTGAGACTCGTCGCTGCCGCCCTTGCGGTGGCGATCCTGGTTGCCGGCTGCGGCGCGGAAACCCCTGATTACCAATCGATCTGGACCGACAGCCCCACCCCCGCCACCCCGGCGCCGGCCACCACCTCAGCCGAGCCGGTGCCCTTCTACGAGTACCTCGAGGGCCTGGGCGTCACCGGCCAACCGATCGCCGTCGACGCGTTGAAGGACGTGACGCTGACCCTGCCGGTCCCCCGCGGCTGGGGCAAGGACGACGATCCCGAACTGCGCGATGTCGAACTGATCCGGCCGAACGACAGCCAGGACCACTACCCCAACGTCATGGTGATGGCGTTCAAGCTGTGGGGCAATTTCGACGTCGCCGAAGCGATGAAACACGCCAACGCCGATGCCCTGATGTCGAAGAACTTCACCAAACTCGGGGAGTCGTTCAACGAGTTCGACGGGTTTCCCTCGGCGATGATCGAGGGGAGCTACGACGCCCCCGACGGCCGGCGGGTGCACACCTACAACCGGGTGGTCATCCCCGTGACTCCCGGCTTCGATCGCTACCTCATCCAGTTCACCGCCAGCACCCTGGCGAATCAGGCCGTGGCGCAATCTGATCCGATCGAGGAGACGATCAAGGGTTTCGCCGTGACAGTTCCTCGCTAACCTGTCAGGCATGACCCAGTGGACAGCCGCCGACCTGCCGTCTTTCGCCGGACGCACCGTTATCGTCACCGGCGCCAACAGCGGGCTCGGTGAGATCACCGCCCGAGAACTCGCCCGCGTGGGCGCGAAGGCGATCCTGGCGGTGCGCAACACCGCCAAAGGCGAGAAGGCCGCGGCGGGCATGACCGGCGACGTCGAGGTCCGTGCACTCGACCTGCAGTCCCTGGCGTCGGTGCGAGCATTCGCCGGCGCCGTGGAGGCCGTGGACGTGTTGGTGAACAACGCCGGCATCATGGCGGTGCCCTACGCGCAGACCGCCGACGGCTTCGAGAGCCAGATCGGCACCAACCATCTGGGGCATTTCGCGCTGACCAACCTGCTGCTGCCCAAGATCACCGACCGGGTGGTGACCGTGTCTTCGCTGATGCACGTGTTCGGGCGGATCAACCTCGACGACCTGAACTACAGGTCGCGGCCGTACTTCGCGTGGCCGGCCTACGGACAGTCGAAGTTGGCCAATCTGCTGTTCACCAGTGAGCTGCAGCGCCGCCTCGACCGGGCCGGATCATCGGTGACCGCACTGGCCGCCCATCCCGGCTACTCGGCGACCAATCTGCAGGGCAAGACCGGTAACAAGCTCGGCACCCCGGTGTGGCTGGCCGCCAACAAGCTGTTCGCCACCGACGCCTCCTTCGGCGCGCGTCAGACGCTGTTCGCGGCATCGCAGGACCTGCCGGGCAACAGCTTCATCGGCCCCAAGTTCGGCAGCCGCGGCCCCACCCAGGCCGTCGGGCGCAGCCCACTGGCCCGCGATTGGAAGAAGGCCGCCGCGCTGTGGGCCCTGTCCGAGCAGCTCACGGAGACGCGGTTCCCACTCTGAGGATTTCTGTTCTCGCCTGATCGTGCGTTACCCTTACCGGCGATCACGGCGAGGGTGGCCAGGCCACCGTTATCGACGGGACCTCCGCGCAAATGCGCGTGACCCTGGCCGTGCGATGACAGCACAGGCACAGGAGAAACCACATGGCCAAGGCCCAGGCGCACGCCGCCAACAATCTGACCGCTGAGGTCCGCAGCAAGACCGGCAAGGGCGCGTCGCGTCAGGCCCGCCGGGACGGCAAGATTCCCGCCGTCCTCTACGGTCACGGCACCGATCCCCAGCACCTCAACCTCCCCGGCCGCGAGCTGGCCGCGGTGCTGCGCAACTTCGGCACCAACGCGGTGTTGACCCTCGACGTCGACGGCACCGAGGCACTGGCGCTGCCCAAGCAGATCGAGATCCACCCGATCAAGCGCAGCATCCAGCACCTCGACCTGATCATCGTGCGCCGTGGTGAGAAGGTCACCGTCGAGGTCAACGTCGTCGTCGAGGGCGAGGCCGCCACCGGCACCCTGGTCACCCAGGACGCCACCGCCATCGAGATCGAGTCCGACGCGTTGTCGATCCCCGAACAGCTGACCGTCTCGGTCGAGGGCGTCGAGGCCGGCACCCAGATCACCGCCGCACAGGTCGAGCTGCCCGACGGCGTGACCCTGGTGTCGGATCCGGAGCTGCTGGTGGTCAACATCGTCGAGGCCCCCAGCGCCGAGGAGCTGGAAGCCGAGGGTGGCGGCGAGTCGGTCGAAGAGCAGCTCGAGGAGCAGGCCGACGCCGCTGCCGAGACCTCCGAAGCCGAATAAGACCAGCGCTCGTACTGCGACATGGCCGAACCGATGCTGGTGGTCGGCCTGGGTAACCCCGGGCCGAACTACGCCAAGACCCGGCACAACATCGGGTTCATGGTCGTCGACGTCCTGGCCGAACGGCTGGGCGAGAAGTTCAAGGTGCACAAGCGTTCTGGCGCCGAGGTGGCCACCGGCCGCCTCGGCGGCAGAGCCGTCGTCCTGGCCAAACCGCGGGTGTACATGAACGAGTCCGGCCGCCAGGTCGGACCACTGGCCAACTTCTATTCGGTGGCACCCGCTGATGTGGTGATTGTCCACGACGAGCTCGACATCGACTTCGGCCGCATCAGGCTCAAGTTCGGCGGCGGCGTGGCCGGCCACAACGGTCTGCGGTCGGTGGGTTCGGCGTTGGGCACCAATGATTTTCACCGCGTCCGGGTCGGCATCGGCCGTCCGCCGGGCAGCAAGTCCGGTGCCGCATTTGTGCTGGAGCCGTTCAATTCCCGCGAGCGGCCGGAGGTTCCGGTGATCTGCGAGCAGGCCGCCGATGCGGCGGAGCTGTTGGTGCAGCTGGGCATCGAGCCCGCCCAGAACCAAGTCCACGCCTGGACCTGAGTCAGTTCCCCTCTCCCCTCTTTGGCGCGAGCGCGCGCGCTTGTCCGCGACACGCCGGAAGTTTTTGTACAAACGCGCGCGCTCGCCGGTGGTTGCGGGTCAGCGGCCGCGGATACCGCTGTCGACCACCTTGACGGCTTTGTGCGGGTATCGCTTCTCCGCGAACGCCTTGGCCTTCGAGTTGGGCAGCACGTAGAGCGTCTCGACCTTGTCCTGCAACGGCTTCAGGACCAGATCCATGAAGCCCTTGCGATCATCGAGGTAGGGCTCGATCACCTCTTCCCCGGCCGGACACACCGCCAGGCAGTAAGCCGCCTTGTAGTTGGCCTTGAACGACAGGCTCTGCCACATCGACGCGTTCTCGGAATCGCTGACACGGGATCGGAATTCGTCCGCATCGGCGCTGTCGGCGACGGTCTGCGCCCAGTCGGTGAACCCACCCATGAACTCGCGATAGTTGTGCACCGAGCACGCCACGAAATCGAAGTCCCCATCCTTGCCGATGGCCCCGACCGGGCATGCCGCAACACACAGCTTGCACTCCAGACACGGTGAATAGTCCAGCGGCGCACCATAACTGCTGATATCGGCATCGACCATGACCGTGGCCAGCAGGATGAAGTTGCCGAAGCGCGGATGGATGACATTGCGGTGGATGCCCATCACGCCGAGCCCGGCGGCGACGGCCACCGGCTTGTGCGCCACCACCCAGATGCGCCCCGGGTATCGGTCCATCTCCATCGGAAAGGTCGCCGACGGGTTCAGCGCGCGATAGCCGGCATCCTGCAGCGTGCGGGTGATCCGGTGCGCAGCCTCGTTGATGATCTCGCCGCTGCGGTGGAATTCCTGGTTGGCGACGCTGCGGGCCGTGGAGCGCACGTTGTCGCGGTTCATCTTGACCACCAGCGAGATGTAGCTGCGCGCGCCGGGTAGCGCCGCCTCGACATGTTCCTGCTCAGACGCCAGGTCAGGGTTGGCGACGGCCGCGAACGCCACGTCGTCGGCCCCGGCATCCAGACACACCTGCCGCAGCCACCCGGCGTCGAGCACCCCCGGTTTGGGAGCGGGCTTGGCCCGCACTGCTCGCACAGTGGGGTGGTCGGCGATACGCGGCGAGATGCGGCCAGCAGTCATCTGCTGAGTATATATAGATATACCTAGCCGTCCAGGCTCCATTACGCCGTCAAGGATCCGTATGGATCGATGCCAGGCGCCCTGGCGGCGACTACACCTGGAGATATGGCAGTAGGTGGACGAGTGTGGGGCGCTCTGGATGTGCAGTCCGACCGCTTCGGGATGACCCGCTACCGCCTCACGGTGTATCCACCCGGCATCACGGCCCTACAGCGCCGGCGGCTGCGACTGTGGCGTGGCTTCCCCGTGTGGGGCGCTGCTGCCTGGATGGTCGCCGAGATCGTCCTGACCCAGTTCCTCAGCCCGTGGCAAGCGTTGGCGATGTCCACAGGGATCGTTCTGAGTGCGGGCGCCGCCAGTTGTTTTCAGGCCGGTCCCGAGCGCTCGCTGGTCCGCACCCGCACGGTCGCGCTCCTGCGAGGCAATCATGACGACCGCGCTCAGGCTGTCGCCGCGGAGATCACCACCCTTGCGCACGCACTGACGGTCGCCGACTCCCGCCTGAAGCGGGGTGAGATCTCCATGGTCGACCACGAAGTGATGTGGTGGCGGGTGTACGAGCGACTCACGCCTTCCGGCCGCGACGCTCGGCCGACCTCAAAAGCGTGAGTACCCCGGATGTCACCTGATTCATAGAACTTTCCTACGCAAGCGCTCCCCGGATATGGAACTCCTATGTAGCCATGGGCGGGGTCTTCAGACGTCGTTAGGTTGAAATCAACAGGCCCAACGACCTTTTCCTGAGGATCCCGATGACCAAGCTGCAGTCCGTCGACTCGCCCCAGACCATGACCACACGAGTGGGCGGACCGCGGCGCCCGCGTTTCGAGTCCGCACGGACCTTCTCCGTGACGATCGAAGCCGAGGATCCGCTGCCCACCGGTGAAATAACAAGCATATTAGAGGAATTCGAGCGATCGCTGTTCACCGACGACGGCGGTCGACTCAGCTCCCCTGCCGACGCGGCGAAAGTCTTCGCCGTACACGACGCTCTTCATGCGGCCACCGGCGGTGCCGTCGATCCGTTGGGTGGCTCAGGCACAGCGAGTGCGGGCCACCTGATCGACACCATCACCGCCGTGCTGCACCGGCGCGGGAGCGACGGCTTCGTGGTCGACGTCGACGGCGGCATGCGCCACAGCGGTACGACGGGATTGCATGTGGCGCTACGACACCCCGCCCAGCCCGATCTGGCCATCGGCGTCGCCACGCTCACCGACCAGGCGGTGTGCGCCTCCGCGCCGGAGTCCACAGCAGACATCGCCGCGGCGTGGGTGGTGGCCGACGACGCGGTGACCGCCCATGCGCTGAGCTCAGCGCTTCTGGTGACGCCGCCGCAGCGGTTGAGCCGGTTCTTCCGCTTCTCGTACGTGCGACTGTTCCACGACGGCCGCGCCGAAGTCTCCCGCAACTTTCCCGGAGCACTGTTCGCCCACCCCTGACACGTTAGGAGCGCCCCACCAACAGCACAGGCACGACCACCCAGTCATTTGAACCCAACGCCTCTAGGAGTCAACCATGAAACGCTATCTGTTCGCCACCGCGGCCTGCGCCGCGCTGGCACCCGTCACCATCGGCCTGGCGGGCAATGCCGTTGCCGCACCGGCAGGTTCGTCGGCCACCGATACCATCCGAGAACTGCGCAGTCAGGGCTACAGCGTGCAGATCAACGGTTCGCGCAACGGCCCGATCTCTGAATGCGCGGTCAACGCGGTACGCGGCATGTCCGGCGATCCGACCGAGACGGTGTATGTGGACCTGAGCTGCCCGCACGTCTACATCGACGACTGAGCCCGCAACAGCACCTTCACCAAGGTGCACGCGTCCCGCATTTCGTCGAAAGCATCCGGCCCAGCGGCAATATCGCGGACACCACTGGTCAGCGGGTCGATATCGACCATCCCGCGGTCCAGCAGGTCGATCGCCATGGCGAACTCACCCTCGTAGATGAAGCTGCCCTGAATGGTCAGTTCCTTGAACACGAGGTCCGGCGCTTGGTAGAACGGCGGTTTCGCCGCGACACCGGTGACGGTGAGTGTGCCTCTGGGACGCAGCACGCGCAACGCCATCTCGGTGGCGGCGGCGACGCCCGAGCATTCGAACGCATGCGACGGCGCCGCCGCCAGATCCGGGAACACCTCGCCTGCGTCGACGGTCAACGGATCGATCACCGCGTCGGCACCGACGTCGGCGGCCTTGGCTGCCCGCAGTGGCGACGGTTCGAACGCGGTGATCTGACCGGCTCCCATCGCGCGCAGCAGCGTGATGACCAGAAGCCCGATCGGGCCGCCGCCGAACACGATTGCCGGGTCGCCCATACCGATTCCCGACCTGCGCACACCACGCAGCGCCGTCGCCAGCGGTTCCACCCAAGCGCCTTGTTTGGTGGTCACACCGTCGGGCAGGCGGTGCAGCACCTTGGTGGGCACCGCCGCATAGGGCGCCATACCCCCGTGGCGCGCCACACCGACGGCCGTGCGGAACAGCGCCGTGCACAGGTTGTACTGGCCCGCGCGGCAGAATCCACACCGACCGCACCAGTCACCGTTGGGGTTGACGCACACGCGGTCACCGACGGCGAAATCAGTTACCTGGGAACCGAGTTCGACGACCTCTCCGGCGAACTCGTGTCCGAGGGCGACCCCCACCCCGAAGCCCTGCTGTTGGGCGTGCAGATCGCTGCCGCAGATGCCGCAGTAGTCGACCCGCAGTACCACCTCATCAGCTGCCGGGGCCGGGTCGGGCAACTCGCCCACGTACTCTCTGCCGTCGGCACCGAGCACAACAGCATGCATCTAGTTGTTCTCCTTCAATCCGCTGGGCCAGGACACGTTCTGCACGTCGGCGGTGGCGGCCAGAACCTGGGCCAGCAGGTCCTCGTCGATGGGTTCACCGGCCGCCCGTACCGCCGAGTGGAGGTGATGGGGTTTGGTGGTGCCGATCACGGTGGTGGGACATCCCGAGCGCTGAATGGCGAATTGGTTGGCCAGGAAGGCGATGTCGACACCGTGCCGGATGCAGATGTCGTTGACCCGCCGCGACGCGGCCCGCACCGCGTCACTGACCGGTACATCGGCCTTCAGCCCGGCCGGTGTGAGCAGCCCCAGCGCCACCGCAGCGGCGTTGATCACCGCCGTCCCGTTCTCCTGCGCCATCGGCAGGAAGCCGGTCAGTTCGGTGTTCAACAAGGTGAAGTGGGCGTAGTTGAGCACCACGTCGAGATCGGTTTCGGTCACCGCCCGCCGCAACGTGTGCAACGGGTAGCCCGTCATCCCGATGAACCGGCATTTCCCTTCGTCACGCAACCGGACGAGTTCCCCGTAGGAGTCTGCGAAAACGCCGTCCAGCGAGACGAATTCGATATCGTGCAGCTGCAGGACATCAACGTGATCGGTCTGCAGCAGTTCCAGGCTACGGTGCACACCGTCGCGGATGCGCTGTGGTGAGAAGTCGAACTCGTCGAATCCGTAGCGGCCCGCCTTGGTGCCGATGATCACGTCGTCGCGACGGCCTTTCAGTGCGGCACCCAGACGCTCCTCGGCCAACCCGCCGCCGTAATACGGCGAGGAGTCGAAGAAGTTGATGCCGGCATCCAGCGCCTCACGCACCGACCTGATCGCGGTGCCCTGGTCGGCGGTGCCGAACATGTCACCGAGCGGGGCGGTGCCGAACGACACCGCCGACACCTGCAGCCCCGTCGTACCCAGCGGCTGATACTTCACCGAATCGACACCGAGTCGGCGGGCAGGTGCACGGCATTCAGGATCGCGGTGTAGACACCGAGCTTCACGGACTCCCTTTCGCTTCTAGACGAGTGTGACGGCAGCGCAGCGGCATTGGGCCGATTCGGTGACTATCCGCCGTCAACGCACACCTTCCTGTGCGTACTGCGCGATCTGTTCGATGTTGGAGCCGTCGATGAAGGACGGACCGGTGAGGATCGGCTGACCACCGCCGAGGATGCTGCGGTTGTTGAGGTAGTTGGCCAGCGTGTCGACGGCCTGGTAACCCTGCAGCCAGGGTTGCTGGTCAACGGCGAAGGCCACTTTGTTGTCCTTGATGGCGTTCATCAGTTCCGGGTTGGTGTCGAAGGTGGCCACGGTGATCGGCCGGCCGGTGGCTTCGGTGACCGGTAGCGCGGTCATGGCGTACGACGCATTGAGGGTGATGAGCGCGTCGATGGCCGGGTCCTGGGCCAATTTTGCTTCCATGGTGCTGCGTGCGGCGGCCATGTCGAAGCCCGACAGATAGATCCGTTCGACTGCGCCGCCGAAGCCGGCTTCGACTCCGTTGCACCGTTTGTCGAGTGCCGAGACGCCCTGCTCGTGCACCACGCAGAGCACCTTGGTGGCGCCCTGGTCCTTGAGTCGCTCGCCGGCCGCGGTCCCGGCGATCACTTCGTCCTGACCGATGTACATCAACGCTTCGGCACGCTTCCAGTCGTCATAACCGGAGTTGAAGGCGACCACCGGAATACCGGCTGCGACAGCCTTTTTGGAGACCTCCATCAGCGCTTCCGGATGCGCGAGATCCAGTGCGATGGCGTCGACGTCGGTGTCGATCGCGTTCTGCACCAGCGTGGCCTGCTTGTCGGGTTGCGGATCAGACGAGTAGCGCAACTCCACGTTGTTGGTGGCGGCGCCCTGCTCAGCACCCTTGCGCAGGATGTCGACGAACGCGTCGCTGGGGTCCCAGTGCCCGATCATCGCCACGGTGTGCCGGGGCAGATCGACGTTCATACTCGCTCCGTCCTGGGAGCCACCCTGCTCTTCCGGCTTCCCGCCGGTGCTGCTGCAGGCCACCAGGCCGAGGGCCACAGCGGCAGTGGCCAAGGCGATTCCTACCGCACGTTTCGGTGAAGCCACGGTGTCCTTCTCTCGATCGAATGATCTGACTTGCTCCGGTCTATTTGACCGGTCTAAGTCCCACTATGAGCGCGGTCACACCCGGGTGTCAAGAGTGGAGTGGTCGCTCGCCTCAGGCGGTATCAGCGTGGCGGCGCGGCGCCGCCGTGGTGGTGCGGAACACGAGCTCAGGGGCCAGAACCGAGGACAGCGGCTCGGTGCGGCCCGCGTCCAGCCGCGACACCACCGCACCGATGGCGCGATCGGCCTGCTCACGGGGCTGCTGGCTCACGGTCGTCAAGTCGATGTGGCCCAGCCGCGCCAGCGCACTGTCGTCGTAGCCGGTGACCGAGACATCGGCGGGCACGTCGAGCCCGGCCCGCCGGAAGGTGTCGATGACCCCGACGGCGATGCGGTCATTGGCGCACACCACCGCGGTCGGCAGCTCGGCGCTCAACAGCGACTTCGCCGCTGCCATGCCCGCCTCCTCGGTGAAGGCGCCCCCGACCACCTGCGTGGCGTCACCGAGACCGTGGCGTCGCATGGCCCGCAGGTATCCGTTGCGCCGGTCGGTGGCGATGACACCGGAACCGGCGTCGACGTGCACGATATGGCGGTGCCCGGCCTCCACGAGGTGGTCGACCATGGCGCCGATACCGCGGGCGTCGGCGGTGCGGACCACGTCCAGCGACTCCGAGGAGATCCGCCTGCCGACCACCACCGTGGGCACCCGCTCCCCCAACTCGGTCAGCGCTGTCCCCGCCAGCTCCGGTCCGATCAGCAGCAGGCCTTCACAGCGGAAGTCGAGCAGTGTGTCGATCACCCTGGATTCGCCGTGGGTGGGCGTCACCGCACCCAGCACCACCTCGTATCCTGCGCGGTCGGCGGCGGCGACGATGTGCTCCACCACCTCGGCGTGAAAGCTGTTCCGGATCAACGCCGCAACACCGATCAGATGCGACCGCCGCGCCGTCATCAACGCCGCCGTGCGGTTCACCCGGTAGCCGAGTTCCTCAGCGGCGGCGAGCACCTTCTCCCGGGTTTCCGCACTGGGGCCGGGCGCCTTGCGAAACACCAGTGACACAAGCGCCTTGGACACGCCGACCTTGTCGGCGATGTCCTGCATGGTCGGCCGGCTCTTGTCCTGTGGCACTGCTACCCCTAGCCGTCGGCGTTTGGGCACAGCATAGCGCTCGCTTCGACCGGTCCAACTGAACGTCAGTCGGATGTGCGCCGGGTGTACGCCCGCAACGCGAAGGGCGCGAACACCGCGGTCAGCGCCAGAGACCACAGAATGGTCGCGAGCACCGGATGATGCAGTGGCAGTTGCGCGTCCGGCGCCGCAGCCGGGCCGTTGCCCCACAGTTCGCGCATGGCCTGCGCCAGCGAGGACACCGGATTCCATTCGGCGATCACCCGCAACCAATGCGGCATCGGTTCGGTGGGCACAAAAGTGTTGGCCAGGAACGTGACCGGGAACAGCACGGTGAACATGACGCCGTTGACGGCCTCCACCGAGCGCATCAACGAGCCGATCAGGATGCCGAACCAGATCATGCCGAACCCGAACACCAGCACCAGCGCGAAGGCCAGGACCGCCTCGCCGACGCTGCCCCGGATGCGCCAGCCGATGGCCAGGCCGGTGAACGCCATCACCACGATGCCGATCGACGAGTGGATCAGGCTGGCGACGCTGCGGCCGATGAGTACCGACGATCGGGAGATCGGCAGCGACCGGAACCGGTCGATGATGCCCTTCTCGACGTCGGCGGTGATGCCTGCGGCGACGACGAACGCGGAGAACACGATGGTCTGCGCCTGGATGCCGGGCAGCAGGAACTCCCGGTAGGACGCCCCGCCGGTATTGGTGATGGACGCACCGAAGACGAAGGCGAACAGCAGCACGAACATGATGGGTTGCGCGGTGACGTCCGACAACATCTCCGGCATGCGCTTGGTGTGGATCATGTTGCGTTTCACCATGATCCACGATTGGTACGCCAGCGACGTGCGGCGGGTCTGTGGACGCGCGGTGGTGCTGGGTGGCGCGCCTTCCCGGACGGTGGTCATGCGGTGGCCTCCTCAGCGGTGGTGCGGCCGGTCAATGACAGGAACACGTCATCGAGACTGGGCCGGGTCAGGCCGATGTCGTCGACCTCGATGTGGCTGTCCTGCAGCCAGGACGCGACCCGGGTCATGTCATCGAGCCCGTCGGCCGACGCGGTGAGCCTGCGCGCGCCGACGTCGACGTGGACCTCGGCACCGGTTCTGGCGACGATGGCCTGTGCGCTTTCCAGGTCAGCGGCGTGCGACACGGTGACGACCAGGCTGGCATTGCCCGCCTGCTCCTTGAGCTGAAGCGGAGTGCCCTCGGCGATGATGCGGCCGCGGTCGACGACGACGATGGTGTCGGCGAGTTGGTCGGCCTCCTCCAGATACTGCGTGGTGAGCAGCAGCGTGGTGCCGTCGGCGACGAGTCCGCGCAGCACGTCCCACAGCTCGCTGCGCGACCGCGGGTCCAGACCCGTGGTGGGCTCATCCAGGAACAGCACCGGCGGGGCGGCGATCAGGCTGACCGCGAGGTCCAGGCGGCGGCGCATCCCGCCCGAGTAGCCCTTCACCACACGATCGGCGGCGTCCGCAATGGAGAACTGCTGCAGCAGCTCGTCGCCGAGCCGGTCCAACTCCTTGCGCCGCAGCCCGTAGAGGCTGCCGATCATCCGGATGTTCTCCCGGCCGGTGAGCAGCTCGTCCACCGTGGCGGCCTGCCCGGTCAGGCCCATGTGGCGGCGTACCTGTTCGGGGTCGCGCCGCACATCGAAGCCGGCCACCCGCGCCGTGCCGCTGGTGGGTTCGGTGAGCGTGGTCATCATCCGCACCGTGGTGGTCTTGCCCGCGCCGTTGGGTCCGAGAAGTCCCAGCACCGTGCCCTGCGGGACGGTGAAACTGATACCGCCGACGGCGGTGTGGTCGCCGAACCTCTTCACCAGATCGATGGCCTCGATGGCTGCCTCGGGCATGCCCTCGACCGTAGCGGGTGACTCCGACAAGCCCCACTGGATTTTGTGGGGTGCCCGGATCAGGCGGCGTTGTCGGCGCCGGGTGCGTCGGCGTAGCGGCCCGGCGACATCCAGGACGCGACGGCGCCGAGCACCATCATCACCGCCGCAGCCGCGAACACCACCACCAGACCCGCGTGGAACGGTTGGGTGATCAGCTCCGGGAAGAACGTCTTACCGGTGAGCACCTCGGCGTTGACGCCCGGCTGCTGCAACGCGTGGTACGGCTCCAGCAGTTCGGCGATGGGGTTGTAGCCCAGGAACGCCGCGAAGAGACTCCCGACGGGTGGCAGGCCGGCGACGTCGTGTGCGACGTCAGCGGACACGCCTTGCGCCTGCAGCCCGGTGCTGAGGGTGGAGGGCAGCGTGTTGGCCAGCCCGACGATCATGAGCGAGAAGAAGATACCGATCGACAGTGACGAGCCGGCGTTGAAGAACGTGGCGCGCACACCCGAGGCGGCACCGCGCTGGGATGCCGGCACGCTCGACATGATGGCCGCGGTGTTCGGGGCGGTGAAGATACCGCCACCCAGACCGTTGAGGAACACGATGACCGCGAACATCCAGTAGTCGAAGTTCACCGGGATCAGCAGCAGCGCAACGAATGTCACCGCCATCAACAGCATGCCGCCGACGGTGAACGGCCGGGCCCC
Source organism: Mycobacterium sp. Soil_C_30 (assembly GCF_057656995.1). Classification (NCBI taxonomy): domain Bacteria; kingdom Bacillati; phylum Actinomycetota; class Actinomycetes; order Mycobacteriales; family Mycobacteriaceae; genus Mycobacterium; species Mycobacterium sp. Soil_C_30. Next base: position 65,182 of record NZ_JBDGJH010000030.1, on the reverse strand, counting down.
GAACCGGTCGGACAGCGATCCCGCGATCGGACCCGCCACCAGGAACCCGATGGTGACCGGCAGCAGGTAGATGCCCGCCCACAGCGGCGTCGACTCGAAGCTGTAACCGTGCAGCGGAAGCCAGATGCCCTGCAACCAGATGATCAGCATGAACTGCAGGCCGCCGCGACCCACCGACGACATCAACCCGGCGAGGTTGCCCATGCCGAACGATGCGGACTTGAACAGTTTCATGTCGACCATCGGCTGCGACACCCGCAGTTCGATGAGGCAGAACACCACCAGCAGTGCCAACCCGGCGGCAATCGAACCGAGGACCAGAGGAGAGGTCCAGCCGGTGGTGGAGTCACCATAGGGCTGGATGCCGTAGGTGATACCGACCAGCAACACCGTCAGACCGACGCCGAAGGTCAGCGTTCCGGCCCAGTCGATGCGGCCCGGTGTACGGGATCCGAGTTCTTTGAGCGAGCGCAGGCTCCAGACCGTGCCGGCCAGGCCGATCGGCACGCCCACCCAGAAGATGGCCTGCCAGTGCCACTCGGAGAGGAAACCGCCGATCAGCAGGCCCAGGAATGAGCCGGCGACCGCGGAGACCATGTTCACGCCCAGCGCCATACCGCGTTGATTGGCCGGGAAGGCGTCGGTGAGGATCGCCGAGGACGACGACATCAGCATGGCGCCGCCGACACCTTGGACCACGCGCCAGGCGATCAGCCACACCGCACCGCCGCCCATGGAGAACGGGTCGAACGACAGGGCCACCGCGGCGACCGTGAACACCACGAACCCGAGGTTGTAGATCCGCACCCGGCCGAGCATGTCGCCCAGGCGGCCGAATGGCACCACCAGCACGGCGGTCACCACCAGGTAGCCCATCAGCATCCAGAGGAGGTAGCTCACATTGCCGGGCGCCAAGGGATTCAGGCCGATACCGCGGAAGATCGCCGGCAGCGAGATCAACACGATGGACGCGTTGATGGTGGCCAGCAGGGTGCCCAGGGTCGTGTTGGACAGCACCACCCACTTGTAGCGGGGGTGGTCGTGGTCCATCTTGATCCGGCGTCGAGCGGTGGCGGTGAGGCTCGCGTCGGTGGTGGTGAGCTCGGCAGTCATCAGCATTCTTCGTTTCGTATCGAGTGCGTGCGCAGCCCACCACGGTGTGTGCCGCAATTTACATATGTTAGCTATGCAAACCTTCGTGGTGCAATTCCCATTCCATCCCGTTCCGTCGTCCCGGGGTGTGGCACGGCACCGGACTGCGCTAGGTTGGTCGCGTAACCCACACGGGAGTGCACACCGAGTGCGCTGAGAGGACGGCTGGGGCCGTCGACCGTACGAACCTGACCGGGTAATGCCGGCGTAGGGAGTGAACTGATGAGTGCTGTTGCCGTATCCGTGACCCATGCCCCCATCTCGGGCAGCCACAAGACCTACCGCGAACTTCCCGACGGCGCCAAGGTGCCGTTCCGTCGGGTGAACCTGACCAACGGTGAGCATCTCGACCTGTACGACACGTCCGGGCCGTACACCGACGCCGAGGCGCACGTCGACCTGGAGAAGGGGCTGCCACGCCGTACGGTCGTGCGCGACCGGGGTACCCAGCTGCAGCGGGCGCGCGCCGGGGAGATCACCGCGGAGATGGCCTTCATCGCCGAAAGGGAAGGTGTACCAGCAGAACTGGTGCGTTCCGAAGTTGCCAGGGGCCGCGCGGTCATCCCGGCCAATCACAACCATCCCGAGACCGAACCGATGATCATCGGCAAGTCCTTCGCGGTGAAAGTCAATGCCAACATCGGCAATTCGGCGGTGAGCTCGTCGATCGGCGAGGAGGTCGACAAGATGGTGTGGGCCACCCGGTGGGGTGCCGACACCATCATGGACCTGTCCACCGGTAAGGACATTCACCTGACCCGCGAGTGGATCCTGCGTAACTCGCCCGTCCCCGTCGGCACCGTGCCGATGTATCAGGCCCTGGAGAAGGTCAACGGTGACCCGACGGCGCTGACCTGGGAGGTGTACCGCGACACCGTGATCGAGCAATGCGAGCAGGGCGTCGACTACATGACCGTGCACGCCGGTGTGCTGCTGCGCTACATCCCGCTCACCGTCAACCGGGTCACCGGCATCGTCAGCCGCGGCGGCTCCATCATGGCGGCGTGGTGTCTGGCCCATCACACCGAGTCCTTCCTCTACACCCATTTCGCCGAGCTGTGCGAGATCCTGGCCCGGTATGACGTGACGTTCTCCCTCGGCGACGGGCTGCGCCCCGGGTCGATCGCCGACGCCAACGACGCGGCGCAGTTCGCCGAACTGGAAACCCTGGGCGAACTGACGAAGATCGCGAAAAGCCATGGCGTGCAGGTGATGATCGAAGGACCCGGTCATGTGCCGATGCACAAGATCGTCGAGAACGTCCGCCTCGAAGAAGAGCTCTGCGACGAGGCACCGTTCTACACCTTGGGACCGCTGACCACCGATATCGCGCCTGCGTACGATCACATCACCTCGGCGATCGGCGCGGCGATGATCGCCCAGGCCGGCACGGCGATGCTCTGCTACGTCACTCCCAAAGAGCACCTGGGCCTTCCGAACCGGAAAGACGTCAAGGACGGCGTGATCGCCTACAAGATCGCTGCGCATGCCGCCGATCTGGCCAAGGGACACCCGCGCGCTCAACAACGTGACGACGCGTTGAGCAAGGCCCGGTTCGAGTTCCGCTGGGAGGATCAGTTCAATTTGTCGCTGGATCCAGACACCGCCCGCGAATTCCACGACGAGACGCTGCCGGCGGCCCCGGCCAAGACCGCCCACTTCTGTTCGATGTGCGGACCGAAGTTCTGCTCGATGCGCATCACCCAGGACATCCGCGAAGCCATGGCGGAGAAATCTGCGGAGTTCGCCGAGCAGGGCAACCGCGTCTACCTACCCTTGACCTCATGACGTACCTACCGCTGAGCCCGCCCGGGCAGACACCGCACCGGGTGATGACCATCGCCGGCTCCGACTCCGGCGGCGGTGCGGGTATCCAGGCCGACATGCGCACGTTTGCGATGCTGGGCCTGCATGGCTGCGTAGCCGTCACCGCGGTGACGGTGCAGAACTCGGTGGGCGTCAAGGGCTTTCACGAGATTCCACTCGACGTGGTGGCCGGGCAGATCAGCGCGGTGACTTCCGATATCGGCATCGAAGCCGCCAAGACCGGCATGCTGGCGTCATCAGAGATCATCGGATGCGTGGCCGAGACCTGGCGAGCCGAGGCACTGACGGTGCCGCTGGTGGTGGACCCGGTGTGCGCATCGATGCACGGGGACCCGCTGGTGCACCCCAGCGCCCTGTCGGCCATCCGCACCGAGTTGTTCCCGCTGGCCACGTTGGTGACACCGAATCTCGACGAAGTGCGCCTGCTGGTCGACATCGAGGTGGTCGACACCGAGTCCCAGCGCGACGCGGCGCGGGCGCTGCACGCTCTCGGGCCGCAGTGGGCGCTGGTCAAGGGTGGGCACCTGCGCTCGTCGAGCGCGAGCCCCGACCTGCTCTTCGACGGCACGGAGTTCTACGAGTTCGCCGCTCCGCGGGTGGGCACCGGCCACGATCACGGTGCTGGTGACACCCTGGCCGCCGCGACCGCTTGCGCTCTGGCACATGGTTATTCGGTGCCGGATGCGGTGCAGTTCGCCAAAGCGTGGGTGACCGAGTGCATCCGGGCCGCCTATCCTCTGGGCCGTGGGCACGGACCCGTCAACCCACTGTTCCGGTTGGCCGACGATGGATCTTGAGCCGATCGCCGGGGTGGCGCACGAACCCGACAGCCCGCCCGCCGGAGTCGTGCTGTTGACGCACGGGGCCGGCGGCAGCCGCGAGGCGCCACTGCTGGTCCGACTGTGCGACGAGTGGGCCGGCCGCGGGTGGTTGGCCATCCGCTACAACCTCCCCTATCGACGGCGACGCCCCAAGGGACCGCCGTCGGGTTCAGCCGCGGCCGATCAGGCCGGCATCGTGGAGGCCATCGAATTGGCGCACACGCTGAGCGACGGCCCGGTGCTGGCCGGCGGGCATTCGTACGGCGGGCGGATGACGTCCATGGTGGCGGCGCGAGAAGAAGCCGGAGCGGCAGGCGGTGGCGGCCTGACAGCTCTGACGTTGTTCTCCTATCCCCTGCACCCGCCCGGCAAGCCGGAGCGGGCGCGCACCGAACACCTGCCGGACATCCGCATCCCCACCGTTTTCACCCACGGCACGGCCGACCCGTTCGGCTCGATCGAGGAGTTGACGGCAGCCGCGGCACTGGTGAGCGGGCCCACCGAGATCGTCGAGATCACCGGCGCCCGCCACGACCTGAACTCCAAGACGCTGGACGTGCCCGCACTGGCGGTCGACGCCGCGCTGCGCGCGCTCTAGAAGCGCAGGCAGCGCACCGCGATGTCGGCGACCGCGCTCAGGCGCTCGTGATCGACGCCGTCTCGGGCGCGCGCGGCCATTCCGTTCAGCATCACGATGAGGAACTCGGCAAGATCTTCGGGATCCAGTGAGTCCGGCAGGTCACCGGAGTCGGCACTGCCCCGCAGCCGGTCGGCGATGAACGCCCGGCCGTCATTGCGTCGTTGCGCCAACTGGGGATCCGCCATGACAAGGCACCCGCGGGGATGGCCGGCGTCGGTGTATTCGCGCGCCGCCGCGGTCAGCATCCGCTCGACCACATCATGCGAGGTCGGCGCGGCCACCGCGCGCGTGGCCGGCGCCGCCGGTCGGCTCTCGTACATCGCCACGGCTTCGTCGAACAGCCCCCGCTTGCCGCCGAAGGCGGCGTAGAGACTGGGCGATGAGATGCCCATGGCCGCCGTGAGATCACTGATCGACGTGTGGTCGTAGCCGCCGCGACTCCAGAATTCGTACATCGCGCGCTCGAGCGCTTCGGTTCGGTCGAATTCCCGTGGCCGTGCCATGGCGCGATTCTAACCGTTCTGTGCCGACCGTTATAGAACCTGCTATCGTCGGCGTTCTGTGTCGAGCGTTATAGAACCAGAAGGAGCGGAAAGTGCAGTACGCGATCATCGGAGCCGGCAACATCGGCTCTGCAGTGGCCCGGCAGTTCTCTCGCGCGGATATCCCGGTCGGTGTCGCGGCCGCACGAGGTGTCGACTCGGTATCCCGCCTGCTGAGTGAGATCGGTCCCGCCATCAGGCCCATCGAGGTCGGCGACGCGCTTCTCGCCGATGTGGTGGTGCTGGCGGTCCCCTTCGAAGCCGTTCGCGGACTCGTCGAGCAGATACCGGACTGGCGGCAACGCATCATCGTCGATGCCACCAACGCAATCGACTACAGCGACTTCTCCCCGGCCGATCTGGGCGGACGCGCATCGTCGGACCTGGTGGGCGAATGGGCCGTCAACGCCCGCGTGGTCAAGGCGTTCGGCCACACCTGGGCCAAGGTCCTGGCCCGCGAACCGCGCGACACATCGGGTGCTAGCCGCGTCCTCTTCGTCTCCGGCAATCACCCGAGCGCAAACGAGGAAGTGAAGGCGCTGATCCAGCAGTTCGGATTCACGCCGATCGACCTGGGCAGAAACGACGAAGGCGGGTTGCTGCAGCAGTTCGGCGGGCCGCTGACGACGCTGAGTCTGCTGTCGCAGCCCATCGGCGGCAACAGCCCCGCGGAGATGGACCTGGTCGATTGAGGTAGCGCACTACGTAAGCCGGGGCCTCGCGCACCCGGCACGCTCGAACCCTGACACCTGAGCACAGGAATCGGGGGATGGGTCATGGTGGACACCGTCACACGCACCGAGCTGACAGAACTGCCGCTGGCGCCGATGAATCCGCTCCCGCGCCGTCGACAACTGGCTCTGCTGCGCTCGTTCGTCGAAGGCCACGCTGTGCTGATCGCGTCCGGGGGCCGGATCTCACGCATCACCTTCGGACCCAAATGGTTGGTGCCACCCATCGTTCTCGTGGCCACACCGCAAGGGGCGCACGACGTCCTGAGCCGACGCGACGCGGTGTCCGACCGCGGCCGGTCGACGGCGATGGTGCAGATGCGCACCCTGATGGGCGGCAACCTGCTCGACCTGCCCCATGACCAGTGGCTGCCGCGGCGGCGTGCCTTGCAGCCGATGTTCACCAAATCCCATGTGCCGCGCTACGCCGGCCACATGGCCACCGCAGCGCAGATGGTCGCCGAGCGGTGGCGCGACGGCCAACTTGTCGATCTCGATATCGAAAGCCGGGCGCTGACCCTGCGAGCACTGGGGCGGTCGGTGTTCGGTCTGGATCTCGACGAGCGCGCGGATTCGGTGGGCCCGGCGTTGCGGACCGCGCTGGGATGGATCGCCGATCGCGCGTCGCGGCCCCTCAACCTGCCGCAATGGGTGCCCACTGCGGGCCAGCGCCGGGCCCGCGAGGCCAGCGCAACACTGCAGCGGTTGGCCGCCGAGATCCTGACCTCCGTGCGTGCGGACCCGGACGTCGATGCCCCACTGGTGCGGGCTCTGGTGGACGCGTCGGACCCCGCGACCGGTCGAGCGCTGACCGACGAGGAGATCTGCCATGAACTGGTGTTGTTCATGCTCGCCGGGCATGACACCACGTCGACGACGCTGACGTATGCCCTGTGGGCGCTCGGGCGCCACCCGGACCTCCAGCAACGGGTGTACGACGAGGTGGCAGCACTCGGTGGCCGACCCCTGACACCGGAGGACGTCCCGGCGCTCGGGTACACGGTGCGGGTGTTGCACGAGGCGTTGCGACTGTGTCCGCCGGCGGCCGGCATGCCCCGCGTCATCTCCGAGGAGATCGCCGTCGACGGCCACCGCGTGGAAGCGGGCACCATGCTCAGCATCTCCATCTACGCGCTGCACCGGGACCCGAGCCTGTGGGACGACCCGCTGACATTCGACCCGGACCGGTTCCTGCCGGAACGCTCGCACGGGCGCAACCGCTGGCAGTACCTGCCGTTCGGCGGTGGTCCTCGGTCCTGCATCGGCGATCACTTCGCCATGTTGGAGGCGACGCTGGCATTGGCCACGCTGGTGCGCGGCGCCCGGATCGAGTCACTGAGCGCGGACTTTCCGCTGGCGACGCCATTCACGGTGGTGGCGGCGGCGCCGGCGTTGGCGCGGGTGCAGCTGCGCTGATGACCCCTTTCGGCACCGCAGAAAGGGTCCAAGTGCCCTAACTTACCCATGGGTAAGTTGAGGTATCGTCGTCGCATGACCACGGAGCAAGTGGACGTCGTCATCGTCGGCGCCGGTTTCGCGGGGATCGGGGCCGCGATCCAGCTCAAGCGACTCGGGTTCCACGATTTTGTCCTTCTCGACCGCGAGGACGACCTGGGCGGAACGTGGTACGTCAACCACTACCCCGGCCTCGCCGTCGACGTCCCCACCACCACGTACTCGTACTTCTTCGAGCCCAACCCCAACTGGTCACGGCTGTTCTCCACCGGCGCCGAGATCAAGCAGTACGCCGACGACGTCGCCGACAAGTACGACATCCGGCGTCACATCCGGTTCAACACCACCGCCGACGGCGCCCGCTGGGACGACGAGGCCAAGCTGTGGCGCGTCACCCTGGCCGGCGGCGACACGCTGAGCTGCCGGTACCTGATCACCGCCACCGGTTTCCTGTCACAACCGAAGATGCCCGACATCAACGGCATCACCGACTTCACCGGCCGGGTCATCCACACCACCGACTGGGACGACACCTACAACCCCGCCGATGAGCGGATCGCCGTCATCGGCACCGGCGCCACTGCCGTGCAGCTGATCCCCGAACTGGCCAAGAACGCCGCCGACCTCACGGTGTACCAGCGCACCCCCATCTGGGTGGCGCCCAAGCTCGACTTCGCGATCTCCGAGCGCGCCAAGCGAGTGTTCAGCCGGCTGCCCTGGACCCAGCGCGTGATTCGTGCCGTCACCGACACGATCTACGAAGCCATGATCAACATCGGCGTCGTGCACTACCGCGTTCCGCTGTTCCGGCGGCTGAACATCTCCGCGATGGACCTCTGCAAGATCAACCAGTTCGTGCAGATCCGCGACAAGGAACTGCGCCGCAGGCTCACCCCCGACTACGACATCGGCTGCAAGCGACCGACCTTCTCCAACAACTACTTCCGCTCATTCACCAAGCCGCACGTGCACCTGCAGACCGACGGTATCGACCACATCACCGCCGACGGCATCGTGAACAACGACGGCACCAAGACCGAGATCGACACCCTGGTGCTGGCCACCGGATTCGATCTGTGGGAGGCCAACTTCCCGGCCATCGAGATCGTCGGCAGGGACGGGCGCAACCTCGGAAAGTGGTGGCGCGACACCAGGTTCCAGGCCTACCAGGGCGTGTCCATGCCGTACTTCCCGAACTTCCTGAGCCTGGCCAGCCCGTACGCGTTCCTGGGCCTGAACTTCTTCAACACCATGGAATACCAGATGCGGTTGATGGACCGGCTGTTCGGCGAACTGAGACGCCGCGGCGCCACCACCTTCGAAGTCACCGAGGAAGCCAACGCCGCCTACCTGGACCGGATGACGGAATTGCTGGGCGACTCGCTGTGGACGCTGGGCAACTGCGCCTCCTCGCGGTCCTACTATTTCAACCCGCAGGGCGAACCCAGCTTGCTCCGACCGATGTCGACACACGACGCCATCAAAGAAGCCAGTGAATTCCCCCTGACCGATTACCAAATCGCCTGAGCAGAAAGCGGTTACCTTGACCCAGAAGTCACGCTTCCCCAGCTTGGCCGGACTGGCCCTGGCCGCCACCGGTGTCTCGCATTTCGTGAAGCCGCAACTCTTCGAATCGATCACCGCACCGGCGTTCCCGACGAACACCCGTCAGTACATCTACGTCAACGGCGGAATCGAGACCGCGATCGGCCTCGGACTGCTCAGCGCGAGGACCCGGAAGCTGGCCCTGGCCGGCGGCCTGGGGTACGTGCTGTATCTCGGCGTCAACGGGGTACGCAACCGCTAGACGCCCAGCGTCTGCGTCAACGGCTGACGGGATCGCCATCGACGCCGGACAACCGGAGAAGATCGCTCCGGGTAGGCGCGGCCTCCCAGTCACCGAGGCCGGTGCACGCCAAAGCGCCGCACGCTGAAGCAGTTTCCAGACATTGTTGGATGTCGGCGCCGCGGACCATGTCGGCCAGCCAGCCCGCGACGAAGGCGTCGCCCGCGCCTACCGTATCGGCCACTGCTATCCGATGGGCCTCCCGCAGTACGATTCCGCTGCGGGAGGCGGCGGCCGCGCCCATGGCTCCCCGCTTGATGGCCACTCGATCAACACCGAGTGCGAGCAGGCCGTCGACCTGCCTCCGCAGGTCCGTCTCGCCTGTCACCAGCGCCGCCTCGTCCTCGCCGGCGAACACGATATCGGCGCGCTGGGCCAGGTCGCGGTAGGTGCTTGCCGCTTCACCGCTGTCGGCCCACAGACTGGCACGGTGATTGACGTCAAACGAAACGACGCGACCGGCCTTCTTTGCGTAATCGATGGCCATATGGAGAGTCGCAAGTGGACGTTCGCCCAGAGCTGCTGTGATGCCTGTGATGTGGAGGATCCGGCCCCGCTCGATAATTCCGAGCGGGAGATCTTCGGGCCGCAGATGACTCCCTGCCTGATTCCTGCGGTAGTAGGTGACCCGGCTGGCGCCGGGCCGTGGGCGCTCCTTGAGCATCAGAGCGGTTGCAGCCTCGTCATCCACGACCGCGACCGTCTCCACCATTTCCGCACGAAGCTCCCGCACGATGAGTTGGCCGAGCGGGTCCGCACCCACCCGACCGATCCACAGGGCGGAACCACCCAGTCGCGCCACGCCTATGGCCACATTGCTCTCGGCGCCACCGAAACCCAGCTGCAGATCTCGCACGTGCCGTAGGCTGCCCACCCGACCCGCGGTGAGCAATCCCAGACTCTCCCCTACCGTGACCACATCGACGGGTTCGCCGGCCGTCACTGCGGCCGCACCGACTCAGCCGCGGCCACGGCCGCCCGGCACGCATTCGCCACCGCCGCCGCACCTCCGTACGCGACGGCACCGATCCAACTCCCCGCGACGGCGAAAACATTTGGTAATACGAGAAATTCCGAGATATCGGTCTGCCGGATCCCACCGGAAGGCATGAACTGCATGCCGGGATAGACCTCCGCGAAGGCACTCAAGCAGGCGGCTGCGTTCAGCGCACCAGCGGGGAAGAGCTTGACGTGGTTGCACCCAAGGCGCGCCGCAGCCTGGACCTCCGACGGCGTGAGCACGCCTGGGATGATCGGGATACCGGTGTCGCAAACGTGGCGCACCACATCGGAATCGAGTCCCGGTGTCACAATGAATCGCGCTCCGGCATCGATCGCCTCGTCCGCCTGAGCGACCGTCAGCACCGTTCCAGCGCCGACCAAGACGTCACCGCGCGCCGCGAGCCGCCGTATCGCGCTGATGCCGTACTGACCTCGCAGTGCCACTTCACCCACGGGCAGCCCGCCGTCGACCAGCCCGTCGCCGATGACATCGACGTCCTTCATGGCGCGCACGGTGAGAAGCGGAACCACAGGATGGGTGAACAAGGTCTGAACAGATTCGGCCGCACTCATGCTGCCCGCGCGAAGGCCGGGTTCGTGCCGTAAGCCGCCAAAGCGTCAGGATTCAGTGTCACCCCGAGCCCGGGGGTTCCAGGAACAACCAACATCCCGTCGGTGTCCAGAGACCAGCCGCCTGCCACCAGTTCGTCGATGTACGCGGATCCGGTCTTGTACTCCACGAAATCGGTGGCGGCAAGTGCGGAGGCAAGCTGCAGGTCGGCCGCCAAACCCACTCCGGTGTTCCATCCGTGCGGGATCAGGCGGATGCCGTGATCTTGTGCCGCCCAACCGATTCGCCGTGATTCACTCAAGCCACCTCCTTTGGTGGTGTCCGGCTGCACGATATCGAACGCTCCTGCGGTGATGTATGGCGCGAATGTCTGCCGCCGGGTGAGGACCTCGCCACCGCTGATCGGGATCTTCGAGTGTGCTCGCAACGCCACGAATCCGTCGACGTCATCGGGGGCCAGAGCCTCCTCGAACCAGGCCACGTCATACGCAGCGAGCATGTCTGCCGTGCGTTTCGCCCAGGACAACCCACCGGGAAAGAACGCCTCCGAGCCGCCCGCGTCAACAGCCAGCAGCCGGTCACCCACCGCCTCACGAGCTGCCGCAACGGTGCGCTCGTCTGTGGCGCTGTCGACGCGGCCGAACTTCCACCAGCCGATCTTGAACGCGGTGAAGCCCTCAGCGACAAGCGATCTCAGGTTCTCGGTCATGACCTGCGTTTCATCCATCAGGACGGAAGCGTACGGACGGACTCGCTCTCGGTAGCGCCCTCCCAACAAGCGGCCGACCGGCTGATCCAACGCCTGACCGGCGAGGTCCCACAGTGCAATGTCGATGGCGCTGGTCGCGTGGGTCAAGGCACCGCCACGGCCCATCCAGAAGGCACTCTGGTGCAGCGTCTCTGTGAGCCGCTCCACCTCCAGCGCATCCTGTCCGATGAGATGCGGGCGCAGCAGATCGAGGGCTGCACGGACCAGGCCTTCGGCGGTGAATGCACTACCGATACCGACCTGGCCTGAATCGGTGTGTACGGCAACGAGGGTGTGGACGACATCGTCGGGACGCAGCTCGTTCGACCAACCGCCCTCCGGTGTGGCCCCACGCAGTCCGCATGTCTCGATTCGTGTGATCTTCATGTCTAGGTGTTCCTCCTTGTTGTTTGTGACTGTCAGCGCAGCATTTGGCCGGGCAGACGCCCGGTGTGCCGGGCACCCGATATGACCCCGACCCCGTTGACCCAGACGTATCGAGCGGCGTCGGCGTACTCATGTGGCATCGCCCAGGTATCCGTCTGCGACAGAACCTTTGGATCGAACACCACCACGTCGGCGCGGTAGTTCTGACGCAGATACCCGCGGTCGCGAATCCCGAAGTGGTCTGCCACCATGCCGGTCATCTTGCAGATTGCACTCTCCAAAGACAGTGTTCCCGCAGGCACATGGTGGGCGAGGTAATGCATGTGCCCGTAGTAGAAGAGCGGATCTCGGGTACGTGCGTGCAGCGGACCCTGACGGCATGCCGTGAAGGCGTCGACCCCGAGCAAGAAGTGATCGTGCGCGATGGCCTCCGTGAGGTGATCCTCGGTGAACAACAACCCGAGAAGCTGCACGCCACCAAGGTCAGACCCGGCGGCGGCGAGAATGTCGAACAGACAGTCCCATTCGTCGCGGCCGTGCAACTCGGCGATACGAGGGAACGGAAGCCCTTCCCACTCGGGGTGGGTGGCGGACACGCCCAGCCGCACCCTCTCCCACTGACCACGATGGACGAATCGCCAGTAGCGATCGCAGTCCTGTCGGACTCGAGCACGGACTTCGCTGTCATTGAGCAATTCAGCGGCTTCCGCGGCGGGGCGCTTCAAGAGCCAACCAGGCAGCAGACCCGCGGCCATGCCGATTCCGTGCGGATAAGGGGTCATGTCGGCGAGCACATCGGTACCGCGGCGCCTCTCATCGACCACCCGCTGCGTCACCTGTTCCCAGGCACCGGTCCGCGCACCGGTGTCGTACCGCACGTTCAGGTGCGAGAGCTGAGCCCGAATTCCGGCGCGGTTCACCACGTCGAAGAATTCGTCGACAGCTGCGCTCAGACCAGCGTCACGATTACGAATGTGGCTGGCGTACATGCCGCCTCGTCGGCCCGCAACACTGGCAAGATCGACGAGTTCTGCTGTGTCAGCGAACCGTCCGTCGCCGTATTCGAGACCACTGGTGAACCCGATCGCTCCTGAGTCCATGGCCTCCTCCAGAAGCCTGATCTTCTCCCGATCCTCGTCTTTTCCGTGTCTGTTCGCGTTGGATCTGGCTGCCGCCCGGATCGCGGTGTGCCCGACAAACCACATGAGGTTTTGGGCCGTTCCGCCGGAGTGCACCCTGTGCAGCAGGTCACCGAAACTGCGCCAGTCGACCGGCCCCTCAAACCCCAGAGCCCCCAGAGCGTTCTGCGCCGGTTCGACATCGTCGTCGCCCAGTGGGGCGTAGGTGACACCGCAGTTGCCCACCACCTCAGTGGTGACGCCCTGGTGAACCGTGCTGTAAGCCTCCCGGTTGCCCAGAACCGACCAATCACTATGGCTGTGCGGATCGATGAGCCCTGGAGTGACAATCATCCCCGTGGCATCCACCGTGTGCGCAGCCTGGACCTCGGTGTTCAGGCCAAGGTAGGCGATGCGGTCGCCATTGATTCCGATGTCGCAGCGTGTGGCAGGGGCACCTGTGCCATCGATGAGGTCGGCGCCGACGATCAACGTATCGAGTGCGGGCATCTCACAAGACCTTGCTGAGGAACTCTATGGTTCTCGGGTTCTGAGGAGAAGTGAAAAGGACTCCGGGGTCCGCTATTTCGATGACACTACCCTTGTCCATGTAGATCACGCGGTCGGCTACTTCCCGGGCGAAACCCATCTCGTGGGTTACCACCACCATGGTCATGCCGTCGGCGGCAAGTGCCTTCATGACGGCCAACACTTCGCCTACGATTTCGGGATCGAGCGCTGATGTCGGTTCGTCGAACAGCATGATCTTCGGGTCCATGGCGAGTGCCCGGGCGATGGCCACGCGCTGCTTCTGGCCGCCGGACAGAGAATCCGGGTACACCTCGGCTTTGTCCGTCAAACCGACCCGGCCCAGCAAGCTGCGGGCCCGTTCGTCAGACACCGCTTTGGTGCGCTTGAGCACTCGCTGCTGCGCCAGCGAAACGTTGTTCAGAACTGTCATGTGGGGGAACAAGTTGAAATGCTGGAACACCATGCCCACATCGCGACGGACGACCGCCAGATCAGCCGTGTTCTCCTGCGGACCCAGAGTATGGCCGTTGATGACGATACTGCCGTGCGACGGACGTTCCAGACCGTTCATACACCGCAGGAGTGTGCTCTTGCCCGACCCCGAGGCGCCGATGATGCACACCACCTCGCGTTCGGCGACCTCACACGAAACCCCGTGCAACACCTCGGTTTCTCCATAGCTCAGCCGGAGATTCTCGATCTGGATCATTTCTTGGCTCCTATGGTGAGTGCGGTGAGCGCGTCACCGACTTTGGGCGCGGGCACGCGAGCGCCGAGACGCAACTCGTACCGCCTGGCCAATGCCGATAGAACGAAGCAGATGACGAAGTAGAAGGCCCCGACAACGGCGTAGGCGAGAATCGGGTCAGCCGTCTGAGAGCTCACAATGTTTCCTGCGCGGGTCAACTCGATCAGACCGATCACCGCAACCAGCGAACTGTCTTTGATGAGGACTACGAGGAAACCCACACCGGGCGGCACGATCAGGCGCACAGCCTGGGGCAGGACTATCCAGCGCATCCGCTCGACGTAGGGCATTCCGAGCGCTTCAGCCGCCTCGAATTGGCCGCGCGGCACCGCTTGGATACTTCCTCGGACGAGTTCGCCGATGTAGGCCGATGCGAACAGCGACAGCGCGATCACTCCCGCCCAGTACTCCGGGAGGCTGGTTCCCGGGGCCAGCAGCGGTATTCCAAAGTAAACAAAGAAGATGATCAACAACACCGGGATGCCGCGGATGACGCCGACATAGACGCCGCTGACCCAGCGCAGCGGGCGCACGGTTCCGGTGGACATCAGCCCGATCACAAGGCCTAGCACGGTCCCGAACAACACGGACAAGACACAGATCTGCACTGTCACAAGTGCTCCGTGCAAGATCAGCGACATGTGTTGCCAGCCGAACGCTTCGAACATCACGCCACCTTCCATTTGATGAATTTGGTTTCAATGACCCGCGAGACGGTTGCGACGAGGAAAGCGACACTGAAATACAGCAGGCCCCCGACCGTGAACGTCTCGATCGTCCGGAATGTGGTCGACGTGATCCCCAACATGGCATGCATGAGATCGGGAAGGGCGACGACAGAGGTGACCGATGACGCCAGGAACAGCAGAATGGTCTGATTCGTGATGGCCGGCAGGACATTTCGCATCGCCGGCGGAAACAGCACGCGCCAGAACGTGTCCCGGGGGTTCAAACCCAACGCCGCTCCGGCTTCGCGGAGGCCGTTCGGCACAGATTCGAAGCCCGCGCGATAGATCTCGGCCATGTACGCCGCGTTGTTGATCGTCAGTGCCACGATGCCCGCCGCGACCGGTTCCAGATTGACACCGGCCTGGGGTAGGGCGAAGTACACAAGATAGAGCTGCAACAACAACGGGGTGTTCCGGATGATCTCGATATACGTACCTGCCGCTGCCCGCAAGGCTCGCATACCGGACGTCCGGCCCGCGTAGAGGAGGATTCCGAGGGCACCGCCGGCGACCGCGGCGGCAAGGCTGACCACGAGGCTGATCAGCAGCCCCTTCAGGAGTGGGCCGAGGTACGGAACAATATCGCCGTAGTAGATCTGCATGATGGTCGACCAGAGCTACTTGATCAGGTCGGGAACGTCCATGCCGAGCCACCTGTTGTATGACTCGTTTGCAGCGTCGCTGATGTTGTAGTTCAAGATGAAGTTGTTCAGGTAGTTCAGCCAAACCTGGTCGCCCATCTTGACGCCGAACGACACGAGCGACGGGGACAGCGCGGGCGCCTCCAACACCCGCACGGCGTCACCCTCGCTGTCACGGATGTCGGCGACAACCGCCGTGCTCTCCATCAATGCGTCCACCTTGCCGCTGCGCAGCGCTTGGATCGAATCAGCCACGGCATCAAAGAGACTGGCATTGGCTTGCGGGAATCGCGTTTCGAGGATCGTCGCTGGAACACTGCCACGAGTGGCCGCGACGTTGCGGCCGATTAGGTCGTCGTAGGTGCGGATATCGCTGTCCGCGGGTACTACGACAAGCTGGCCTTCCGAGGCATAGGGCCGCGTCATTGCAACAACCTGGGCGCGCTCGTCGAGGTTGGTCAACGCGGCGATGATCACGTCGACCTTGGCAGTCTCCAGCATGGGTATACGGCTGGCGTTGGTGGTACTGACGAACTCCACCTCTGCACCCAGCGAATCCGCCAGAGCACGAGCCTTGTCGATGTCGAAACCCTCGTACTGGCCCGAACTGTTCATCACGCCGTATGGCGGCGCATCCGCGAAAACCCCGACAACGATCTTCTTGGACTCGAGAATTTTCGTGAGCGTGCTCGGGCCTGTTGCCGCCCCGCCAGTTTGGCCGGCCGACGTACAGCCTGATGCCAGCACCACCGCCGCTAGCGCGGCGATCGCATTGCGAATGCCTTTACGCATGGTTTTCCTCTGATTCATTGAGTGGCTGCGACTCATCCGTCGCGCCAGATGGCGGTGATACCCGCGCGCCGGCCGCCCCGGCGTGATTGCAGATTATTTACAATCTATGATCTGTGCAACCCCTGAGTCGAAAATCGCTTCGCGATCCGACTCGGCGGTTCGTGTTGCCTAGGATTGAGAATGCGCCGGCCAGGCGCGGAGGGAGACAGTCACATGACCCACGCCGCAGAGGGCTTGTCTGTGGCCGCACCAGGCATGATCGCCCCTTCACGACGTCACCAGATCGCAGACTGGCTCCGGGAGGAGATCGTCAAAGGCGCTCTGGCACCTGGGGCGCAACTCAAGCAGGACATCCTCGCGGCCCATCTCCGAACCAGCCCCGGGCCGGTCCGAGAGGCGTTGAGGCAGCTCGAAAGTGAAGGGCTCGTCCAGCACATTCCGAATCGCGGCGCCTTCGTCGGCTCTGTCAGTGCGGACGAACTACTCGGTGTGCTGCTGCCAGTGCGTTTGGCGATCGAGTCCTTCGCTATTGACAAGGTCAGCGACAATCCGGAGACGCTGGCCGAATTGGAGCGTCTGGTGGGGTTGATGAACACCGCCGCCGCCGCCGATGACCTCGATCAGCTCAACGAGCTCGATGTGTGCTTCCACGAGACGATTGTTCGAAGTGCACATTCCGAACACGCACTGCAACTCTGGGCGAACGTACAGCCTCGAATTCGGATGCAGATCCATCGCCTGGCTAGGCGCCACAGCAGCCCCTTCGCCATTCCCGAGGAACACCGCGTACTGCTTGCTTCGATCCGCGATGACGACCCAGAACAGCGACGAGTGGCGTTGGATGACCACATCGTAGCCAGCGCGCGGAACCTACTTGCCTGCGAACACTCCGACTAACCCTGTGCACGAGACGATCACACGCAACCGCTAGACGCCCAGCGTCTGCGTCATCAACCGGCACACACCGGCCTGAACCCGCGCCGAGTCGTCGTAGGACACCAGCCGGCCCACGTCGATCACCAGCGCCATGGCGGCGTGCACGGCGAATCTGGCATGCGATGAGCAGATGTCCGGCCTTGCCGCGCAGAGCAATTGGACCCAGGTGTTGACGGTGGCCCGCTGCACGTCGCGCAGCACGGTCTGATCGGAATCAGGCAGGTTCAGCCGCTCGGTGTAATACACATAACCCAGTTCGGGATTGGCGAACGAACTGGCCACGTACGCGGCGACCAAGCTGTGCAGCGCTGCACCGGGGTCGGTGTCATGAGCCGACACCGCCGCCGACAGATCCTGGGCCACCCTGTCGGCGGCGCGCCGGAACACCGCGGTGAGGATGTCGCGTTTACCCGAGAAGTACCGGTAGATGCCCGATGTCGGGATGCCCGCGGCGGCTGCGATCTCGCCCATGGTGGTCTCCCGGTAACCCTGTTTGTTGAACAGGCTCAGCGAGTGATGCAGCAGCAACTCGAAACGGCCACCCGCTCCGGTGACCGACAGCGCGTCGGGCGGGGCCGGCGCATCCCCCGGCACGGCCAGGATCGTGCTCGTCACCGAAGTGGCCAGTCCCACCAGCAGGGCCCGCATCTCGTCGGCGTCGAGTCTGGCGCGGTGGTCGACCACGCTGCCGATCACACTCATCGCGGACGTCGAGAGCATCCAGCGTTCGCTGGACGTCAGTTCGGGCCGCAGGAGCAGCAGTGGCCGCTGGATCCGGCGATTGACCACTTGCAACCCCGCCATCAGGGCCGTCCGGTCGTCGCCGCGCAGGTACCTCCACTCCCAGCGGTACAGACCGCCGGAGGCACGGTTGACGATCGCCGTATCCGCCAGGGCGGCGAAGATCTGGGCCAGTTGGTCCGCCGGTGGGGTGCCCGTGAGCTCGTCGGCAAAGGCGGTGGCGTCCACGAGCTGCTGGCCGAGCGCCAGCGCCGCCTCGCGGAACAGATCGTATTTTCCGCTGTAGTGCCGGTACAACGCCGTGGCGGTGATACCGACCTGCGCGGCGATTTCATCCATGCCCACCGCGTGATAGCCGTGCGCGCTGAACGCCTCGGCGGCCGCGCGCGCGATCTGCGCTTTGCGGTCCTTGGGTCGGCGGCGGATGTCCTCGCCGATGCCGGTCCGTCTGCTGGGCACGTTCCCACGATAATGGGCGGGCACCGCAGTTTTCGGGCGAAACCGCACCACAAGGGGCAGAATCACCGTTAACATAGCGCATCGGGAGCGGGTCGGGGGACCCGCGCCATCCGGAAAGGAGGGCGCATGCTGGAAAAGCTCCGGTCGGTGCTGAGCCACCAGTTCACCATCGCCGAACTCATCGGCCTGGGGATCATCCTGGGTACGCCGTACCTGGTGATCGGGACCATCTGGTCCATCACCCACACCGAGCACCTGACCCAATTGCAGGGCACCGATCTCGTCGTCTCGTTCCTGGGATCAATCGTGTCCTGGCCGGTACTCATCTTCTCGAATGTGTGCATGACATGACGGTGCTGACCACCGATCAGACCCGCATCCGAATCACACGGCGCACCGCACGCTGGGATGACCGGGAGGTCACCGTTGCCGAGGCGATGGATTTCTGGTCGTTCGCAGCCGGGGCCGCCAATGTCGTCATGCAATTGTCCCGGCCGGAGGTGGGCCACGGCGTCGCCGAGTCCCAGGTGATATCAGGCAGCCTGATGCACCACCCGTGGAAGCGCGCACGCACCACGTTCAGCTACCTGGCGGTGGCGATCATGGGCACCGACGATGACCGGCGCGCCTACCGCGAGGCCGTCGACGGCGCTCACCGGCAGGTGCGCTCGACACCGCAGAGCCCGGTGCGCTACAACGCTTTTGACCGTGACCTGCAGATGTGGGTGGCCGCCTGCCTCTACGTCGGCCTGGAAGACACCTATCAGCTGCTGCGGGGCGCACTGACACCCGAACAGGCGGAGACCTTCTACCGCTCCGGATTCACCCTTGGCACCACGTTGCAGGTCACCGAAGATCAATGGCCGGCCACGCGTGCCGAATTCGATGACTACTGGAACACCGCATGCGCCCGGGTGGCGATGGACGACACGGTGCGCGGCTACCTGCAGGACCTCCTGGGACTCCGGATGGTCAGCTGGGCCCTTCGACCGGGATCCGTTCCGCTGCTTCGCTTTCTGACCACCGGATTCCTGGCTCCGGTGTTCCGCGATGCACTGGGGGTCCGGTGGAGTGCCGCGCAGCAGAGACGTTTCGAATGGCTGTTCCTGATGGTGGCGTTCGTCAACAGGTTCATCCCTCAGTTCATCCGGCAAGGGGGCAGTTACGTGCTGCTATGGGATATCCGCAGGCGCATCCGGCGCGGAAGGCGGCTGATCTGATGAACGGTGAGCTGACCACTCGGCGACTGCTCGCGATGATCGCAGCGGCCGCGGTTGTCCTCATCGGCTTCCTGGGCATGTGGTGGCCGGTCTACCTGTCGGACTTCGATCAGTACGGGATCCAGATCGATTGCGGCTCAGGTTTTGTCAGCGATCTGTCCCATGCGCAACGAACGTCGGCGCCGCTGGCCGAAGACTGTGATACCGCACTGGCGGTCCGGCGTGCCTGGTCGATTCCGCTGATGGTGGGAGGTTCTGGCGTGTTGATCGCGCTGGCGTTGCGCGGCACCACAGTGGCCCGGCCGGTCAGTTCGGCGCCGCCAAGCCCGTGATCACGCGGTCGCAGACCAGATACATCTCCTCGCGGGCCTGCTGCGGATCCTCGGCGCGCGACACGTAGAGCGCGGCCTCGTCCAGTGCGCCGAGCAGTACGTGCGCACTGGCCCGCAGCGGCTGCTCCGGAATGGCCCCTTCGGCCACGGCCTGCGCCAGCATGGCTTCGATGACGCCCAGCCCGTACCTGGCGCCCATCGCACGCCACTGCTCCCACCCCAGCACCGTCGGCGCGTCCACCAACACGATCTGCTGTACATCCGGGGCCGAGCACAGGTCCAGGAACAACCGGGCTCCCAGGCGCATCGCCGCGACGGTGTCCGGGGGACCGTCCTCGGCGATGCGGGCGGCCACCGCCGCCACCAGCTCGGCTTCCACCTCCTCGTACACCGCGGTGAACAGCTCGGCCTTGTCGGCGAACTGATGGTAGAGCGCCCCGCGGGTCACACCGGCGGCCTCGACGATCGCCTGTGTGGAGACGTCATTGAAACCGCTGCGCGTGAACAGCTTTCGTGCGGCTTCGAGCAGCGCGGTGCGGGTGGCGGCAGTGCGCTCGGCTTGCGTGCGGCGCACCGGAGGGTTGACTTTCATACAGCTAGTACGTAACTTTCATACTCAGTGTTCGTAAGTTGCGGACTGCGAAAGGGTATCCGACATGCCGTACCTCACGCTCCCCCACACCACAATCGAGTACACCGAGGCCGGGCCCGCGGATTCGCCTCATCCGCCGGTGGTCTTCGTCCACGGCATGCTGGTGGACCACCGGCTGTGGTCCACGGTGGCCCAGCGGCTGGCTGACCAGGGATTTCGCTGTATCTTGCCGGATCTGCCCTTGGGTTCACACACCGTGCCGGTGACCGACCGCACCCGGCAATCCCCCACCGGCGTGGCCGAGACCCTCAACGATTTCCTGGCCGCGCTGGACCTGCGCGATGTCACCCTCGTCGGTAATGACACCGGCGGCGGACTGTGCCAGTTCCTCATCGACGCCCATCCCGAACGGATCGGCCGGCTGGTGCTCACGAATTGCGACGCATTCGACAAGTTCCCGCCGTTCCCGTTCAACGCGGTGTTCGCCGTTCTACGCGGCCCTGTCTCCATCAAGCTTCTGTTCACGGCTTTGCGGCTCAAGGCATTACGGCACTCCCCTCTTGGCTTCGGACTGCTCGCGGATGCGGATCCGGCGCTGACCGCCTCGTGGTTGACCCCCGCGCGCGACGACGCCCGCATCGCCGGCGATCTGGCCGCGATGCTACGCAACGTCGCAGGCACCGACTTGACCGGCGTGGCACCGCGACTGGGCCGCTTCACCAAACCCGTCACGCTGGTGTGGGGTACCGCAGACCGCTGTTTCACCCCCGCGCTGGGACGACGGTTGGCCGCGCTGTTCCCCCACGGGCGCTTCCTCGAGGTGCCCGGCGCCCGAACCTTCGTCCCGATCGAGAACCCGGCGGCGGTGGTCGACGCGATCGTCACGGTCGGCGCCACTCGGTGATCACCTGAGCGTGCTATGAGTGGGCGGTGAGTGCACCGCTGTCTCGTCGGCTCGGCCTGACCGACGCCGTCACCATCGGACTCGGATCGATGATCGGCGCGGGAGTTTTCGCCGCGTTCGCTCCGGCCGCAGCCGCAGCCGGGTCGTGGCTGCTCGCAGGACTGGCCCTGGCCGGGGTGGTGGCGTACTGCAATGCGAGTTCGTCGGCCCGGTTGGCAGCGCTGTATCCGGCATCCGGCGGCACCTACGTGTACGGCCGCGAGCGGCTGGGCCCGTTCTGGGGGTACCTGGCCGGATGGTCGTTCGTGGTGGGCAAGACCGCGTCGTGTGCGGCGATGGCCATGACGGTCGGCTTCTATGTGTGGCCCGCGCAGGCCCATCTGGTCGCCGTGGCGGCCGTGGTGGGGCTGACCGTGCTGAACTGTTTCGGGGTTCAGCGTTCGGCGCTGCTGACCCGGGTGATCGTGGCCGTGGTCCTGGCGGTGCTGGCAGCCGTGGTGGCGGGTATCGCGCTGTCCGGATCAACCCGTCACCCGGTCTTCGACACCGGCGACAGCACAACACTTTTCGGTGTGCTGCAAGCGGCGGGCCTGCTGTTCTTCGCGTTCGCCGGCTATGCGCGGATCGCCACGCTGGGTGAAGAGGTGCGCGATCCGGCACGCACCATTCCGCGGGCGATCCCGCTGGCGCTGGGTATCACCTTGGCGGTGTACGTCGCGGTGGCGGTGGCGGTGCTGTCGGCGCTGGGCAGCGACGGCCTGGCCTCGACAACCGCGCCCATCGCCGAGGCGGTGAGCGCCGCGGGCCTGGACTGGCTGGCGCCGGTGGTGCGGGTGGGTGCGGCGCTGGCGGCATCGGGCGCGCTCCTGGCGCTGATCCTCGGCGTTTCCCGCACCACGCTGGCGATGGCTCGCGACCGCCACCTGCCGGCACTGCTGGCGACGGTGCACTCCTCAGGTGTGCCCCGCCATGCCGAGATCGCCGTCGGCGCCGTGGTGGCGGTGTTGGCAGCGACGGCCGATCTGCGTGGCGCCATCGGCTTTTCGTCATTCGGGGTGTTGGTGTACTACGCCATCGCCAACTGTTCGGCCTTCACTCTCGGGCGCCGGTTCATCCCCGTGGTGGGGCTGGTGGGCTGCCTGGTGCTGGCGGTCACCCTGCCCTGGGCCTCGGTCGTCACCGGCGCGGCGGTCCTGGCCGTCGGCGCCCTGCTCTACTACCTGCGATTTCGGCGCGCTGGTAACCGCTGAGCGGTTACCAGCGCGCCGAAATCCCTCGGACTCAGGCGACCAGCACGCCCGCGGCGCCCGCCATGTGGCTGGCGACGGTGGATGCGGCCAAGTCGGCATCGCCGGCCTCGATGGCGTCGACGATGTCCATGTGCCGCTTGGCGTCCATGTTCTTGATGGCCCGGTCCACGCCGGCGAACATGATCGACATCCGGATGCTGCCTTCCAGTGACGTCCACTGGTGCAACAGCGTCTCGTTGCCGGTGAGCTGGCACATGGTGCGGTGGAAGCGCAGGTCCGCCTCGATCCGGTCTTCCAGATTCGAGGCGGCCCAGCGGTCCATGTCCTCCACCGCAGCACGCAACAGTTTGACGAACTCACCACGCTCAGGGGACTCGGAGAGTTCCCGTGCGGCCAGCGATTCGAGCGCGGCGCGGACGTTGAAGATGTCGCGGATCTCCTTGGCGTCCAGGTGCCGCACCGACAGCCGGCCCCGCGCACCCGCCGAGATCAGTCCCTCCTGCTGGAGCTGACGCATCGCCTCACGCAAGGTGCCGCGGCTGATCTGCAACTTCTCCGACAGATCGGTTTCCACCAGGTGGGTGCCCGGCGGCAGTTGGCCGGTGGTGATGGCTCTGCGCAGTGCAGTCAGCGCCTGTTGGCGCAGACTCGTTTTCTCCAGCCGCAGCAGCGACGTCGTATCCACGGACATCGGCCGCTCCCGGTTCGTATGTATAGCTGTCAACACTTGTTTGTCAACAGACTACAGGCGGTCGAGCACGGTGGCGACGACTCGCGCCGTCGACAGGCCGTACCGTTCGTGCAGCGTGGGCAGAGCGCCAGCGGCGAGGAACTCGTCAGGCAACGCGACCGGGACCACCTGCTTGCCCAGACCGCGGCGCACCACCTCGGAGGCGACGGTCTCGAACAACCCGCCCACCA
Organism: Mycobacterium sp. Soil_C_30; assembly: GCF_057656995.1. Lineage (NCBI taxonomy): Bacteria > Bacillati > Actinomycetota > Actinomycetes > Mycobacteriales > Mycobacteriaceae > Mycobacterium > Mycobacterium sp. Soil_C_30. The sequence goes on along the minus strand of NZ_JBDGJH010000030.1, from coordinate 41,547 downwards.
CGGTGTGGTTTTCGCACGTCACCACCAGGCGGTCCGTATTCACCTGTTGCAGCACGGTTTCGGCGTCGAACGGCTTGATGGTCGGGGTGTGCACGACGGCCACGTCGACGTTGTGCGCGGCCAGTTCCGCGGCGGCCTGCAACGCTCGCATCGTCATCAGACCGCTGGAGATCAGCACGACATCGTTGCCGCCGCGCAGCACCTTGGCCTTGCCGAGCTCGAAGGTGTAGTCGTACTCGTCGAGCACCGTCGGGACCTGCCCACGCAACAGCCGCAGGTAGGTGGGGCCCGGGCTGGCCGCCAGCTGCGGCACCGCCTGCTCGATGTCCACCGAATCGCACGGGTCGACGATCGTCAGCCCCGGAACACCGCGGAAGATGGCGATGTCCTCGGTGGCCTGATGCGACGGCCCGTACCCCGTGGTGAGACCGGGCAGTCCGCCGATGATGTTGACGTTGAGGCCCGGCTCGGCGATGTCGAGGCAGATGAAATCGTAGGCGCGCCGCGCCGCGAACACCGAGTAGGTGGAGGCGAACGGCACCAGGCCGGTTTCGGCCATTCCCGCCGCGGCGCCGAACAGCAGCTGCTCGGCCATGCCCATCTGGAAGAAGCGCTCCGGGAACGCTTTTGCGAAGATGTGCATATCGGTGTACTTGCCCAGATCAGCGGTCAGGCCGACGATCCGGGGGTCGGCCTCGGCGGCCTGGACCATCGCGTGCCCGAACGGCGCGGGAGTGGTCTTCTGCCCCGGATCGGCGAATGACGCGATCATGGCCGACGTGCGGAGCTTGGTGGGGGAACTCATGGTTCAGACTCCTTCATATCCGGCTGTCAGCTGTTCGCGGCAGATCGCCCACTCGTGTTCCTCGATGCGCATGAAGTGCGCCTTCTCGCGGTTCTCGAGCAGCGGCACTCCGCGGCCGATCTTGGTGTTGCACAGGATGACTGCGGGCTTGTCAGCGTCCCGGATCGCGTCGAACGCAGCCAAGAGCGCGTCGACGTCGTTGCCGTCGACGCGTTCGACGTGCCAGCCGCAGGCGGCCCACTTGTCGGTGACCGGTTCGGTGCGCAGTACGCCGACGGTGGGTCCGTCGGCCTGCAACGCGTTGATGTCCACCATCGCAATGAGATTCGAGAGCTTGTGGTGCGACGCACCCATGGCGGCCTCCCACGTCGAGCCTTCGTCGAGCTCACCGTCGGACAGGAAGTTGATGACGCGGGCAGCCGAACCCTGGTGACGCAGGCCCAGTGCCATGCCGACGGCCACGGTCAGACCGTGCCCCAGCGAGCCACCGGAGATCTCCATGCCCGGGGTGTAGCTGGCCATCCCGGACATCGGCAGCCGCGAATCGTCGGACCCGTAGGTCTCCAACTCCGAGACGCTGATGATGCCGGCTTCGGCCAGGGCAGCGTAGAGACCGATGGCGTAGTGCCCGGTGGACAACAGGAACCGGTCCCGGCCCGCCCAGTGCGGATCGTCTGCGCGGTAATTCAATTCGTGTGCATAGACCGCGGCCAGCATGTCGGCGGCGCCGAGCGCCTGACCCACGTAGCCCTGACCCTGGACCTCGCCCATGTTGAGTGCGTAGTGACGGATGCGGTAGGCCGCCTCCCGGACTTTCTGGGAGGTGCTGATCACGGCGGTCATGCGATCGCCGACTGCGCTGAGGGCGTGCGGGCCTCGGCCTCGGCGGCCAGCTGACGCTCACGCGGACCCCAGGTCTCGCGGGTCAGCAGCGCGGCCACCAAACCGATCGCGGCGTAAGCGCTGAACAGCAGCGCCGGGCCGACCCAGCCGAAGCCTTCGTAGAGCAGAGTGGTGATGAACGGGGTGAAACCGGAGACCATGGCCGAGATCTGGTAGGCCAGCGACGCTCCCGAGGTGCGGGTGTTGGCGTTGAACAGTTCGGGGAACCAGGCGCCCTGAGCGCCGGCCAGCGCGTTCTGGCAGACACCGTAGGCGATGACGAACGTGGCGATGATCAAGAACATCAGCCCGGTGTTGACCAACAGGAACATCACCACACCGAACGGGATGCCGAACGCGCAGACCCCGATGTAGACAGGGCGTCGTCCCATCCGGTCGGTCAGGGCCGCCCAGCCGAGTGTGGCGAAGATACCCAGGGCGGACGCGATGCACAGCGCGGTCAGGGTCTGGGTGGCCGTGGCCACACCGGTGCTCTTGAGGTAGGAGATCATGTAGGTGATCGACACGGCGTAGCCGGCGGTCTCGGCGATACGAAGGCCGATGCCGCGCAGGATGTTTCGCCAGTCTGTCTTGAACACCTCGACAATGGGGGCCCGCACGATGGTGCCGGACTCCTTGACCTCTTCGAACACCGGCGACTCGGGCACCTTGGCCCGGATGATCAGCCCGACGATCACCAGGATGATGCTGGCCAGGAACGGCACGCGCCAGGCCCAGTCACCACCGAGGTGCACGCTGAACAGGAAGACCAGGTTGGCCAACAACAGGCCGACCGGGAAACCGGCCTGCACGATGCCGGTGTAGCGGCCCTTCTCTTTCCACGGCGCGTGTTCGTAGCTCATCAGGATGGCGCCACCCCACTCCGCGCCGAAGGCCAGGCCCTGGATGACGCGGACGGTGACGAGCAGGATCGGCGCAAGGATGCCGACACTCTCGTAAGTGGGCAGCAGACCGATCGCGAAGGTGGCCAGGCCCATCAGGATCAGCGACGCGACCAGCACCGGCTTGCGACCGACCTTGTCGCCGAGGTGCCCGCCGATGACACCTCCGAGGGGCCGGGCAAGGAACCCGACGCCCAGTGTCGCGAAGGCGGCCAGCGTTCCGGCAACCGGGCTCGCGCCCGGGAAGAAGGCCGTACCGAAGTACAGTGCGGCGGCGGTGCCGAAGCCGATGAAGTCGTAGGTCTCGATGACGGCGCCGACGCCGGAACCGACAGCGACCCGCTTGGCTTCCGGTGTGCCTCGCACCGGGCCCCGCATTTTCAGAGCGTCATCGCTCATGGGAGTCATCCTCTCAAATCCTGCTCTACCTGGGCAATCACGATCACTGTTGACGGTCAACAGTGCGCTGTGCCACCAGTGTGACCCCGGGCACACGTCATTGTCAACAGTCAACATCAAGTGACTGGTATCAGTTGACTGTTAACAGTCGAACGACGTAATGTGGCTGCCATCACAACCCCGCACTACGTTTTTGAGGTCTTCCGATGCCCACAGCCGCAGCCCACGAGTTTCACAGCCGTCTCGGCTGCTCGACGATCAGCTTCCGGCACCAGGATCTCGCAACGGCTCTGGCCACCATCGCCGGCCTGGGCTTCACCGAGATCGATCTGGGCGCCCTGCCCGGTGTCTGCGACCACGTGCCCTATGTGCTCGACGAGGCCGCGGTGGCCGAGGTCGCGGCGACCGTCGCCGCCTCCGGGCTTCGAGTCCGTTCCATCAACGGGGACATCGGCGACCTGAACAGGCCGCCGACCGAGCAGGCCCGCGCCGACCGTCAGCGCCATCTCGACATGCTCGTCGAACTCGCCGCCGCCACCGGCTCACGTGCCCTCGTCCTGCCCTGCGGTGCGCTGGACCACGATCCGGTCGACTCGCTGGCCGCCGACCTCGACCTCGTCGCCGCCGAGCTCACCGCCGCGGCGCGCACCGCCACCGACAGAGGCGTCGAACTGTGGACGGAATCGCTGCACTACCACCGTCTCTGCTGCGATATCGATCGCGCACAACACCTTTCCGACCGATTACCCGAAGAGGTCGGCATCGTCATGGACTTCAGCCACATCGTGGCATCCGCTGGTGACCCCGGCGAGTTCGTCCGGCGCTTCGGCCCCCGCATCACGCATGTGCACATCCGCGACGCGGTGGCAGGCAACATCAACCTCTCGGTCGGCAACGGCCAAGTGGACTTCGGGTTCGGGCTCAAGGCGCTGGCACACGCCGGGTACGCCGGCCACTTCTCTCTGGAGCTCGAAACCCGCGACATCACCCACGACGAACGTCCCGCGGCCGCCGCCCGGGCCGGCCGCTTCATCACCGAACTGATCTGAAGGAGAAACATGTCCAACACCATCCAGCGCACCGCAGTCATCACCGGCGCCACCTCCGAGAAGGGCATCGGCGTCACCGTGGCGCAGCGGTATGCCCGTGAAGGCTGGGCCGTGGTGATCCTCGATCTGGACGGCGAGAAGTCCGCCAAGGTCGCCGCCGAGATCGGCAACCAGTTCACCGTTCCGGCCTTCGGCCACGCGGTGGACGTCACCTCCGAGGAGTCGGTGGCCGCGGCCGCAGCCGCCGTCGCCGCCGAGGTGGCCTCGGGCAACCTGCCGCCGGTCGGCGCACTGGCCAACATCGCGGGCATCACCTCCCCGGTTCCGTTCCTGGAGACCACCCTCGAGCTGTGGAACAAGGTCATGGCCGTCAACGCCACCGGCACCTACCTGGTGACCAAGGCGTTCCTGCCGGCCATGATCGAGCAGGGCTGGGGCCGCATCGTGAACATGAGCTCGGTATCCGCGCAGCGCGGCGGCGGCGTCTTCGGCAAGGTGCCCTACTCCTCGGCCAAGGCCGCCATCCTCGGGTTCACCAAGGCGCTGGCCCGCGAGGTCGCCGACACCGGCGTCACCGTCAACGCCGTCACCCCCGGCGCGGTGGACACCAACATCCGCGTCGGCTCCACCGACGAGCAGGAGGCCGCGCTGGCCGCGGCGATCCCGGTGGGCCGCACGGCCACCACCGAGGAGATCGCCGCCTGCATCACCTTCCTGTCCAGCGAGGATGCCAGCTACCTGACCGGCACCACGATGGACATCAACGGCGGCAGCCACATGCACTGACCATCGAGATTCACTCCAGGGCGGGATTTCGGCGTGATTCCCGCCCTGTGGTGAATCTCGATGGCGGGGGTTCGGTGTGCAGCGCGGCGCCCGGTGGTGTCTCATCTACGGATGATTCCGCTGACCTGGAAGCCGGTCGCCAGTACCACCGACCCGAGTTTCGTCGTCGCTCCCGATGAGCGGTTGAGCTGGCCGAGGACCATCGGCATCGGCGCCCAGCATGTGGTGGCGATGTTCGGTGCGACGTTCCTGGTGCCGGTGCTGACCGGTTTCCCACCGGCGACGACGCTGCTGTTCTCCGGGATCGGGACGCTGCTGTTCCTGATCATCACCGGCAACCGGTTGCCGAGCTATCTGGGTTCGAGTTTCTCGGTGATCGCACCGGTGACGGCAGCCACCGCGGCCGCCGGCACCGGCAGCGCGCTCGGCGGGCTGATCGCCGTCGGAGTACTGCTGATCATCATCGGCGCGGTGGTGCACCTGGCCGGCACACACTGGATCGACGTCACCCTGCCGCCGATCGTCACCGGCGCCATCGTCGCGCTGATCGGTTTCAACCTGGCGCCGGCCGCCAAGAACAATTTCGTCGAAGGCCCGCTGGTCGGGTTCGTCACGTTGGTCCTGCTGGTTGCCGCGCTCGCCTTCTTCCGCGGATTGATCGGGCGCCTGGCGATCTTCCTGGCCGTGGTGATCGGCTACCTGCTGGCCTTGGCGATGGGTGACGTCGACACCTCCGGAATCGCGTCGGCCGCCTGGATCGGCCTGCCGGAATTCCAGGCGCCGACGTTCTCCCTCGCGGTGCTGCCGATGTTCCTGCCCGCGGTGATCGCGCTGGTGGCCGAGAACATCGGCCATGTGAAGTCCGTCGGCCAGATGACCGGAACCGATGTCGACCCGCTCACCGGCCGCGCGCTGGCCGCCGACGGTATCGCGACCGTATTGGCCGGTGCCGGTGGCGGATCGGCCACCACCACCTACGCCGAGAACATCGGCGTGATGGCCGCGACCCGGGTGTACTCGACGGCGGCGTACTGGGTGGCCGGTGTGGCCGCGATCCTGTTGGCGTTGTGCCCCAAGGTGGGCGCCACCATCTCGGCGATCCCGCCGGGTGTGCTCGGCGGCGCGACGATCGTGTTGTACGGACTGGTGGGTGTGCTCGGCATCCGGATCTGGCTGACCAACCACGTCGACTTCTCGCTGCCCATCAACCAGATGACCGCGGCCATCGCCTTGATCATCGGGATCGCCGACTTCACCTGGCAGATCGGCGATCTCACCTTCACCGGCATCGCCCTGGGCTCGATCGCCGCGCTGCTGGTCTACCACGGGATGCGGGGCCTCGGCGCCCTGCGGGGCCAGCCGCGGCACACCCCCGCGCCGCCTACGGAACCTTTGGTTTGATGTCGTCGATGACCCACTGGGCATAGTCGAGGTACTCGTCGACGTCGCGGACCCGCGGAATGAGGACCGCACTCATGGTGACGCCGGCCGCGTGCAGCCGGCCGAGCTCGTCGATGATCGCCTCGGCGCTCATGTCGGCGCGGGTCGCCGGATCATCCTGCGCCACATGTCCTTCACCGATCAGCGACGTGCCGACACCGTAGACCACCTCGAAGTCGCGACCGTCGTAGTGGGGGTCGGACTTGATGAAGTCGACCCGTGCGGCGATGTCCTCCGGCGCGGTCAGGAACGGGATCCACCCGGTGGCGAACCGGGCCGCCCGGCGCAGCGCGGCGTCGGCGTCGCCGCCGATCCAGATCGGGACGTGGGGTTTCTGCACGGGTTTGGGGTCGAAAGCCACATCGTGGAAAGAAACGAACTCACCGTCGAAGCTCGGCGCTTCGCTGGTCCACAGTTCGATGATGGCAGCCAGGTATTCGTCACACATCCGGCCGCGCTTCTCGAAGGGCACCCCGAGGAGGTCGAATTCGTCACGCAGCCAACCCACCCCGAAGGTGGCGATGATCCGGCCGCTGCTGAGCCAGTCTGCCGTCGCCAGCGCTTTGGCGGTGATCACGGGATGCTGCAGCGGTAGCAGTGTCACGCAGGAAGCCAGCCGGATCCGCTCCGTGGCTCCCGCCAGGTACGCCTGCGCCGTGATCGAGTGCAGCCAGTGCGATCCGGACAACTCGATGTGCGTACGAGGCATCAGGAAGTGCTCGGGAATGGCGACCATGTCGTATCCCAGCTCCTCGGCGCGTTTGGCCATGCGCGTCTGATCCGCGCCTGTCACCGCGAGTTCCCACTGCTGGGTCATCGCCGAAAGCTCCATCAGGTGAGGCAGATTGAACCCGAATTTCACAACTCCTCCTCCGTGTTGGTGAGCAGACCGTCCCAATGACAGGCGGTGAGCGCCGACGACGCCTCCCACAGGCGCCGCGCGGCCTCGGGGTGGCGCACCTTGGCGCGCAGCGCGGTGACCCGGGGCCGGCCCCACTGGTTGAAGCGGGGCGCCAGATAGGTTCCGCTGGGTAGATCGGTGAACACGGCCTCCACAGACGCCCGCGCGCCTTGTTCAGCGGTCTGCAGCCACGGCGCCCTCTTGTCCGCGAAGTACTCCCCGGACCACTGCGTCAGCCCACCGCTGTCTCGGGTGATGTCGGTCTGGGCGGCACCCGGATCCGTGATGTAGGTGCGGACACCGCGGCGGGCAAGCTCGTGGGCGAACAGCATTTCGGCGAGCTTGGACTGCGCGTAGGCCGCCCATCTCGAATAAGGGCGGGACTGCCAGTTCAGGTCATCGAGGTGCAGGCGCGCGAAGCGGTGCAACGCACTACCCACGACGATCACCCGGTCGGTGATGCGGTCGGCGAGCAAGACCGTCAGCGCGAAATGCCCCAGGTGATTGGTGCCCATATGGGCCTCGAACCCGTCCACGGTGCGCGTCAGTGGCAGGGCGAAGACGCCGGCGTTGTTGACCAGCACATCGACATCGGAGACCGAGGCGGCGAACCGGCGGACACTCTCGAGGTCGGCCAGGTCGAGGTGGCGCACCTCGACGTGTCTACCGATCTCAGCGGCCGCCCGCTGCGCCTTGGCCACGGTCCGGCTGGCGATCAGCACGTCGTGTCCGGCAGCGGCGAGGGCCGCGGCGGTCGCCTTTCCGACCCCGCTGCTACCCCCGGTCACGATGATGCGCATGTCGGCACCTTCGTTCTGCGATGAACGCGCCCTCATGCCGTCCTAGCACTTATGCGCGGGCCACACGGCGGTTCTGCAGAGGTGGGGTACCCCGGAGGTCTCAGGCCGTCGTCTGCAGGTGCCTCGGACGGACGGTCAGCACGGTGACGAGGCCGACGAGCGCAAGCGCGATGACGAAGAAGGCGGGCGCCAGGATGTTGCCGGTGCGCTCCACCAGCCACACCGCGGCATACGGCGCGGTTCCACCTGCCAGGATCACCCCGAGGTTCCAACCCATCGCAACACCGGTGTAGCGGGACTTCTGGTCGAACAGCTGAGGCAGCAATGTGTAGGCGCCCACCTGTGCGGCAACCGAATTCATCATCAGCACGATGTAGGCGAGCGCGGCGACGAACAAGCTGACGTGCATGACGCCCATCAACGGGTAGGTCAGCACGATGAATCCGACGAAGCCCAGTGCGAGGAGCCGGGTCAGGCCGATCCGGTCACCGAGCATCCCACCGAGGGGCATGGCCAGCGCCGAGAGCCCGAGTGCGAGCGTGGTGACCCACAGCACCGAGGACGCCTCGTAGCCCAACTGCTTGCCCAGGTGGATCGCCATGTAAGTGAGGCCGATATAGGCGGTGCCGTTGACCGCGGCGCTGAATGCGGTGGCCTGCAACAAGGCTCGGGGTTGTTTACGGAAGAGCAACCCCACCGGCAGGTGTTCCTTGGCCTTGGACTCCGAGATGTCGTGGGTTTCGGTGACCCGGGTCCTGGCCCACAGGCAGAACAGGGTCAACGGGAACGCAAGCAGGAACGGGATCCGCCAGCCCCACGATTCCATCTGCGCGTCGGTGGTCAGGGCGGTCACGGCTCCGGCGACGCCGGCCGCCATCGCGAAACCACCCGTCGAGCCGAGCGGGGTGAACGCGCCGTAGGTCGCTTTGCGGTGCGCCGGAGCCGATTCCGAGATGAACGTGGCGGACCCGCCCACCTCACCGCCGGCCGAGAAACCCTGGAGCAGACGCACGATCACGAGAAGGACGGTGGCCCAGATGCCGACCTGCGCCGGTGTCGGCAACAGGCCCATGGCGGTGCTTCCGATGCCCATGCAGACCAGGGTCGCCATCAAGGCCTTCTTGCGGCCGAACCGGTCACCGATGTGGCCGAACACGATGCCGCCCAGCGGGCGGATCAGGTAGGCGGTGCCGAACACCGCCAGCGCCGACAGCAGCGAGGTCACCGGGTCGTCGCTCGGGAAGAACATCGGCGCGATGACCACTGCCATGAAGCCGTAGAGACTGAAGTCGTAGTACTCGATGAGCGTGCCGACGCCGCCTGCCAGCGCCGCTCGGCGGGCTCGCTGACGGTGCTGCTGCACCGCGAGTGGAGGATGCACGTCTGTCTCTGGTGTAACCATGTGGCGCTCCGTACTTTCCGGAATCCCTGTGATCCAAGTCATGCTCTGGTCAGCCGCCATCCTGTAAGCCGATCGAACGTTTGTCAACACTCGACTTGCATAATCGGACCAACATGGTCTTGAACTGCGGAAAAGCGTAATAACCAGGCTCATTGACAAACGATCGTTCGGTTGAGAGCATCGGCTGAGAGCTGAGTCTCGACAGCGGTACGTTGTGACACAGGCAACCCGGCGAGGAGGAAGCTGTGCAGCTGGACCGAGTGGCGGCACCCTGGACGCCGCTGTATCCCGCCGGGGTGTCCCCCGAATTGGCCGCCGATCACGCCACCCTGCTGGACGCCTGGGACACGCACCTGCGGGTGCGACCCGACGCTGCCGCCGTGCACTACTTCGACGCGACACTCACCTTCGCCGAGGTGAACGCCGCCGCTGACCGGTTGGCCTGCGCCCTGCGCGCCAACGGTGTGCAGCCTGGTGACCGGCTGGCCGTCTACCTGCAGAACGACCCGCAATGGTTGGTGGCGCTGCTGGCGGCATGGAAATCGGGCGCGGTCCCGGTGGCCGTCAACCCCATGCTGCGCGCCAAGGAACTCCTGCACATCCTCGCCGACTCCGGAGCCACGGCCCTGGTCTGCCTGGACAGCCTCTACGCCCAGGTGCGCGATATCGCTGCCGACACCGCCCTGCACACCGTCGTCACCACCCATCCGCTCGACATGACGCCTGCCGCCGGAATGCCCGCGGCCGTCGCAGCGAGTGTGCCTGCCCGCCAATCCTTTTCCGGCACCCTGGACTGGCACGAGGTGATGACCTCCTCGGCTGCGGTGGCACCGCCGGCGCCGCGGCCGCGCGCCGGCGATGTCGGCGCGCTGGTGTACACCTCGGGCACCACCGGACGGCAGAAGGGCGCGATGAATCTGCAGAGCGCCATGATGCACAGTTCGACGGTGTATTGCCGCTGGTGGGACCTCCAACCCGACCGCGATGTGATCGTCGGACTGGCTCCGGTCTTCCACATCACCGGGCTCATCGCCGGTCTGGGGGTGCACATCGTCAGCGGCGCCCCGGTGGTGTTGATGCACCGGTTCGACGCCGAGGAAACACTCTCGGCGATCGAGAGGTGGCGTGGCACCTTCATGATCGGGGCCAGCACAGCATTTATCGCGCTGACCAATCATCCTGCGCTGTCCCGGTTCGACGTGTCGTCGTTGACCAAGACACCTTCCGGCGGCGCACCCGTGAGCCAGGCCCTGATCAACCGCGTGCACGCGGCGGCGGGTTGGACGTTGCGGGGCGCCTACGGCATGACCGAGACCACCTCGCCCACCCATCTGGGTCCCGTCGACGTGGACCCGCCCACCGATCCCGAATCCGGTGCCACCGCCGTGGGTGTGCCCGTCCCGGGCGCACGGGTGCGGATCGTCGATCTCGACGACGGCCACGACCTACCGCCCGGCGAGACCGGGGAAATCGTGGTGTCCGGCCCGATGGTGATTCCCGGATACTGGCAGCTACCGCAGGAGTCAGCACACGCTGTCCGGGACGGCTGGCTGCACACCGGCGACATCGGCAGGATGACCGGCGACGGATGGCTGTTCGTCGTCGACCGGCTCAAGGACCTGATCAACGCCGGTGGATACAAGGTCTTCCCTCGTGATGTCGAGGACGTCCTCTACGAACACCCGGCCGTCCTGGAAGCGTCGGTGGTGGGTGTGCCGGATGACTACCGGGGCGAGACGGTCCGAGCCTTCGTGTCGCTGGTCCGCGGCGCCAGCGCGACGCCCGAGGAACTGATCGACTTCTGCCGGGACCGGATGGCGGCCTACAAGTACCCGCGGTCGATCGTCATCCTCGACGAGCTACCCAAGAACGCCGCCGGCAAACTGCTGAAACGAGAGCTTCGACATGCCTGATGTGGTCACCGAGATCAGCCAGAGGCGCACTCCCCCGGCGCGTCCGGTCCGTACTGTGAGGCCGGTGAGCGGGAACGGAAGCCAGACCATCATCGCCGCGGCAGTGGACAACTTCCAGGCGCGCGGCTACCACGGCACGTCCATCCGTGACATCGCCCGCGACGCCGGGATGACACCGGCCTCGATCTATCACCACTTCCCCTCGAAACAGCACATCCTCCAACACATCATGGAGGCGGTGATGAAAGAGGTGATCGCCCGGACGAATGCGGCACTCATCCGCGCGGGCAACACGCCCACCGAACAACTCGACGCGCTGATGCGGGCGTGGGCGCTGTTCCACACGCAGCGCCGCGCCGAGGCACTGATCGGTGCCTCCGAGATCCGCAGCCTCGACGACGTCGGGCACCGGATCGTCGTCGCACTGCGCGACCAGCAGGAGCAGATGTTCCGCGAGATCATCGACCGCGGTGTCGCCGAGGGCAGCTTCACCACTCCCTACCCGCGGGAAGCGGCCCGGGCGATCATCAACATGGGGTACTCGATCGCCAGCTGGTACCGCCCGGACGGCAGCCTCTCACCCGACGAGATGGCCGAACGTTACGCCGCGCTGGTGTTGGGAACCGTTGGGGCACAACCGTGAACCAGACCACCGCGCAGAGCGGACAGTCGCTGGACCCCGGCGTATCCGCACGGGTTCGGGACTGGCTTGCCGGCCGGGAACCCGTGGGCGGCGAACTCCGAACCCGGCTGATCGCCGGTGGCCGCTCCAACCCCACCTACGAGCTCACCGACGGGCAGCGGTACTGGATCCTGCGCCGCCCACCCGTGGGGCACGTCCTGCCCACCGCCCATGACATGGGACGTGAATACCGGGCCATGACAGCACTGTTCGGCAGTGCGGTCCCCGTCCCGAGAACCGTGGGCCTGTGCCAGGACCCCGCGCTGATGGGCGCGCCGTTCTACGTGATGGACAAACTCGACGGCATCACGTTGCGCACCGCCGACGACACCCGGCTGCTCACCCCTGCACAGCGTGCCGCACTCTCCGACAACGCGATCCGGACATTGGCCGCCCTGCATGACATCGAGCCATCCGCCGTCGGCCTCGGCGACTGGGGACGGCCCGACGGATACCTCGAACGCCAACTCCGGCGCTGGCTCAGACAGTGGGAAGCGTCGGCCACCGCGCCCCGCGGCGAAGTCGACGAGCTGCACACCCGGTTGGAAGCCGCCCTGCCGACCACCCGCTTGCCTGGAATTGTCCACGGCGACTTCAAGATCGACAACCTGATGGTGGACCAGGACGACCCGACACGGATTCTGGGTCTGCTGGACTGGGAGATGTCGACTCTCGGTGACACTCTCACCGACCTCGGGATACTGTGCTCGTTCTGGGACCAGGACGGCGAGTTCCACAACCCCATCACCGCAGGCGCCACCGCCCTGCCCGGGTTCCCCACCCGCGACCAGCTGGTCCACACCTACCTGACGGCTCGCAACATCGACGTCGCCGACATCGACTGGTATCTGGTGTTCGCGGATTTCAAGGTGGCGGTGATCCTCGAGGGTATTCATGCCCGGCACCTGCAGGGGCACACCGAAGGTGAGGATTTCGAGGGTGTGGGGGCCATGGTGGGCCCGCTGCTGAACCGCGCCCTGGAACGCGCCTCGAGCTCAGGAATTCCCGGCCTCGCCGGTTGACCCGCCTGCACCCTCGACCCCACCGGCCGGCCCTGCGAAACCGGCTGGGACGTGCGGCGGCAGCCGCTACCCCTACGAAGGGAGTTCCATGACCACGACACCGGTCTTACCGCCCGAAACCGACTCCGAGACACTGGATCTGCGGCCGTCGGCGCGAGCGCGGCAGCTGCGGGCGGAGCTGGTGGATTTCATGCACACCCACGTCTTCCCCGCCGAACACACCTACGAGCAGTACCGCCGCACCGCCGGGCCGGATGACCACGCCCTGCCACCGGTGGTCGAAGACCTGAAGAAGGAAGCACGCGCGCGCGGACTGTGGAACCTGTTCCTGCCCGCCGAATCCGGGATCGGTCAACTGGACTACGCCGGCCTCGCCGAAGTCACCGGCTGGAGCCTGCATCTGGCGCCTGAGGCCACCAACGGCCAGGCACCCGACACCGGGAACATGGAGTTGCTGCACCTGTTCGGCACCGACGAGCAGAAAACCCGGTGGCTGCAGCCCCTGCTGGACGGCGAGATCCGCTCGGCGTTCTCGATGACCGAGATCGCCGTGGCCAGTTCGGATGCCACCAACATCGAGACACGGATCGAACGCGACGGCGACCACTACGTCATCAACGGCCGGAAATGGTGGACCAGCGGTGCCGCTGACCCGCGCTGCCGGCTCCTGATCGTCATGGGGAAAACGGATCCGTCGGCCGCGCCGCACCGACAGCAGTCCATGGTGCTCGTACCGATGGACACCCCCGGCGTCACGGTGGTGCGCGACGTGCCGGTGTTCGGCAGGCACGACCAGCACGGTCACTGCGAGGTGCTCTACCAGGATGTCCGAGTCCCGGTCCGCAACATCCTCGGGGAGGAAGGCGCCGGATTCGCGGTGGCACAGGCCCGTCTGGGACCGGGCCGCATCCACCACTGCATGCGCGCGCTCGGCGCGGCGGAACGGGCGCTGGCGCTGATGAGCACACGCGCGACCTCGCGGGTGGCGTTCGGCAAACCCCTGTCTGATCAAGGCACCGTGCAACAGCAGATCGCCGAGTCACGTATCGCGATCGACCAGGCGCGGTTGCTGTGCCAGCACGCGGCGAAGATCATCGACGAACGCGGGAACAAGGCGGCCGCACAGTACATCTCCGCGGCGAAAGTGTCGGTTCCGCGCGTCGCCCTCGACGTCATCGACCGGGCGATCCAGGTCCACGGCGGTGCCGGAGTCAGCGATGACGTCCCCCTGGCCGCCATGTACGGCTGGCACCGGTCGATGCGCATCTTCGACGGCCCGGACGAAGTGCATCTGCGCTCGATCGCCAAAGCCGAACTGCGCAAGCACGGTTGAGCTCCGTCACGGTCCCATCGCGGGGCGGTGGCGCTTGTCCCGCCCCGGTACCCCGTTGGGCCCGTCGATCGACATCGCATACGTTCCGACAGCGAACGCCACCGCAGACCCCATGATGGCCAGCGCGTCCCGGTTCACCGCCTTGACGGTGTCGCGGGCACTGTGATGATTCGGGTCGAACGGCGCACCGGCTTTGCCGCCCCACAGCCGGGCCTGGACATTGGTCTTCTGCTGCGGGCCGCCGGTGGTGGCGCCGCCGATCGGGATGCCGGCGGTGAGAAACGGGTTGTGATCGGAGTCGGCGGCCAGCGGCATGTCGGCCGGGCGTTTACCGGCCAGGTTCAGATGGCCGGCCAGCGTGCGTTCGATACCCGCCGAGCCGATAGGCACATCCTCGGGGTCGACATCGGCTGCGGGCGAGCCGGATTGGTCACCGTCATAGGTGAAATAGCCGGCATTGGGCGAACCGAGCATGTCGAAGTTGAGGTACAGCGCGATGTCGTTGAGGTCGTCGCGGCCCAACCCGAAGACGTAATCCACTGATCCGGCCAGCCGCTTCTCCTCGGCACCCCAGAACGCGAAGCGCACCGCGTTGGTGACCGACGGCTCGGCACCCATCTGCAGGGCCGTCTCCAGCACCGCCGCCACACCGGATCCGTTGTCGTTGAGGCCCGGCCCCTGCGGCACGCTGTCCAGGTGGGCGCCGACCATCACCACATCACGCGTCGAGCCGGTCTTGGTCTGCGCCAACACATTCCGCGATGTCACCTTGACGGTTCTGCCGTCGAGCACCACCCGCGCCGGGCCGGTCGCTCGACGCAGCGCCGCTCCACCGTCAGTGCCGATGACCGCCACCGGGATGGTCAGCTGTTCGTAGTACCCGGGTTCGAAAAGCCCTGGCGGGCTGCCATTTCGGCCGCCGGCACTGACCACCACCAAGGCCGCCGCGCCCTTGGCGGCGGCGGCCTTCTGTTTGGCGACCACCGAGCAGCCGGTGTCGTCGACGACGGCCACACCACCCTTGGCGACCACACCGGGATAATCGGGGGCGGCGCAGCCGGGGCTGCGGGTCGGCTTGATGACGGCTCCGCTGAGCCCGCCTGCCGGTGTCTGCAGCAGCAGCGATGCCTGGTCGACCCGGAAGGTGCGCCCGCCGACGCTGACCACCGGTTTACCGGGATTCAGCGTCTCCAGCCGGTCGAACTCCGTGGACTGGACGTCGAACCCCTTGTCCTGCAACACCTTGGCCACGTAGTCGGCGCTGGCGGCGAAACCCGGGGAACCGTCGGCGCGGTTACCGCCGTGGGCGTCGGCGATCTCCTGCAGCTTCTGCAGGTGCACGTCCATGCCCTCGATCGTGACCTTCTCCGGCAGCTCACCGGCCAGGTCGGCAGCCGGTTCGGGCGTCGGCTCGGTGTCCCTGGGCGCACACCCCGCCAGTACCGCAACCGCCACCAGCACCGCACTTGCACGCCTCACCCGCCCAGGTTAGCGGTCCGCCATCAGGACCGGGTGATCTCGTGCCGAGTGCGATCATCACGAATCGGCATACCGTTGCGTCCGGTCTGATCCTGCGCGTAGAGGCCGACGGTGTAGCCGACGCCGGCTCCGTGGATTCCCAGCGCGGTCTGGTCGATGTTGTCGATGTCGTCCGCCGGCTTGTGGTAATTGGGGTCGTACGGCTCACCCGCTTGACCACCCCACTCCTGTTCCTGGGCTTCGGTCTTGTCACCTTCACCGCCGGAGAACAGTCCGCCGGCCGGGATCCCGGCGAAGGTGAAGGCGTCGTAGTCCGAGCGGCCGTCGAAGAAGGTGTCTTCGGCCGGCATGCCTGCCGAGTCCAGATAGGCCGCCAGGGTCCGTTCGATCCCCGCCGATCCTTCGGGGACCCGCGCCGGCACCTGATCGCGCTGGAACGGTGTCGACTGGTCGCCGTCGTAGGTGAAGTAGCCCGGGTTCGGTGAGCCCACCATGTCGAAGTTGAGGTACATCGAGATGTCCTTGAGTTGATCCTCGTTGAGTGACTCCACATAGCGCTGCGAGCCCACCAGGCCGATCTCCTCGGCACCCCAGAACGCGAAGCGCACCGCGTTGCGTACCTCCGGGGCCCCGCCGAGCTGCAGGGCGGTTTCCAGCACTGCCGCCACTCCGGAACCGTTGTCGTTGATGCCCGGGCCCTCGGGAACGCTGTCGAGGTGTGCCCCCGCCATCACGACATCCTGGGTGGAGCCCGTGGTGGTCTGCGCGATGACATTGCGGGTGGTCAGCTCGAGCATGCTGGCGTTGACCTGAAGGGTCACCTCACCGGGCTGCGCGCGAAGCTGTGCACCGTCGGCCTTGCTGACGCTGACCACCGGGATCTTGACCTTGGTGTCCTCGCCGAGGGTGCCTCCCATCCGACGTTCGTCGACGTTGTCGGCGATGACGACACCTGCCGCGCCCCGGTCGGCAGCCACGGCCGCCTTCTCGGAGAACGGGCAGTGGCCGCGGTCCACGAGCACGATGGCACCCGAGACCGGTAGACCGTCGTAGTCCTGGGGTGTGCAGCCGGGGGTGTCCTCGGCGCGGGCGGGCACCAACGGCGCCGTCACCCCTGATTCGGCGGTACCGGTGCTGTATTCGAGGGCCCGGGCCTCGAATTGGGCGCCATTCAGGCGAACGGTGCCGGGTTCGGACCGGAACACCCGGACGTCGAACTCCGGTGTCTGGACATCGAAGCCCTTGGCCCGTAGTTCCTCGGCGACGTAATCGACACTGGCGTCATACCCGGGCGTTCCGGCCGCGCGGTTGCCGTCGTTGGCGTCGGCGATCTCCTGGAGCTTGCGCAGGTGTCCCATCAGGGCGTCGGCGGTGACATCCTGCTGCAACGCCGCCGCGAACTCGACCGCCTCGGGTAGCGCGCCGGAGGTGGCAGGAGCCGGCTGCGGCGCCTCCGCCTCCCTGCTGCAGCCGGCGAGTGCCAAAACCAGCAACATGACTGCGGCAAGTGTCCTGCGGCCCATTGGCTCCAATGTACTGATGCGTTAATGCGTTGCAGTTTCCTGACCCGGACTGGCACTGTGTTCTGCGGCGCTGAGCCGGTGGCGGGCGAAGCGGGGTACCGCGCAGTTTCCGTGAGTTGCGCCGGCGCCGACGGTACGGTCTGGAAAACCTGAGGTTCGAGTCCTCTTCAACCCTTCCTGATGCCGCCCCCGGGATTCCGGGTGCGCCGGTCTTGCGGAGCGTGGCTGCCCGTTCAGAGCCGCGGTTCCCCACCGGCGTATCCGCCCGGCGGCGGTATCCCCGTGCTCATGCGATGCCACAACCGAATACGACAGACCGCGACGTATGCACCAGGGAAAGGAGGTTCGCATGTCTGTCTCGATCGTCAACCGCCTGACCATTACCGTGGGTCAGAGCGCTCTGATCTACCGCAACGGGACACTGCAGCGTGTCCTCCGCCCGGGCACGCACTGGATCGTCGGCAACACCACCACCGCGGTGGTCGAGATGCGTGAGCGCCTGGTGGCGCTGGCCCCGCAGGACGTGCTGACCGCGGACGCGGTGTCGCTGCGTATCACGATGGCGCTGCGCATCGCGGTCGCCGATCCGGTGGCGTACACCGAGACGGCCGCGGACCCGGTGTCTGCGGTGTACCTGGCTGCCCAGATCGCGCTGCGGGACACCGTCTCCGCCGTCACCGCCGAGGACGTGGTGCAGCGCAACCACCGGGTGGACGCCGAGGCGATCCTGAGCGCGGCCAGGACCGCCGGTGCACGCGTCGGTATCGAGGTGCGCGAGGTGTTCGTCAAGGACGTCATCGTGCCCGCCGAAATACGATCGGCGGCAATGGAACTGGTGACGGCCAAGGCGCGCGGTGCCGCGCAGCTGGAGACGGCGCGTGCGGAGACCGCGGCGCTTCGGGCACTGGCCAACGCGGGCCGGCTGTTGGATGCGCATCCGGCGCTGGCGCAGCTGCGGCTGGTCCAGGCGATGCCGTACGGCTCGCGGGTGGTGTTGTCCGTGTCAGGCGTCGCGCCGGTTGACGACGACGAGAGCTGAGACGAACAGCACAGCGGTGACGGCGGCGAAGTACACCAGTCCGCCCTCCGGACCCCAGCGCATGTCGTAACCCGGGTAGAGCCAGTCCACTCCGATGAACGTGTACGCGTTCTGAAAGGGCAGGTATGGCCCTACCCGGGGCCCGGTGCCCGGCAGCAGCCCGAGCACGGTTTCGATCACCATCGGCCACAGCAGCAGGATCGCGACGGTGCCCGGTGCAGCGCGGACCAAGGCGCCGACGGCGACACCGAGAACCGCCGCCACCGCCGCGTACACCGCGAAAGCGCCGGCGGTACCCCACGGCCGCGCACCGGCCGGTGACAGCGCCTCGGTGGTCAACGGCGGCGCCAGCATTCCGGCGACGAGCACCGTGAGCAGCACCATCACCACCGTCGCAACCGCCGCCGCCGCCGCGCTCACCAGTGCTTTGGCGACGAGCACCAGGGAACGGTTCGGGACGGCCAGGAAGGTGGTCCTGATCATCTGCGTGCGGAACTCGGCGGTGATCGTCATGGATGCCACCACCATCAGCACGGGCACCGCGATCAGCGCCACCCCCAGCGCAGCCTCCTGCGGCGTCATCGCCGACATGCCGCGGGAGGACGCCTGCAGCGCCGCCAGGCCCACACTGACCGCGGCCGCGGCGGCGACCGCCAGCAGCGGGGCCCGGGTGCTGAACAGTTTGACGCGTTCGGCGGCCAGCGCCGAAACCACCTGGGTCATGACGCCGACCGGAAATCGGTGACCGCGTCGGTGAGCTCCAGATACGCCTCCTCCAGTGACGCGCGCTGCGGGCTCAGCTCGTGAAGCGTGATGCCGTTGCGCGCGGCCAGCTCTCCGATCACCTCGGCGGAGACGCCCGTGACAGACAAGGCATCGGCGTGCTCGACCACATCGATCGCGGCATCGGCCAGCGCCGAGTGAAGCCGCTCCAGGTGCGGGCTGCGCACCCGGACGACATCACCTCGGGACCGGGCCACAAAATCGTCGACCGATGTGGCCGCGACCAACCGGCCCCGCCCGATCACCACCAGCCGGTCGGCGGTGTTGGCCATTTCGGCGAGCAGGTGACTGGACACCAACACCGTGCGTCCCTCGGCGGCCAGGTCCCGCATCAGGGTGCGCACCCAGCGGATGCCTTCGGGATCGAGACCGTTGACGGGTTCGTCGAACATCAGCACGGGAGGATCACCCAGCAGCGCCACGGCGATGCCCATCCGCTGGCTCATACCCAACGACAGCGACCCCGCCTTTTTCGAGGCCACCTCCTGCAACCCGACGATGCCCAGAACTTCGTCGACCCGGGTGATCGGGATGCGGTTGGAGGCGGCGATCCAGCACAGATGTGCACGCACCGACCTGCTCGGGTGCACATTGCGGGCATCGAGCAGCGCGCCCACCGTCCGCAACGGATCGTCGAGGTCGCGATACCGGCACCCGGCGATGGTGGCCGAACCCGACGTGGGTTGGTCCAGGCCGAGGATCAGTCGCATGGTGGTGGACTTGCCCGCCCCGTTCGGCCCGAGAAAGCCGGTGACCACACCCGGTTCGACGGTGCAGGTCAGATCGTCGACCGCGCGAGTGGCGCGATTACCACGGCCGAACACCTTGGTGAGCCCAGTGAGTTCG
The DNA here is from genome assembly GCF_057656995.1 of Mycobacterium sp. Soil_C_30. NCBI lineage: Bacteria > Bacillati > Actinomycetota > Actinomycetes > Mycobacteriales > Mycobacteriaceae > Mycobacterium > Mycobacterium sp. Soil_C_30. Next base: position 21,561 of record NZ_JBDGJH010000030.1, on the reverse strand, counting down.
ATCCTCGCGCGTTCGATCACTGCGGCGACCTTACGCGGCTCACCACCATCTCCGCGACCGCCGCCATACCGGCGGCATTGGGATGGAACGGGGCGGGGCCACCCAGGCCGGGCAGAGGGACGGGCACCCGTGCACCCACCGTCCACGGTATCGCTGACCAGGCGTGATGGCTCGAACTGGCGTCGGCGACGGGGAGTACTTCGCAGCCCGTCTCCGCAGCGGCGGCCGCCGTGATTTCCTGCAGTCGGGCGGCCAGATACCGGCCCAGGTCGGCCTCGGGCGGGGTCAGCGGTTTCGCCGGCCTGCCGGCCGGCGGCAGCAGCGTCAGGTACTCGACGAACAGCACGCGGGCCTCGGGTGCCCGCAGGCGCACGGCCCGGCCGACCGCCCGCATGGACACATCGAGCTCCCGCAAGGGCTGCTCCCGGGTCTCGGGATCGAGCAGCTGCTGCAGCCGGGGACCCAGCAGCGGCAGTCGCCGCAGCACGCGCGGCAGGCCGGCGGCCATCAAGGCGGGCACATAGCCGATGTCGTTGCCGCCGACGGTGATGGTGACCAGCGTTTCGTCCCCGCGCAGCGCCTCCAGCTGCGGCCGCGCACCGTGTTGGGGTTCGTCCAGGAGGTTGGCCGTGGTGGCACCCGAGTACGTGACGTCGGTCAGCTCGAGCTGCAGTGCGTGCGCGGCCAGGTGCGCGTAGTTGCGTTCCGAGCGCCCGGCCCGGCGCGGCGAACCCGGCACCCGGGGCGCGATTCCGGGGCCCGCCGCCATGGACGAGCCCAGCGCGACGTAGCGCCCCCTCACCACGTCAGGAGCTGACCGCGCCGGTGGGACTGGATGCCTGGGCCCAGAACCGCTTCGGAATCCGGCCGGCGTGCCGCGCCAGATAGCCGGCGGTGACAGCCGCCGCCATGGCGGCGGCCATCGCCGGTGGATCGGCGGCGCGCGTCACCGCGCTCGCCAGAAGCACGGCATCACAACCCAATTCCATCGCCAGCGCCGCATCCGAGGCGGTGCCGATGCCGGCGTCGAGGATCACCGGTACACCGGCTTGGGCCACGATCATCTCGATGTTGTGCGGGTTGGCGATACCCAGGCCGGTGCCTATCGGCGATCCCAGCGGCATCACCGCAGCGCAACCGGTGTCCTCCAGCCGCCGGGCCAGCACCGGGTCGTCGGTGGTGTACGGCAGAACCGTGAAGCCGTCGTCCACCAATTGCTCGGCGGCACGGACCAATTCGACGGCATCGGGAAGCAGGGTGCGTTCGTCGGCGATGACCTCCAGCTTCACCCAGTCGGTGCCGAGGGCTTCCCGGGCGAGCTGCGCGGTGAGCACGGCTTCGGCGGCACCACGGCATCCGGCGGTGTTGGGCAGCGCGGTGATGTTCAGTTTCTCGAGCAGCGCGAGCACACCGGTGCCCTCGGCGGCGTCCACCCGGCGCATCGCGACCGTGGTCAGCTCGGTCCCCGAGGCGATCAGCGCCTCCTCGAGCACCGACTGGTTGGCCGCACCGCCGGTGCCCAGAATCAGCCTGGAGCCGAAGCTGCGCCCGGCAATGGTCAGCATGTTCGTCATCTCAGCCACCTTGCACCGCTGTCACTACCTCCACCCGCGCCCCTTCGGAAAGTATTGTGTCCCAACGCGACCGCGGGAGCACCGCCCACTCGACGGCCACCGCGATGCCCTTCTCCGGGATCCCGAGCCGCACCAGCAGGTCGGCGACCGTGGTCTGCTCGTCGACCTGCACCTCTTCGTCGTTCACCGTGATCTTCATGAGCGATCCAGCACCACACTTCCCACCGCCGCCAGCTCCGCACTGATCTTCTCCACAGTCCACGGCGCAAGCAGGAATCCCGATCTGCCATGACCGGCGGCCACCAGCGTGCGCTCGTCGAGACGCCCGACCAGCGGCAGGTTGTCCGGCGTCATCGGCCGTAGTCCCGCCGCACATTCGGCGAGCTCGTACTCCCCCAGCGCGGGCATCACCGCGCACGCGTCGTCGAGCAGTTCCCGCACCCCGGTGACCGTGGGACTGGTGTCGCGGCCGTGTTCGTATTGGGTGGCGCCGACGACGACACCCTCGCCGCGCGGCACCAGGTACACCTGCCGGCCGCGTACCCGCGCACGGATCACCCGCTGGGGCACCGGCAGGCACCCCTTGCGCCAATGCAGCCGCAGCACTTCACCTTTCACCGGCCGGATCGGCAGGCCCGGCCACAACGCGGGCGCGTCGATACCGTTGGCGATCACCGTCGTCTCGGCGTCCACGTCCGACAGTGTGGTGACCGGCCCGGCGAATTGCACACCGAGCCGCTCGCACTGCGCGGCCAGCGCGTCGACCACGGCGCGGTTGTCGACCGCCAGTTCGGTGCTCGCCCGGAAACCGTGCCGGATTCCCTGTCCCAGCAGGGGCTCGATATCGCGTGCGCTGGTGGTGAACTCGACGGGGTGGCCCTGCCCGGACAGCCATTCGCCGACGGTGCGCAGGTCGGCGGCATCGGCTCGGTCGACGGCCACCACCAGGGATTCCCGCGCCGTCACCACGCCGGGGGGTAACCCGTCGAGGAAGGACCCGGGCCCCTCGGCGCGCCACAGCGCCAACGATTCCAGCCCGATCCGCAGCAGTTCCTCTTCGCCGGGCCAGCCCTCGCTGTGCGGAGCGAGCATGCCGCCGGCCACCCACGACGCGCCGGGGGTAGCGGTGCGATGCACCCGCACCGACCAGCCGTCCTGGGCTGCCCGGCGGGCTACCGACAGCCCGATCACGCCTCCGCCGATGACTGCCAGCTGCATGCTTCCTAGCTCCCTATCGCCGGCATGACCCGGATCAGGTGTGACGGTAAGGGCCGTGTCGTGTGCCCACTCTCAGTCCCGCGACCGGGACTCCCGTGTATCAGGCCCTCCACAGTACTCTCGCCGCATGGTTGAACAGCCCCAAGCCGATCGGCTTCCGCTGGACCGGCTGGCGAGCGCGCGGCTCTATCTGTGCACCGACGCCCGGCGCGAACGCGGTGACCTGGCCGAGTTCGTCGACGCCGCCCTGGCGGGCGGCGTCGACATCATCCAGCTCCGCGACAAGGGCTCGGCCGGTGAACGGCAGTTCGGCCCCTTGGAGGCCCTGCAGGAACTGCAGGCCCTCCAGATCCTGGCCGATGCGGCCCTGCGTCACGGGGCACTGATCGCCGTCAACGACCGTGCCGACGTCGCCCGGGCAGCCAACGCCGACGTGCTGCACCTGGGCCAGGACGACCTGCCGGTGCTCGTGGCACGCGACATCATCGGAGCGCGTCCGCTCATCGGCCGCTCCACCCACGATCGGGCGCAGGTCGATCACGCCCTCAATGAAGAGATCGACTACTTCTGTGTGGGACCGTGCTGGCCGACGCCGACGAAGCCGGGCCGGGCGGCGCCCGGCCTGGATCTGGTGCGGCACGCCGCGCAGACCGGCACCGACCGGGCCTGGTTCGCCATCGGTGGTATCGACGAGCAACGGCTGCCCGAGGTGGTGGAGGCCGGTGCCCGGCGGGTGGTCGTGGTACGCGCGATCACCGGCGCCGACGACCCGGAAGCCGCGGCCCGTCGCCTGCGTGCCGGGATTCCGGACTGAAGGGGACACCGGCCGGTCGACGAGCCCGAGGCACGAGGGCGAAAGAGGGCCGGCCGCCAAGGACACCGGCCGGTCGACGAGCCCGAGGCACGAGGGCGAAAGAGGGCCGGCCGCCGGGACACCGGTCTAAGTAGTGGGTCGCTGACCGGTTGAGATCACGCCCAGATCTCTGAGGATCCCCAGGAGCTTCTGCCAGCTGGCGGCAAACCCCGGGTGCAGCGGCAACGTGGCCACCTCGTCGACGGGGACCCAGCGCAACTCCGAGCTCTCCCGGTTGGGCACGGTGTCCAGCATCGACGGGGCATCGGCGATCACGGTGGTGTAGGACCATCCCGGCACTTCGGCGGTGACGACGCTGGTGCGCACCACCAGCACGTCGGCGGTCAGCCCGGCTTCTTCCTCGGCTTCCCGGACGGCGGCCTGTTCGGGGGTTTCATGACTGTCGCGCGCGCCGCCGGGCAGCGCCCAGGTGCCGCCCTGGTGACTCCATGGGGCGCGGTGCTGGAGGAGCACGGCGGTGGATCCGTCGGGCTGCGGGGCGCGTAACAGGAGTCCCGCCGCGCCGTGCCGGCCCCAGAAATGTGCACCCGTGTCCGACACCACCCAACCGTCGCCATCGCCATGCACGCGCTCAACAATAAGCGCACGAGTTCGTCACGCGTGGGCTCGTCGATCTCGCCCCACGCGTCACACAGATGCTCTTAGAATTCGCTTATACAGTTGGCAAGAGTCCGGACAAGCGCGAGCGGGAAACGAGGTCCGCCCAGGTGACGGTTGAGTTGGCGCACCCGTCGACGGAGCCGCTGGCATCCCGGTCGCCCGCCGAGCCCGCCCATCCCCGGTGGTGGTTCCTGTGGACCACACCCGGTCGCATCTTGGCGATCGGGGTGATTCTGGCCACGCTCGGCGTGATCAGCGCGTTTGCCACATCGACCACCATCGACCACCGTCAGCAGCAGCTCACCACCGTGCTCGACCACACCGAGCCGCTGGCGTTCGCCGCCGGACAGCTCTACACCACCCTGTCGGTGGCCGACGCCGCCGCGGCCACCGCCTTCATCGCCGGCGCCGAACCCCGGCCGGTGCGGCAACGCTACGAACAGGCCATCACCGACGCCGCGATCGCGCTGACCCAGGCCTCCAGCGGACTGACCGACCAGCCGATGCAAGAGCTGCTCGGCAAGATCAACGCCGAGCTGGCCGTCTACACCGGGCTCATCGAGACGGCGCGCACCAACAACCGCGCGGGCAATCCGGTCGGCTCGTCGTATCTGTCGGAGGCCTCGTCGCTCATGCAGGAGACCATCCTGCCCAGCGCCCAACGGCTCTACGAGGTGACCTCGGCGCGCGTCGACCAGGAGACCACGGCGTCCACCCGCATCCCGGCACCGGTGATCCTGGTCGTCGGCGCCACCATCCTCTTCGGCGCCTTCGCCCACCGCTGGCTGGCCCGCCGCACCCGGCGCCGGGTCAACATCGGACTGATCGCCGGCGGGCTGGCCATCCTGATCATGGTCGTCTGGGTGGGGACCGCGCTGACGATCTCGACCGCGGGCAGCCGCAGCGCCAAGAACACCGCGGCGGAATCGTTGAAGACCATCACTACGCTGGCGATCACCGCCCAGCAGGCCCGCGCCGACGAAACGTTGTCGCTGATCCGCCGCGGTGACGAAGATGTCCGCAAGCAGTCCTACTACCAACGCATCGACACCATGCAGCAGCAGCTCGCCGAGTACCTCCAACGAGAGGACGCGATCGACAAGTCCGATCTGGCCAACGCCGACGAACTACTGGCCAAGTGGCGGTCGGCCGATGAGCGGATCAACGCCTACATCTCGGTGGGCAATTACCAGGCGGCCACACAGGTGGCGCTCGGAACCGGTGAGGACGACTCGACCCCGGCCTTCGACAAGCTCGAAGAGGCGCTGGCAGGCGGAATCCGCGAGAGCCGCAACCAGCTGCGCAACGACATCGGCAACGCTCGCCGGGTGCTCTCCGGGGCCACCGTCGGCGGGGTGGTGCTCTCACTGGGGGCGGCGGTTGCGGTGGCCCTCGGAATCTGGCCCCGGCTCAGCGAGTACCGATGACGAGGCGGTTGGCGGCCGCGATGGCCGCGCTGATGGTCCTGCTCACCGGGTGCGCGCAGACGGTCCCGCCGACACCGGCCCCGGTGCTGACCTTGCCGCCGCCGACACCCGCCGGTATGGAGGAGATGGCGCCCGAAGCTCCCGGCCCGCCCGACACCGACGACGAGGACTGCGACCGCACCGCCAGTCTGCGGCCGTTCTCCAGCCGCTCCGAAGCCCAGGATGCCGTCGCGAACATCCGCAACCGCGGCAGGCTCATCGTCGGGCTCGACATCGGCAGCAATCTGTTCTCGTTCCGCGATCCGATCTCCGGTGAGATCACCGGATTCGACGTGGACATCGCCGGCGAAGTGGCCCGCGACATCTTCGGCACCCCATCACAGGTGGAGTACCGCATCCTGTCGTCGGCCGACCGGATCAGCGCGCTGCAGAACAATGAAGTGGACATCGTGGTCAAGACCATGAGCATCACCTGCGAGCGGAAAGAGCTGGTGAACTTCTCGACGGTGTATCTCAATGCCTATCAACGCATTCTGGCCCCGCGCGACTCGGCGATCACGCAGGCCTCCGATCTGCCCGGCAAGCGGGTCTGCGCCGCCAAGGGCACCACATCGCTGGAGCGGGTCCGCCAGATCACCCCGGCGCCCATCATCGTGACCGTGGTGACCTGGGCCGACTGCCTGGTGGCGCTGCAGCAGCGCCAGGTCGACGCGGTGTCCACCGACGACTCGATCCTGGCCGGGCTGGTGTCGCAGGACCCGTATCTGCACATCGTCGGCCCGAACATGAACCAGGAGCCGTACGGTATCGGGATCAACCTGCAGAACGAGGGGCTGGTGCGGTTCGTCAACGGTACGCTGGAACGTATCCGTCGGGACGGCACGTGGAATACGTTGTACCGCAAGTGGTTGACAGTGCTCGGTCCGCCGCCGGCCCCACCCAGCGCCCGGTATGTGGATTAGGTGAGTCGAATGAGTGACTCCGATATCACCGACCGGTCCACGACGTCGACGCACGAGACCACCGACCGGTCCACGAGGTCGACGCACGAGACCACCGACCGGTCCACGAGGTCGACGAACGAGACCGAGGAAGGGCCGGGCGCAATCATCGAGCAGGGGCCGGACACGGACGACGACGAGGGACCGGGCACCCAGCCTGCCGAGGCTCTCTTCGACTCCATGTCGACCCTGCGCCCGATGGCCACCCAGGCCATTTTCCGGCCGAACTTCGACGATGACTCCGAGGGCACCTTCATCTCCAGTGGAGGCACCGAACCGCAGGACCACACCGTCGCGCTGACGCGGGCCATCTCCCCTACCCGGCGCCTGGGCGGTGGCCTGGTGGAGATCCCGCGGGTTCCCGAGATCGATCCGTTCGCCGCATTGATGACCAATCCGGTTGTCGCCGAATCGAAACGGTTCTGCTGGAACTGCGGCAAACCGGTCGGGCGGTCCACCCCCGACGGCAAAGCGCTCTCGGAGGGCTGGTGCCCGCACTGCGGTAGCGCGTACTCCTTCCTGCCCCAGCTCGGGGCCGGCGATATGGTCGCCGACCAGTACGAGATCAAGGGCTGCGTGGCCCACGGCGGTCTCGGCTGGGTGTACCTGGCCGTGGACCACAACGTCAACGAGCGACCAGTGGTGCTCAAAGGACTGGTGCACTCAGGTGACGCGGAGGCCCAGGCCATCGCGATGGCCGAGCGCCAGTTCCTCGCCGAAGTGGTCCACCCGTCGATCGTGAAGATCTACAACTTCGTCGAGCACCCGGATTCGCATGGCGAGCCGGTGGGCTACATCGTGATGGAGTACGTCGGCGGCACGTCGCTCAAACAGGCACGAGGCACACGACTGCCGGTGGCCCAGGCCATCGCCTACATGCTCGAGATCCTTCCCGCGCTGGGGTATCTGCACTCCATCGGGCTGTGCTACAACGACCTCAAGCCCGAGAACATCATGCTGACCGAATCGCAGCTCAAGCTCATCGACCTCGGCGCGGTGTCCCGGATCAATTCGTTCGGATACCTCTACGGCACCCCGGGTTATCAGGCCCCGGAGATCGTGCGGACGGGCCCGACGGTGGCCTCCGACATCTACACCGTTGGCCGGACGCTGGCGGCGCTGACCCTGAAGCTGAAAACCCGCAAGGGCCGCTACGTCGACGGGCTGCCCGACGACGACCCGGTGCTCAGGGAGTACGACAGCTTCGGTCGGCTGTTGCGCCGCGCCATCGATCGCGATCCGCGCCGGCGCTTCGCCAGCGCCGACGAGATGTCGAGTCAGTTGCTGGGTGTGCTGCGCGAAGTGGTGGCCAAGGACAGTGGCGTCCCGCGTCCCGGCTTGTCGACGATGTTCTCACCGTCGCGGTCGACGTTCGGGGTGGATCTGCTGGTGGCCCACACCGACGTTTACCTCGACGGGCAGCCGCACTCGGAGAAGCTGACCGCCGGCGAGATCGTGACGGCACTGCCCGTCCCGCTGGTCGACCCCAGCGACGTCGGAGCCAAGGTGCTCAGCGCGACGTTGCTGTCGCAACCGGTGCAGACGCTGGACTCGCTGCGCGCCGCCCGGCACGGCACGTTGGATTCCGACGAGATCGACCTGTCGGAGTCCACCGACCTGCCGTTGATGGAGGTGCGGGCGCTGCTGGATCTCGGCGATGTCGCCAAGGCCACCCGCAAGCTCGACGACCTCGCCGATCGGGTGGGCTGGCGATGGCGGCTCGTCTGGTTCCGCGCCGTGTCCGATCTACTGACCGCCGACTACGACTCAGCCATCAAACATTTCAACGAAGTCCTCGACACTCTGCCCGGCGAGCTGGCCCCCAAGATCGCGTTGGCCGCGACCGCGGAGCTGGCCGGCGACGCCGACGAGGCGCAGTTCTATCGCACGGTCTGGAACACCGACAATGGCGTGATCTCAGCGGGTTTCGGCCTGGCGCGGGCGCAGTCGGCCAACGGCGAACGCGAAGCCGCGGTTCGAACCCTCGACCAGGTGCCCGCCACGTCGCGACATTTCACCACCGCGCGGCTCACCAGTGCGGTCACCCTGCTGTCCGGGCGTTCCACCAGTGAACTGACCGAACAGCAGATCCGCGATGCCGCACGCCGGGTGGAGGCGCTGCCCGACAGCGAGCCCCGCGTGCTCCAGCTGCGCGCTTTGGTGCTGGGCACCGCGATGGACTGGATTGCCGACAACGAGGCGAGCACCAATCACATCCTGGGCTTCCCGTTCACTGCGCACGGCCTGCAGCTCGGCGTCGAGGCGTCGTTGCGGGCGCTGGCCCGGGTGGCGCCCACCCAGGCGCATCGGTATGCGCTGGTGGACATGGCCAACACGGTGCGACCGCCCTCCACCTTCTGAGTTCGGCGTGGTTCTAGAGGACTGCGGTGCAGGCCCGGGCGATGGCGAGTTCCTCGTTGGTCGGGATCACCAGCACGGTGGTCGGTGAGCGTTCCGCCGAGATGATCCGGGGGCCGCGGGCGGGGCTGTCGTTGAGATGCTCGTCGAGTTCGATGCCCAGCGGGGCCAGACCGGACAGGGCGTCGCGGCGTACCGCGGCGTCGTTCTCCCCGACCCCGGCGGTGAAGGTCAGCACGTTGACGGTGCCCAGCAGCGCAAGATAGGCACCGATGTACTTGCGCAGCCGGTGGATGTAGACGTCGTAGGCCAACTGCGAATCAGCGTCGCCGGCGTCGATCTGTGTGTGCAGCTCCCGGAAATCGATCTCCCCGCCCAGGCCCAGCACCCCCGCGCGGCGGTTGAGCATGGTCTCGATGTCTTCGACACTCATCCCGGCTGCTCGCCACAGATACATGATGACGCCGGGATCGATGTCCCCACTGCGGGTTCCCATCACCAGGCCCTCCATCGGCGTCAGTCCCATGGAGGTGTCGACGGGCCTGCCCCCGACGATCGCCGACGCCGATGCGCCGTTACCCAGGTGCAACACGATCTGGTTGAGGCTCTCCAGCGGGACGCCCAGGAATGCCGCGGCCTGTTCGCTGACGTACTGATGGGACGTCCCGTGGAACCCGTAGCGGCGAATCTTCCACTCACTGGCCACATCTCGGTCGATCGCGTACGTCGCGGCGGCGGGAGGCAGATCGTGGAAGAACGCGGTGTCGAAGACGGCGACGTGCGGCAGGTCGGGCAGTACCTTGCGCGCGACTTCGATACCGAGGACCGCCGGCGGGTTGTGCAGCGGAGCCAGGGGTGCCAGCTCGGTGATGGTGGCCAGCAGTGCGTCGTCGACGACGGTCGGACGGTACAGTTCCTGACCGCCATGCACCACGCGGTGGCCCACCGCCACCAGGCCCTGCTCACCCAGCCGGGCCCCGGCCTCGTCGAAGAGCTCAAATGCGGTGCGCAGTGCGGCCTCGTGATCGGCGATCGCGCCGTCGCGGCGCAACTCCTGATCGCCACAGACGAGTTTGGCCGTCGAGTTGTCCTCACCGATGCGCTCGACGATGCCGTGCGCGATCGAGGCGGCGCTATCGGGTTGTATCAGTTGGAATTTGACGGACGACGAGCCGGAGTTCAGCACCAGAACGGTGCGTTCGTCGTTCACTTGCCTTGCGCCTGGATCGCCGTGATGGCCACCGTGTTGACGATATCGGACACCAATGCTCCTCGCGACAGGTCATTCACCGGCTTGTTGAGGCCCTGCAGCACCGGACCGATGGCGATCGCGCCGGCGCTGCGCTGCACCGCTTTGTAGGTGTTGTTGCCGGTGTTGAGGTCCGGGAAGATCAGTACCGTCGCGCGGCCGGCCACCGCCGAATCCGGCATCTTGGTGGCCGCCACCGACGGTTCCACGGCGGCGTCGTACTGAATCGGGCCTTCCACCAACAATTCTGGGGCACGCTGGCGGACGAGTTCGGTGGCGGAACGGACCTTGTCCACGTCGGCTCCGGTGCCGGACGTGCCCGTCGAATACGACAGCATCGCCACCCGGGGCTCGATCCCGAACTGCTGGGCCGTGCGCGCCGAACTGATGGCGATGTCGGCGAGTTGCTCAGCGGTGGGGTCGGGCACGATCGCACAATCCCCATACGCCAGGACCTGATCCTCGAGACACATCAGGAAGATGCTCGACACCGTGGACACATCGGGCAGCGTCTTGATGATCTCGAACGCCGGCCGGACCGTGTGCGCGGTGGTGTGCCGCGCTCCGGAGACCATGCCGTCGACGAGGTTGTTGTGCACCAGCATGGTGCCGAAATACGAGACGTCGTGGATGATTTCGCGAGCCTGCTCGACCGTCACGCCTTTCTTCTTGCGGATCTCGGCGTACTGCTGGGCGAACTGGTCGCACAGGTCACTGGTGCGCGGGTCCAGTACGTCCGCCGCCGACAGGTCGACACCGAGCTCGGCCGCGCGGGCCCGCACGGCTGCCTCGTCGCCGAGGATCGTCAGGTCGGCCACGCCGCGGTCGAGTAGACGACCGGCGGCTTTCAAGATCCGGTCGTCGTCACCCTCCGGCAGCACGATGCGTTTGCGGTCGGCGCGTGCGCGGTCGATCAGCTGGTACTCGAACATCTGCGGCGTGATCACCGTCGGGATCTCGATGGCCAGCTGGTCCAACAGATCGGCGGTGTCGACGTATCGGTCCATCAGTTCCAATGCGGTGTCGATCTTGCGCGCCGAGTCGACCGTCACCCGCCCGCGTGCATTGGCCACGGCACTGGCGGTGGCGAAGGTCCCGAGATCGGTGGCGATGATGGGCAGCCGCAGCCGCAGCCCGTCGACCAGGGCGGCGATGGAGTCGTGCAGGTCCAGGCCGCCGTTGAGAATCACACCGGACAGGGACGGAAAGCCCTCGGCCGCATGAGCACTCATCACCGCCAGGACCACATCGGAGCGGTCACCGGGGGTGATCACCGCAACGCCTTCGGTGAGCCGCTCGACCACGTGCTCGGCCGTCATACCCGCCACCAGGACATCGAGCACCTCGCGGCCCAACAACGACTCGTCACCTTTGATCAGCGTGCCACCGACAGCGGTGCGCAGATCACACACCGACGGCGCGACCAGCAGTTTGTCTTCCGGCAGCACATACGATTTGGGCTCGAACCGACTCAGCGCGGCGGCCACGGCTTCGAGCTCGGCAGGCTCGCATCGGTTGGCCACGACGGCGGCGGCATGGGCGTGCTGGGCGCGCAGTTCGCCCAGGCACAGCTCCACCACCTGAGCCACCTCGTCCGGTGTCCGACCTTTGGCGCGGACGGCGAGCACCACGGGCGCGCCCAGGTTGACGGCGATGCGCGCATTGACCCCGAGTTCGCTCGGGCTCGCAACGTCGGTGTAGTCACTGCCCACGATCAGCACGGCGTCGCAGCGGTCGGCAACTCGGTGATAGCGGTCGACGATCTGCGCGATGGCGGCGTCGGGGTCTTCGTGGAGTTCCTGATAGCCGACGCCGACACATTCCTCGTAGGTGAGCCCGGCCGAGGTCTGAGCCAACAGGAGCTCGAGGATGTAATCGCGTACCTCGCCGAGCCGGGTGATCGGGCGGAACACCCCGACCCTGGGGACCGTCGCTGTCAGGCGATTGAGAATGCCGAGCGCGATGGTCGACTTGCCGGTGTCACCTTCTGGTGAGGCGACGTAGATGCTGGAGGCAAAACCCGGTCCTTGCGGCACCGTTACAGCCTTCCGCATCTTCCCGAGACGATCCAGAGGCCCCCTGGCTAACCGAGTCAAACGCAGTTGTGATCAAGATCACAGCCGAATGTATTTGTTTGCTGTAATCGCGTCAGCTAACGTTTTTGCCAGTTCGTAAATAACGTATTGATTCCAGAATCACGATGCTGGAAATGCAGGCCGACGTTGGGTAGCCGGTCGCACTCTACCGGCAAGAAAGTCGAGCCATGGTCGAATTCGCCGCCGTTCCCGCCCGGGGCGACGTCGAGTGTCGACCCTCACCCGTTGCGATTGCCGGGGGGCAATGCGGCGGGACCGGGGCAACGAGCGCATGGATGTGAGCACGTCGCCCGTCGTGCGGAGCGAGATGGCCTCCACCACTCATTTCGCACCCGCGCACCGGCGATCAACCCCGAAACCGCGGGGCTGAAGCGAACCGACAACGAAAACGTTGTCGAACCGACACGCGGTTGGCGCCGCCTTGCCCGGCGGCGGCACCGCAAGATGCGTACTGTAGGCCTTTGCCACAACGACCGTGGCACGTAGTCAGAACAGAGAACATGGCCCCCGATACCTCCGCGTACAGTGCAGGTTCCACTCACGCCGACGTAGCCAGCGACGATTGGGATCGAACACCGAACGTTGCCGTATCCGCACATCCCCGCATGAGTCGTGCGGAGATCTGGACGCGGATCTGGTTCGTCCTGGCAATCGGGACGCTCGCCTACTTCGTCCCCTTGAGTGAAATCGGCCGCGCTGCCTTTGCCGGTTCTCAATCGGCATACCTGGTGGTCGCTCCCGTACTGGCCGGCCTGGTGGCCTCGGGTTACATCCGCGCGCCGCGCGGAGTGGGCGACGCGGAGTCGGACTGGATCGGTGCCATCCTGGTCGCAGCAGCGGGGTTCGCCGCGCTATGGCTGATCGGGAGTCGCCTGCCCACCATGGCGGCACTGTGGCACATCGACAACGCTGGACTGCTGATCTGGGTCGCCGCCAGCGGCATGGTCATCTTCTCCGCTCGCCACATGCTGCGGATGTGGCACATCTGGGTGGCGGGCCTGTTACTGGCACCGGTTGTGCCCTTCATGTTGCTGACGGCTCAGTTCGGCGGATCCGACACTGCGATCGCCATGACTTCGGCGGCCCTCGGCACGTTCGCGGTCTACCTGGCGGCCCGGTTCGCAGACCTGCGCCGGCGACTGCTCGTCACAACTGCCAACGCCGTCGTCGCCATCGCAGCTGTGCTCGTGCTCGCCGAAGTGAGCCTGTACCTCAGGGTGGTCGTCGCCGCCGGCGTCGTCCCGCTGATCACCGTGCTTCCCGCACACCGATTCGCACGTTCGAGTCGTCGCATCGAAGTTCCCGCTGTCGAAGCGACGGTGCCGCGGCGCAGGCCCCAGTCTTGGGTCGCGCTGGCGGTTGCTGCTGTTGCGATGTTGTGGTTACACCTGCCGATGACCAGCCCTGCCCCTGTCGAGGAGGTGCGTTACGACTGGACGGCTGCCGCCACCCTCGATCCTGTCGAGGAGTTTGGCTTCATCACGCGCTTTCTCGGCCCCGATGCCACCCTGACCCGCTACCGGGCCCCCGGCGGATCCGGCGAGTACCAGACGGTGGTCGATGTCATGAGCTCACCGAATCTGGCTCGGCTACAAGACTTCTCCAATGCAGTCTGGTATCCGTCGTCGGCCCCGGTGAACTACGCGCCCTACGACGCCGGGCCCGACAGCCCGGCAGGCATCCAGACCGCACACAGCGACGCCGATGCCGCCGAAACCCAAGGCGCCCACAACTGGAACGCCGTCACGTGGGTGTGGCGCTCCGGCAACACTTTCCAGCGAGTCACCGTCATCACCAGTCAGGCCAGAGGCGTCCCGGCACCCGCGCCGAGACCACTGTCGGTGCACAACGTCGTGGTCGAGCCCGCCCTGTGGATGACCCGTCAGCAGCAGTTGCAGGTCGGTGTGGTGGATCCGATTGTCCTGGCGAGCACCAAGGTAGTGGTGAATCGCCTGCTCGCCGCGGGGCAGCCACAGACGGTGGAAAACCCGATTTCCTGAGCGCCACAACGTGATTGGGCTTTTAGCCACGTCGTTGCCTTCACCGCCACGTCTGCGCTTCACGGCACGCCCACGTCGGCGCGCTACTCACCTGCGGTCGGCCGGTGACCCACACCCCTCAAACCCGTTGTGACTGAGATCACAGCGTATCGACTTTGTTTGCTAGATTTGCATGCAGTAACGTTTTTTCCAGTTCGTCAGTATTAGCTAGGCCTCAGTGTTGCGATGCTGGTAGTTGGTCAGCGACATCTCCGGCCGATCGATCGCCCGGACTCCCCTCGACGAACCGCGCCGCATCGGCAACGCAGCGCGGGGGGCGTTCCGCCGTATTTGAAGCACGTTTTGCCTGCACTCGAGGGGGAGAGTTCAGGCCGCCGAAATCGCTTGCGACGGAGGCAAACCGACCGCCATACCGCTGGTCGTGTCACCGGACGACACGACCCGTAATCGAGAACAGAGAACATGTCCATCGATCTCCCCCTGTACCGAGCCGATTCGAACGCTGCCGGCGCCGCCGGTGTGGAGCTGGATCGCTTCGACGATGTTGTCCGATCCGCGCGCCCGGCCGTCAACCCCGAGCTGTGGGCCCGGATCTGGTTCGTCCTCTTCGTCGGTGTGCTCGCCTACTTCGTTCAGCTCAGTGAGGCCGGTCGCACCGCCTTCGCTGGCTCGCAGTCCGCCTACCTGGTCATCGCGCCGGTCTTGGCAGGGCTGGTGGCGGCCGGATACAGCCATCCCCCCAGGGGTGTCATCGACGCCGAGTCGGACTGGATCGCGGCCGCTCTCCTGTGCGTCGGAGGGTTCGCCGCAATCATCCTGATCGAACGCCGCCTGCCCTCACTGGCCGCACTGTGGCACATCGACAACGTCGGCTTCCTGATCTGGGTGGCTGCCTGCGGGATGGTGGTCTTCTCCGCTCGTCATGTCCTTCGGTTGTGGAACGTGTGGGTGCTCGGTCTTGTCCTCGCGCCAGTCATGCCGGTCATGCTGATGACCGCTCAACTGGGCGGATCGGACACAGCAGTGGCCCTGGTCTCCGCCTTCATCGGGACCGTAGCGGTGTTCCTGGCCACCCGTTTCGTTTCATTCGGCCGACGATTGCTGAGCACGCTGATCAACCTCGGACTGTCCAGCCTCGCAGTCGTCCTGCTCATCGACACCAGCCTCTATGTTCGTGTGGTCGTCGCCGCCGGCGCCGTTCCTGTTGTGGTGGTACTCGCGCTGCACCGGATCACGGCACCTCGCCGAGCGCAGCAGACCGTCGCAACATCCCCTCTCCCCCAATGCAGGCCGCAGTCCTACGCGGTGCTCGTCGTCGCTGCGATCGTGATGCTCTGCCTGCAATTGCCGATGACCCGGCCGGCGCCGGTGGAACAGGTCAACACCGACTGGATCCAGAACACCGGACTCGAGCGCGCGCAGAGCTTCCCGTTCATCACCCGTTTCCTGGGCCCGGGCTCCAGTTTGGACCGGTATCGAGTTGCCAATGACGCCGGCGCCTACGAAACCGTGGTCGACGTCATGACGTCCCCAGATCTCGCGCGCCTGCAGGACTTCACGGACGCCATTTGGTACCCGTCGGCCGTGCCGGTCAACTACACGCCCTTCGATGCCCAGGTCGCAGCCCCGGCCGGAATCAAATCGGCCCACAGCGACGCGGACTCCGCTACCACGAATTCCGCGACGGACTGGGACGCGGTGACCTGGATCTGGCGTAGCGGGGCGGTCTTCCAGCAGGTGACGGTGCTGACCAGTCAGAGCAGAAATCAGGCCGCGCCGGAGCCACAACCCCTCACGTTGCACACGGCGTTCATCGAGCCCACCTTGTGGACGCTGCGCCAGCAGCCTTCCGAGCCGGGTGTGGTGAATCCGATCGCCCGGGCCAACACCGAGGCCGTGGTGTCCCGGCTCCTCGGCGAGCAGACTCCGGCCATTGCCGGGAATCTCGCGCAGTGAACCACGAATTCAGCTCGGCACAGCTGCCGCCTCACCTGTCCGCGCGCACGGTGCTCGACCGCCGCTCGATTGTGCGCATCGCTGTGGTGGTGGGGCTGGTCGTGCTCGCCTTCGCATTGATTCCGGACGGAACAGCAGCGGTGGCAACGACATTCGTGGCGGTGTGTTACCTCTTCACGTCGCTGGACCGAAACTGGTTGTTGGTGAAAGGTTTCACCTCGCCGTCACTGGTGCAGATCAGCGACGCCGAAGCGTTGGCGGTTCCCGACGACGAACTGCCCTTCTACACGGTGCTGCTGCCCGTCTTCAACGAACCGACGATCATGCACAATCTCGTCACCGGCGTGGGTCAGTTGAACTACCCGGCCGAAAAGCTCGAAGTCCTGCTCTTGATCGAAGAGGACGACCTGGCCACACAGCTCGCGGTGGCCGACATCCAGTTGCAATCCATCCGCGTGGTGCTGGTGCCGCCGAGCATGCCCCGCACCAAGCCGAAGGCCTGCAACTACGGAATGCTGCTGGCTGATCCGCGTGGCGAGATGATGACCATCTACGACGCCGAGGACATCCCCGAACCCCTCCAGTTGCGGCGGGCCGTGGTGGCGTTGCGCCGCGCATCGCCGGATGTCGGATGCGTGCAGAGCCGCCTCGGTTACTTCAACGAGAAGCAGAACCTCCTCACGAGATGGTTTGCGCTGGAATACGATCAGTGGTTCGGCGTGGTGCTGCCCGCCATACAGGACGCCCGCTGTGTGGTGCCCCTCGGCGGTACCTCCAACCACATGCCCACCCGGGTGTGGCGGGAAGTCGGCGGCTGGGACGAGTTCAACGTCACCGAGGACGCCGACCTCGGCGTCCGCCTGGCCCGGTACGGCTACCGGACGATCATCCTGGACTCGGTGACCTTGGAGGAGGCCAACTCCGACGTCATCAACTGGGTCAGGCAGCGCTCCCGTTGGTACAAGGGTTATCTGCAAACGATGATGGTGCACCTTCGTCACCCGGTTCAACTCAGACGTGAAATCGGCACCAAGGCGATCCTGCGGCTCATCACGATGACCGGTGCTGTCCCCCTGGGCAACGCGTTCAACCTCCTGTTCTGGTTCGCGCTGCTCTGTTGGATCGCAGGCCGGCCACCGTTCGTGAGCTTTCTGTTCCCACCGTTCACCTATTACCTGTGTCTGGCGTTGTTCGTGATCGTCGCACCGATGGCGGTGTTCGTCGGCCTGGTCGTCAGCTACGCCCAGGGCAAGCCGTACCTGTGGTGGGCGGCCCTGCTGGTCCCGCTCTACTGGGTCCTGCAGTCGGTGGCCGCGCTCAAAGCCATCTACCAGCTCGTATTCCGTCCCTTCTTCTGGGAGAAGACCGTCCACGGTCTCACCCAGACCCCTCTGACCCCCACCAGGCCTGCGATCAGCAGCGTAGAGAGCAACGGAGAAAAGTGACCGTGCACAAACCAGTTCGACGAATCATCTGCGCTGTGGGCGCAGTCGCCATGACCGCCGGCATGGCAGTCCCGCTGAGCGCGCCGGCATTTGCCGCACCGGGAACTTCCTCACCGGCCATCGGCTGGAGTCAGCTCGGCCTGTCGAACCAGATTCAGCTTCTGGGCGCGAACCAGCCGACCGACATCGAGATGCCGGTACCCGCAGGGGTGACGCCCGCGCGTCTGAGCGGGCAGATCGGCTCCGTCGTCAACACCACCGGCCGGATCGACGTGCTGGACGCGCGTGGGGTACTCATCGCCAACATCCCCATTCCGGCTGATCTGCAGACGGTTCCCTTCAACATCGACGTCTCCAAAGCGCAGGTGGTCGACGGAGTGGCCAAACTGAGCTTCCGGCTGCGTGACCTCGACAACAAACGCATCGACAGTTGTGTCCAGCCGCCCGAGGTGACGTTGAGTCAGCTCGCGGCAACATATTCCGGCGCTACACCGGATCCGACCACTGTCGCCGACTTCCTTCCTGGTTATCTCGACCGCATCACCATCGAGGTGGGCCCGGAGCCGACCCAGGATCAGCAGCAGGCAGCTCTGGACCTGGTGGCCAAGCTCACCCACCTGTACCGCCCGATGCCGGTCCGTATCGACATCGACACCGAGTCGGAGTCGGCCCAGGGCCCGAACAGGGGAACCAGCCGGACCATCGTCATCCGTGAAGACGGCGAACCCGGTGTGGCGGTGGAGAATCCGGACAGTCCCGAGGCGGTGCTGGCGATCACCGGCAGCGGCCCGGAGCTCCAGCAACAGGTCGAGTTGTTCGCTGATCGCCGATTCGGCCTGGCACAGAACCCCTCGGCAATAGTGCTGACCGCAAACCAGCGGCAGGCCCAGATCACCAATATCAAGACCTTCGAACAACTCGGAATGACCGGGCAGGCTTCAGTCCTCGGCCTCACCACGATGTATGCCGGCTTCGACGTCAGCACCTTCGGCGTCGGCTCGATCACCAACGCCAAGGTGCATCTGAAGGCCCGGTACACCCCGGTGGTGGGAGGCGAGGCATCGGTGCTCATCCGCTCGGGGTCCACGGTGCTCGCCACCCAGAAGCTCGACGAGTCCGGTGTCCTGGACGTCACCGGCGACATCCCGGCCGAGTCTGTCACCTCGAATATCGGTATGGCGCTGGAACTCCGATACTCACCGGACCAGGACTGCGCACCGATGAACGACCGGATCACCTTCGCTCTGGACCCGCAGTCGACGGTCACCGTCACCCCCGGCAGCCGCAACCGCGGCGGATTCCCGGTGCTGCCCATGGCCTTCAACCCCGACTTCGAGGTGGCGCTCGATCAGCCCGGTCATCTTGACTTCGCCGCGCAGGCGATCAACCTGATGGGTCAGCAGAGCACCGTGCCGCTGCGCCCACACGTCACCACGTTCACCGAGGCGGCCACCGCAGGTACCGGGCTGCTCGCGGTGACCGACGGCAGTCAGTTGGCCGAAGCGGGTATGCAACCGCCGTTGCTCCCGTCGTCGGCCTCGGCGGTGGACGTCAACGGCAGCCCGGAAACCGACGTCGACCTCAAGGGCGGCGTCGGTGTGGTGCAAGCATTCACCCACAATGACCGCACGGTGCTGGCGATCTCCGGCAGCGACGACTGGGCATTGGTGGACGCCAGCTTCGACTACATCCGGGGTCTCCCCAACCGGTGGGCTTCACTGACCGGTGATGTGGTGGCCACAGGCACCGCGGGCGATTCGGTGAACCTCACCCTCCATGAGGGCGGCGGTATGACCAACGAGTACCCCGGCGACGGCTGGAAATGGTGGGCCTGGGTGTCCATCGCAGCAGGCACCGCGGCAGTGCTCGGTGCGGTGACGTTCGTCTTCGTACGGCGCCGGCGTGCCGGCCACTGACGTCCTGACGCCCCCTGTCACGGCGGTGCCAACCGGCACCGCCGTGACAGGGCCGAACTCCGCACCCAAGAAGTTCTGGGGCGCAGCCCTTTTCGCCACGCTCTCGGGGCTCTACTTCACGGTGGGCGCGATACTCGTACTGCGGTACAACATGTTCGACCCCGACGCACCCAGCCGGGTCGCCAACGCCGGTTACGCGCTGTTCAGCCGGCAACCTCACCTCTCGGCAATCGGGTTCGTCTGGAACCCGCTGCCGAGCCTGGTGCAGATCCCCGTGCTGCAGTTCAGCGGCTGGTGGCCCGAACTGAAGACCCACGGGCTGGCTGCAGTGGTTCAAAGCGCGCTGTTCATGGCCGGCGCCGCGGTGATGGTCCGGCGGATCGCCCTGGACCGCGGGGTCGGAACGGTGTGGCGCAGGCTCGCCGTCGGCGTTTTCGCACTGCAGCCGATGATCGTCGTCTACGGCGCCTCCGGGATGAGTGAGGCCGCCCAAGCCTTCTTCCTGCTGTGGTGCGTCCGGCATCTGCTGCGCTGGCTGCAGGACAACTGGGTCGGCGACTTGGCTTGGGCCGGAATCGCTTTGGGCCTGGGATACCTGGCCCGCTATGAGGTGATACCGGCAGCCTGCGGGGCAGCCGCCCTGGTGGGTGTGGTGACGTTCCTGCGCTCACGGCAGGGCTCCAGGTTCAACTCCGCACTGCTGGCGATGCTGATCGTCATGTTCCCGGTGGTGTCGGTCTTCCTGATCTGGGCGCTCACCGGATGGGTGGTCACCGGTGAGCTCTTCGCGACGCTGACCTCGCAGTACGGCAACGGAAGCCAGGTCGCCGAAGCCATGGAACGTGGCGGTCCGGCGGCACTGGCGGCCTCCGACGACTGGGTGGTGATTGCGGCCCGGCTGCTGGGCATGCAGCCCTTCGTCCTGATCGCCGTCGCAGTGGCAGCCGCACTTGCGGTGCTGCGCAGGAACATCGCCGCACTGGCGCCCGCGGTGGTGTTCGGTGCGGTGTTGACCTTCGCCGCGGCGAGCCAGTACTCGTCGACCACCTTCGGTTGGTTCCGGTTCTACCTCCTGGCCATCCCGTTGGTGATCTGTGTAGCGCTGGCACTGTGGACACCCAACGGCGCTGTGAAGCAGAGGGCCTGGCGAACTGACGACACCACCAGCCGGATCGGCGCGGTGCTGTTGTCGTTGTCGCTGGTGGTCGGGATACCGGTCACCGTGATGGCGATGTCCGACTCCAGGGTCGGCAACCAACAACTGCAGTTCGGATTCAAATCACTGCTCGATCCGGCGACCTATCCCCCGGAAGAGCAGTGGTACCGGCGACTGATGGTCAACGACCGCACGCTGGCCCAGTACTTCGACAGCCGTGATCTGCCCGAGGGTTCGGTTCTGATGGACTCGTTCAACACCTGGGGCGTGTGGCTGGCATCGGACAACCCCAAGCAGTTCGTCATCACCAGCGATTACGACTTCACCGCGGTGATGAACCGTCCGTGGGACTTCGGCGTCCGCTACATCGTCGCGAGTAATCCGCGTGTCTCCGACGCAGACGCCCTGAACGTGCGCTACCCCGCTCTCTGGGATGACGGCGCAGGCCTGGGAAAGCTGGTGCTCTCGGTTTACGGCGCAACCGGCGACGAGCGGTTCCGGGTCTACCGGTTCACCGGAAGGCCGCCCTCGAGCGAGGACGAGGTCAGCCCAGCTTCCGCAACCGCGGTTCCAGATCCCGCTGGAACAGTTCCAGGAAACGACGCTGATCGTGTCCCGGGGCGTGGAACACCAGGTGGTTGAGGCCCCAGTCCACGTAATCCTTGACCTTGGCGACGGCCTCGTCGGGATC